>JAWLFY010000169.1:0-10220 GCA_041685355.1 Pirellulaceae bacterium | reverse complement strand
AGCGTCCGCAGGTTGATCACGTCCCACGGCTCGCCGCTTTCCGGGTCGTCCCCCTTTTCGGTTTCCAGGTAACCGGGGACGTCACGGAACAACGGGTCAGCGAGCAAATGACGGAAGCCTTCCCGGCCGATCTCGCCCCCCCCGATGTGCTCGTGACGGTCGACTCGACTCCCCAGCGGCTTCTTGCTGTCGTTCAGGTGCACCGCCCGCACCGCATCGGCGGGAAACCGATCGCGGATCCGCGTGCGGAGTTCGTTCAGCCCCGATTCGGCGTGGACCGCGTAGCCGGCGGCGTGGGCGTGACAGGTGTCGAGACAAATCCCCAGCCGGTCCGGCCGGTCGACGCCATCCCAGATCGCCGCGAGCTGTTCCACGGTGTGTCCCAAACAAGTCCCCTGTCCGGCCGTGTTCTCAAGCAACAACCGACAGGTTCCCGACTCGACCCGCCCCAGCGTTTCGGTCACGCCGTCGACCACCCTCGCGAGCCCGGTCGCCTCGTCACTCTTGGTGAACGCCCCCGGGTGGACGACCAAGCCTTCGAGCCCGAGCCGGTTCGCCCGTTCCATCTCGACGACCAACGCGTCGACCGACTTGGCGAACAGTTCCGAATCGGGGGCCGCCAAATTGATCAGGTACGACGCATGGGCGATCGGAGCGGAAAGCCCCGAAGCGTCCCAAGCCGCCCGCCAAGCGGCAACCGCTTCCTCGGTCAGCGGCTTCGCGGCCCATCGGTTATTGTTCTTGGTAAACACCTGGATGCAGTCGCAACCGACTTGCAAAGCCCGCTCGACGGCCTTGTCGACGCCGCCGGCGGCGCTGACGTGCGATCCGAATTTTCCCATCCGCTGTTTTCCTCGGGTGCCTCTCGGCGTGTCATGTTTCGGTCGGGTGCCGTCACGGTCAAGGAGCCGTGCCGTAGTGGTCCAAGAACATCGCGACCGTCGACTCGACGATCTTCTCCCGTTCCGCGCCTCCGGTCGCCGGCAATCGCCCCATCAGTTGGGGCCAAAATGTAAACGTGCTGAGCAGCCCCTTGAACTGTTTCGCGGCGTGTTCGGGGTCGTCGACCGACAACTGTCCCGCCTCGCTCGCCGCACGGATCCACTCGGCGAGCCCCAAATTGAACCCGTCGTTTTCTCCGATCATCTGGCGGGCCAAGTCGGGCGTATCAAGAAACCTCGCGAGAATCACCCGGGCGAGATTCTGAAAATCTTTCGACTCGTTGATCGAGACCACGCCACGGGCGATCGCGGTTAACTGCTCTCTCAGATCCCCTCCGGGGTCATACCCGTGAACCTCCGACGGCTCGCACCGAACTCTCAACCGGTGCACGATCGCCCCGAACAGAACCTCCTTGCTCGGGAAGTGGTTGTAAACGGTCCGCTTCGAAACGCCGGCGACTTCCGCGATTCGGTCCATGCTGGTGCTCTCGAACCCCGCCGTGCGGAACTCCCGAATCGCGGCGTCAAGGATCGCGTCCCGCTTCGCCGCGGTACGGAGGGCGCGGGGAGAACGATCGGCGGTCATTTCAATTTCCAACGAAAACGGCCATTGACGGATCGGGTCGTTGCCTACACTGTACCGTGTAGTGTACATACCGTGCGACGTGGTACCAACCGGCCGATCCGGTTCACCGCCTGAAAGTCGAGGAGACACCGCGATGACGGGACGAGAACGCCAGACCGATTCGCCCGCGGGTCAGGTCGCTCATGGCGCGAAAACGAATCGCCGGGGCATGTCCAGCAACGACGGGGCCAGTCGGTACGGGACCAGTCCGTACGGGGCCAGTCCGTACGGGACCAGTCCGTACGGGGCCAGTCCGTACGGGGCCGGGCGGGGCGTGAGGGGGTGGCGCGTCGTCGCCACCGGGGTCGTCGCCATCGCCGTCGTCGTCGCCGCCGTCTCGGGGTGCGGCGACGGCTCAGGTCAATCCGCCGGCGATCCTCCGCCGCCAGAGGTCACCGTCGTGCGACCGTTGCAGACAGAGATCGTCGTGTGGGACAAGTACACCGGCCGCATGGCGGCGGTGCAGTCGGTCGAGGTGCGGGCGCGGGTCAGTGGCCATCTCGAATCGATCCACTTCGCCGAAGGGGAAGACGTCGCGCGAGGCGACGTGTTGTTCGTCATCGACCCGCGGCCGTTCCAGGCGTCGCTGCAAAGCGCCGAGGCACAGCTCAACCGGACCCGCGCCGAAGTGAAGGCGTCGGAGTCGTTACTTCGGCAAGCCGAAGCCGAGAAGGCTCAAGCTGACGCGGCCCTGCAATTGGCCCGTCAACGCGAAGGCCGCGCGTCGAAACTGCTCGAGCAGAACGCGATCTCCGACGAGGAGTACGACCAGCGGGCGAGCGAACGGTCGCAGGCGAACGCGGATGTCGAAGCGGCGGTCGCGAGTATCGAGGCCGCGAGGGCGAACATCGAAACCGCCCGGGCGGCCGTCGTCGTCGCCGAAGCCGCGGTCGACAGCGCGAAACTGGAACTCGAGTATTGCGAGATCCGCTCCCCGATCGCCGGTCGGATCGGGAATCGGCTGATTACCGTCGGAAACCTGATCAACGGCGGTTCGTCCCAGGCATCGCTGTTGACGACGATCGTATCGCTCGATCCGATCCACGCTTACTTCGACGCCAACGAACGGGAGGTGCTGAACTACATGCGGATGGTGTCGGCCGGGCAACGAGAGAATTCCCGCTCTGGCGACGTTCGCAACCCCGTGTTCATGAAGCTTGCCGACGAGAACGGATACCCGCATCGCGGACATATCGATTTCGTCGACAACCGGATCGATCCGAACACCGGGACGATGCGGGCGAGGGCGATCTTCCCGAACCCCGATCGGCTGCTGACCCCCGGAATGTTTGCCGAGGTGCGATTGCCGGGGGATCTCCGCGGCGAGGCAATCCTCATCCCCGACGCCGCGGTCGGAAGCGACCAGTCCGAAACGTTCGTCTATGTCGTCGACGAGTCGGACGAGGTGCAGCGAAGCCGGGTCGAACTCGGGTCGATGCATCAGGGGCTACGGATCGTCCGCGAGGGGTTAGCCGCGGACCAGCGTTTGGTCGTCTCGGGGCTGCAAATGATCCGACAAGGGATGAAGGTCCGTGTCCGAGAAGGGGAGGAGATCGAACGGGAGGAGTCGGGCGATCTCCCCAACGAGGTCGAACCGGTGCCGCGGTCCGAATGGCTCTCGGTCGACCTGAATCGGGACTCCGGGGACGTCGCGAAGCGCCGCGAGGTGACTCCGAAACGGAGTCGGTGAGCTTTGCGTGCTTCGTTCTTCGTTGGTGGTTCTTCGTCGGTTGTGGTTGGCTGACACATCGGTTTGACGGGACGGGTTTTCGACGGCTGGAGAATCGGATGCGATTCACGCACTTTTTCATCGACCGGCCGATCTTCGCGACGGTCCTTTCGACGTTGATCACCCTGATCGGCGGAATCGCCTATTACGCGCTGCCGGTTTCCGAATATCCCGACGTGGCGTTGCCCACGGTGGTGGTCAACGCGACTTACGCGGGGGCGACGGCCGAGACGATCGCGGAGACGGTGGCGACGCCGATCGAGCAAGAGATCAACGGCGTCGAGAACATGCTCTACATGGAGTCGAGTTCGACGGCGACGGGAACGATGACGCTGAACATCACGTTCGCCCAAGGGACCGATCTCGACCAAGCCCAGGTGTTGGTCCAAAACCGCGTGGCGATCGCCGAACCTCGGTTGCCGGCCGAGGTCCGCCAGGTCGGCGTGACGACGCGGAAGAGTTCCCCCGACTTGTTGTTGGTCGTGAACCTGATCTCGCCCGACAACAGCCGCGATTCTCTTTACATCAGCAACTACGCGAACCTGCGGATCAAGGACGTATTGGCACGACTCGACGGGGTCGGCGACGTGACGGTGTTCGGCAGCCGCGAGTACAGCATGCGGGTGTGGCTCGACATGGACAAGGTCGCCTCGCTCGACCTTACCGCCGGCGACGTCGTTGCGGCCCTCCGCGAGCAGAACGTGCAGGTCGCGTCGGGGGTGATCGGCCAACCGCCGCTGGACGATCCGGGGGCGTTCCAGTTCAACGTCAGCAGCCAAGGTCGCCTCGAGACGCCCGAGGAATTCGGCCAGATCGTCGTCAAGGCGGGTGACGAGGGACGGCTGGTGCGGGTCCGTGACCTGGCGCGGATCGAATTGGGCGCCGTCGATTACACGTCGAACAGTTATCTCGACGACGCCAACAGCGTCGGTCTGGGGATCTTCCAGCGGCCCGGCTCCAACGCCCTGTCGACCGCCGATTCGATCATCGGAACGATGGAGGAATTGAGCGTCGATTTTCCGCCGGGGCTCGAACACCGGATCATTTACAACCCGACGGACTACGTCGCCGATTCGATCGACCAGGTCTATCACACGCTGTTCGAGGCGGCGATTCTCGTCGTCTTGACGGTCTTCTTATTCCTGCAGAATTGGCGGTCGGTCGCGGTCCCGTTGGTCGCGATCCCGGTGTCGCTGGTGGGCACCTTCGCGGCGATGGAAGCGATCGGGTTTTCGCTGAACAGCCTGTCGCTGTTCGGGTTGGTATTGGCGATCGGGATCGTGGTCGATGACGCGATCGTGGTGGTCGAGAACGTGGAGCGATTGATCGGCGAGGGCTACTCCCCGAAGGAAGCCGCCCACCGCACGATGGACGAGGTCGGTTCGGCGTTAATCGCGATGACGCTCGTGCTCGTCGCGGTGTTCCTCCCGACGGCGTTTCTGAGCGGGATCACGGGCCAGTTCTACCGCCAATTCGCGCTCACGATCGCGGTTTCGACGGTGATCTCCGCGGTCGTTTCGTTGACCCTGAGTCCGGCGATGTGCTCGATCTTCTTGAAGCCCGAGGACGCCTCGCCGACACGGATCGACCGCCTGTTCCGATTCGTATTCGGATGGTTATTCCGCGGGTTCAACCGCGTGCTGAACTTCGTCAACCGGTTCTACACCGGTTCGGTCGGTCGGATCCTGCGGGTGTCCGCGATCGCGTTGTTCATCTATGTCGGGCTGCTGGGGATGACTTGGCTCGCGTTCAATCGGGTCCCCGGCGGATTCATCCCGGCCCAAGACCGTGGGTACCTGATCGTCTCGCTCGAGTTGCCCGCCGCGGCGTCGCTCGACCGAACCGATACCGTGACAAAGCGGGTCCGGGATATCGCGCTCGAAACGCCCGGGATCGCGCACGCCGTGTCGATCGTCGGGTTTTCGGGGGCGACACGAAGCAACGCGTCGAACGCGGCGGCGGTGTTCGTGATCCTGGATGACTTCGACAAGCGGGTCGACGAAGGGAACGACGCCGATTCGATCCTGGCGAATTTGCGAGGCTCGGTCGGACAGGTGAACGAGGCGATCGGGTTGGTGATTCCGCCGCCACCGGTCCCCGGGATCGGCACCGGCGGCGGGTTCAAAATGCAGGTCCAAGATTATCGAGGTTCCGGCGGGGCGGCGCTACAGCAGGTCGCCGGCTCGATCGTCGCGGAAGCGAACCGACACCCGGGGCTGGCCCAGGTCTACACGTCGTATCGCGCCGACACGCCGCAGCTGTATACGGACATCGATCGCACCAAGGTGCGGATGATGAACGTCCCGATGACGAACGTCTTCGAAACGCTGCAAATCTACCTCGGCTCGATCTACGTCAACGATTTCAACTTCTTGGGACGGACGTTCCGCGTCACGGCTCAAGCCGAATCGGAGTTCCGTGACGAGCCCGAAGACATCATGCGGTTGCGGACGCGGAGTGCCAGCGGCGACATCGTCCCGTTGGGGAGCGTGGTCGATGTCCGGCGGATCCGCGCGCCGGACCGAGTCGTCCGATACAACCTGTTTCCCGCCGCCGACGTCAGCGGCAGCACCACGCCGGGATTCAGCTCGGGTCAGGCGCTAACGGTGATGGAGGACATCGCCGAGGAGAACCTGCCGCCCGGATACGGGTTCGAGTGGACCGATCTGGCGTACCAGCAAGTGAACGAGGGGACGTCGTCGGTCGTGATCTTTTCGATCTGCGTGCTGTTCGCGTTCTTGGCGTTGTCGGCCCAGTACGAAAGCTGGTTGCTGCCGCTGGCCGTGATCCTGATCGTGCCGATGTCGATCCTGTGTGCGCTCGCCGGGGTTTGGTTCCGCGGGATGGACAACAACGTGCTGACGCAAATCGGATTCGTCGTGCTGGTGGCTTTGGCGTGCAAAAACGCGATCCTGATCGTCGAGTTCGCGAAGCAACTCGAGGACCAGGGGCGTGACCGGTTCGAGGCGGCGGTCGAGGCGTGTCGACTCCGTCTGCGGCCGATCCTGATGACCGCGTTCGCGTTCATCCTGGGCGTTGTGCCGCTGTTGATCGCCACCGGCGCGGGGAGCGAAATGCGGCGGGCGCTGGGGACGGCGGTGTTCAGCGGGATGCTCGGGGTGACCCTGTTCGGGCTGTTTCTGACGCCCGTCTTCTACGTCGTGCTCCGTCGGTTCAGCCCCGACCAACGCCGGCCCGATCACGACACCCCGGATTCGTGACGAGGAGGTCGTTCCCCGTCGCCCGACTCGTCAAGCGTTCGGGGCGTCGGCCTTGCACGCGGCCCCGTCGGAAGTCTTCACGACATCCGCTACGGGTTGTCGGAAGGCCTCGCGATGTCCGCTACGGGTTGTCGTCTCGGGAGGGCGGCCGTTTGGCGACCGGCGGGGTGGAGCGAGGTTCGGGGCGTGCCGCCGGGTTTCGCGGCGGATCGGAGGTCGGTTGCGAAGCGTGTCGGGCACCGGTTTGCCCGCCGCGGACCCCTTGCAGCGCGCGGCGTTTGATCGGTGCCAAGGCGTGTTGGGCTTGGTACGCGACTTCGGCGATCAACGCGTCGACGCGGTTGCGACACACGGCGTACGCGGCGAGCGACGGGATCGCCACGATCAACCCGCCGACCGTCGTCACGAGCGCTTGATAAATCCCTTCGGCCAAGTCCCCAGCGCCGGCGGCGCCGCGGGTCGTCGCGACCCGTTGGAACGCGAAGATCATCCCGGTCACGGTCCCCAACAAACCGACCATTGGGGCGATGTTGCCGATCACCGAAAGGTATTCGATCCGTCGCATCAGCCGCGCGGATTGCTCGGCGAGCGAATCCTCGACGGCCTTCTCGACGTCTCGCCATCCCGATTCGATTTCGGCCAACCCGGTTAGCAGGACGACGCTGAGCACGCTCGGGTTTCGCCGGCACACCGCGTCCGCTTCGGCGATCCGGCCCGTCAGCAGCGATTGACGGAGGCCGTCGCTGACCCCATCGGGTAACACCTCGCGGCGGCGGAGCGACATCACCTGGTCGAACACCAAGTACGCCGCGGCGACGCTAAGGGCGAACAACACCAGCAGGATCGCGACGCCGACCGCGCCGCCGCTGAGCAAGATCGTCAGCAGCCCGAAGCCCTCCCCCGGAGCCTCTTCCGCTTGGGCCAACAGGCCCATCCCCGGGACGTGCGAACTGTCCCACGCCGCACCGAGCGGGCCGGCGGCCGCGGTCAGCGGGCTCGCCGTGGCGGCGACGAGGGAAACCGGAGTCATCCAGACGACGGTCATCGGGAGGTCTCTTGCGGGAGGTCGGATTCGAAGGGGGTGGCGTCGCCGGCGGAAAGGAGAAACTCGGCGTCGGCGAGCAACGGGTCGTCCCAACGCAAACGGAGCACGCCCTCGCGTTGCAACGATTCGATCGTCTCCGCATGCGCCGCCCGGATCCGTGCTTCCGCATGTCGTACCCGCCGCCGTCCTTGGGCGAACGACATCGCCGCCATCGCGAACAAGGCGACCGGCAACGTCGAAAGGGCGACACTCGTCAGCATCGTCGATGCCGGCGGATGAGGAAACGCGTCGATCCCCGAAGCCGCGGATCGAAGCGCGGTGACGCTGGCCCCGAAGTAGGTGCGATAGAGGGCGATGATCGGCCCGGCGAGCAACCCCCAAAACAGCGTCGTCCCGACCGCCGCCGCCAGCAGCGACGCCCCGCGACCGGTCGCCACCCGGCCGATCTCGTCGTCGAAGATCCGCTGCGACGCTTCCTGGAGTGAATCGAGTCCCGCCAGGTAGGCGAGTCGGGTCTCCGACTCGTTCCCCTCGCCGCCCGCCCCAGCGGTCCCCCCGCCGCGGGCCGCCGGGCCGGATGATCGGGAAGCGTGACGCAAGCGAAGCAGCTCGTCACGAAAGCGGACCGCCAACGGTTCAAGCCGGTCGGCGACGGCGGCGGCCCCGCGGCGACGGAGACCCTCGCGAAGGTCGCCCTCCATCGAGCGTCCTTCCGAGACGTTCCGCGCCCCGGACCACACCGCACCGACCAACGACGGGAGAGACCCAGAAAGCGAGAGGAACAGCCGGTCCCACGCCCCGTGGGTGAGGTTCAACAATCCGAGCAGCGAGCGATAGGGAAACCAGATCGCGTCGGTCTCGCCCAACAGCGACAGCCGAAGCCGAGCGCGGATCGCGGCTTGTAGCGAGGTTTCGGATCCGACCAACGACTGCGCGACCTCGCCCGGCAACGAGGTCGCCTCCCGCCGCAGCCGGCGGACCGCATCGGTCAATCCCGGCAGATGGTCGCTGAGAACACCGTGCAGCGCCGCGTGGAAGCGATCGTCCAGCGCCGACAACCGGGTGCTCTTGCGGCGATCCCCTTCCCACGAGTTGCCGAGTTCTTCGCGGAGCCGGGTCGCGACCGCCTCGGCCGCGGCGGCACCCACCGCGGCGGCGTCGCGGCCGCCGATCTCGAAGTCGTCGACGACGATCGGCGGCACGAGCACGCTCCGCGGGGCGGCTGCGCGACGCCGCGCGACCAACGCGTCGCACTCGGTCACCAACGCGTCGTCGCGGTGACGCACGGCATTGATCACGGGGATCACGAGCGTCCCTTCACCGGCCCGCAAGATCTGGCCGATCGCGTGGCCGCGGAGCTGGTCACGACGTACGACGACGATCAACACCGACGACAGCGACAACGCCCGCGCGGCGACCGAGGCGATCCCGCGGCGGTCGTCGGTCGCGCCCGGGGCGTCGACCAACAGGTACGGTACGCCGATCTCCTGCATCTTCGACGTGTCGCAGTACAGGAACTGCTCGTGACGCGGGTCGAGATCGGCCGGCGGCCGGGGCCCGACCCACAGCAGCTTTTCGGTCGCCTCGTCGGCGTTGTTCCCGGACCGGATCGCCCCGGCGACCGACGCGTCATGGACGAGGTTGCGGATCAACCACGATTTGCCTTGTCCGGTCGCCCCGACGACGGCGATCACCGTCACGCCGGCACTGCGGTCGCGGAGCACCATCCGGCGGGCCTCGGCGTGCTCGTCACACAACTCCAGCACCTCGCGGCCGAGCGGGCCGTCCCCCAGTACCGCGATCGCCGCGCGGCGGACCCGGCGGAGGTACTCGTCACCAAGGTCCCCCAGCCAGCCGGAAACGCGATCGTCGGCCGGTGCGATGGGACCGGGTGCGATGGGACCAGGCGCGATGGGATCGGGGTCGATTCGGGGGCCGCCCGATTCGATGCCGGCGGTGCCGACCGGGTCGTTTGGGGTCGTCACGAGGCTCCTTGTCCGGTGCGGGGCAACAGTCGCGACAATTCTTGTCGAAACGAATCCCCGACGCGATAGACCGCCAGCGTCGGGCCGACCGGTTCACGCACGGTGATCTGCGGCGCCGGCAAAGTCTCACGGACGTCGGCGACCCAAACCGTCGGCGGCGTCTCCGGCCGCGCGACGCCGAACACGTCGCAAAGCACGGCATGGAAGTCGGCCAACTGTTGCTTCGCCGCTTGTTGCCCGACGTTCCGCGTGCTCTTCCCTCCCGCCCACACGGCCGACAACGTCGTCAGCCCGGCGGCGGTGAACAACTCGGGGATCGACGCGGAAAAGAGCACGGTTGAGCTACCGAAATCGATCGGCAACATCAGCACGCTTCCGAAGGTGGCCATCATCGCGACCAGCGGCGTCAGGCCGGCCGACAACTTCCTCCCGACGGGGACCTCCCGCCACATCTGCCGAACCGCCTCGTCGAGCCGTCGCGGGTCGAGCGAAGTGAAATCGTCCCGTTCGAAACGTGCGATCGCCGCCTCCACCGCCTCCGCCCAAGGCCCCCCGCCGTCACCGCCGCTCGACAACACGCCCCGACCCGCCAACACACCCCGACCCGTCAGATCGTCTCGACGGGGCAGATCGTCTCGACGGGGCGGATCGTCTCGACGGGGCGGATCGTCTCG
>JAWLFY010000031.1:27565-38671 GCA_041685355.1 Pirellulaceae bacterium | reverse complement strand
GATCAGCATACTTCATTCAACATTCGGACATCGCAGCGATGCCTGAAAAAACCTCGCCGACGCCAGCCCGCAAGCCACTAAAATCGCGGAAGAGCCTTTGCAGATGGCGGCTTCGATCTCCCCCCGCGTCTTCATCGTGCGCTCCGGCGTCAAGCCTGATCCCTCGGTTCTTGTGGCCCGGCGGAAACCCCACGATCTCCCGTTGCCCTCAAGCCACCATCATAGGCCTCGTCGTCGGCAGAGAGATAGGGGAAGAGGCATTGACATCTTGTACTCAAACGATAGGTTGAGGACGTGATCGAGCTCACCAGATAACGTCTGCGGCCGGTCGCAAGAATCGGATGACATGACAAAACGCAGACCGTCTTCGGACGGGAGGCGATGTTGCTCAGTAAGCCGACGCGGCGGAGAACCTTCGGGTGCTCCGCCTCGTCGGCTTTTTTTTTGCCCCAATCGAGTGGCCAGATCCGCACGGAGATGGAGGTAACTCCAAACAAGATGTCAACGAATACGATGGCCGAACGAGTGGCAGCCGCGGTCCGCCACTTCCAGCACGAGCGGACCGGCCATGCTCCCGAATCGGTGACAGTCGTGTTCAACGAGGGGACTCTGGTGATCACGCTGCACGGCGCTCTGACGACCGCCGAAATGGCGATGTCTCAGACGCCGGAGGGCGTCGCTCAGGTACGCGAGTTTCATCGCGAGTTGTTCCAAAACTCGCTCGGCCCTCTGAGGGACGAGATCTGGCGGATCACGGGCGTCGCCGTCCGCGAAGCGATGGCGGAGATCGAGCCGTCGAGCGGCGCCTTGGTGCAGGTGTTTTCGACCGGCACGATGGTGCAAAGGTTCCGACTGGCTGACGGACTGTCCGCCGAGGCTTGGAACGCGGATCGAGGCGACATATGTGATGGAACTGATATCGTCGTCAACGATTTTCAAATGTTTAGACCGCGGAAAGGGAACAGGAAATGAGAAGAACGACGTTGTTTACGGGCTTGGTCTTCGTGCTGCTGTGTGTCGTCGGGGTCGGTTTCTATCGAGGCTGGTTCGTCTTGGCGACTCAAGGGGGCAACGAAAGCGGCAAGGTCGAGGTCAACCTGACGGTGGACTCCGACAAAGCGAAAGCGGACGCGGAGACGGTGACGGAAAAGGCCCGCGAGTTGACACGCGGTGCGGCGGAAGCCGCAGAGGGAAACCTGTCCGAACCCTCGGAAGAGGGCGACACGCCGGAAGAGGGCGACGGGCTGGAGGAGGGTGTGAAACCGGAAGAGGATTCGGATGCGGACGTCGGCTCGAAGCCGAAAGACCTATAGCCGGCTCGAGTCGCTGCCGGGGTGCGACGCGTGACTTGCCGAGATCCGTGACTTGCCGAGATCCGTGATCGACGCCACACGACGGGGGTTCGGAAAAGGGCGGCGGCCCGGTTGGCCTTCAAAACGTGATCGGCTCGAGGGTCTCGTGAAGGGGGGCTTTTACGTTGTGAGTTTTGTTTCCTGAAACGATGGAGGTTAGGACCGTGGATATGCTCACCGCAGAACGGACGTCGAACGCGGAATTTTCCGATCGTGCGGACCCGCACCGGATGGACGAAGTGCTGGCGACGTTGGGGCACGAAATGCGGAATCCGCTTAGTGCGCTCAGCTATGCCTTGGAAGTCTGGCCGGGGTGTGAAACCGACTCGGCACAGATGGGGGAGATTCGTAACCTGATTCAGCGCCAGGTGAGCCAACTGAGTCGGCTGAGTGACGAGCTACGTGATGCGGCCAGCCTGACGCGTGGGAAGCTCCAACTCCGTCAAGAGCACGTCGCCCTCGAACGCCTGATCGACGGTGCTTGCGAACAGATCCGCCCGATCATCGACCGTCGTGGTCAGACGATGACGGTGGAGTTGCCGTCGGAGTCGACCGTGGTG
Organism: Pirellulaceae bacterium; assembly: GCA_041685355.1. GTDB lineage: Bacteria > Planctomycetota > Planctomycetia > Pirellulales > Pirellulaceae > JAWLFY01. The sequence goes on along the minus strand of JAWLFY010000031.1, from coordinate 36,759 downwards.
AACGTCGACCCCTCGAGGTTGATTCAGGTGTTCGCGAATCTGATCCAGAACGCGGCGAAATTCACGGACCACAATGGCAGTTTGCGCGTCACCGCCGAGGCACAGGACGGATCGGTGTTGGTCCGGATTCGTGATAACGGTCGAGGGATCGAAGGGGATCTCCTGCCCGCTATCTTCGATACGTTTACACAGGGGGTCGCTCCGGCCGGGATCGCGAACGACGGTTTGGGAATCGGGTTGGGACTGGTCAAGTCGATTGTGGAGCTCCACGGAGGTTCCGTGACGGCCTACAGCGCGGGGTTGGGTCATGGCAGCGAGTTCACGGTGTGGTTACCCCGAGTGCAAGACGGGGCCTACGAAGGGGCTCAAGACGGGCATCGACTACCCGCCTTTCGGATCGTGGTCGCCGATGACGACCGATCCAATCGGGAATTGCTGGCAAGATTGCTGCGAATGAATGGCCAATCGGTAAGCGTCGCCAGCGGCGGCGCGATGGCGGTCCGAATGGTGTCCGAGGAGCGGCCCCAAGTCGTGGTCCTCGATCTCATGATGGGAGACATGGACGGCTTCGAAGTCGCGCGTCGACTTCGAGGCGATCCCGAACTGGCAGGGTTGGTGTTGATCGCCTTGTCGGGAAGTGCCGACGACGCGAGTCGCGATCGGGCGAGCGAGGCGGGATTCGACGCGCACCTTGTCAAACCGGCCAGCTTCGCCACGCTCGCCGAAACGCTCGCCAGGATTCCGTCGTTCCGCCGGGCGGGGTCCGATGACCGTCGCAAGAAAGCGGAAACCGTGTCGGCCCGACAAACCGGATCAGGAGAGAAGAACCGATCGTAGTTAACCGCGAGACCATCCGTCGGGGTGTCGAACGCTTGACCTCCCGGGTCGGCGTCGACGGTCTGTTCCGAGACTTCGGAGACGACCTTCCGCTCCGCTCCGAACTGTTCAGCGTGAGCCAGTTGGAGCGTCACGCCGAAGCGCTTGCGGGTTGGCATCAGATCGACCAGGGCGCCGGCTCCGACCGTCTGCTGGTCCGCTTGGCGGACAACGAGAGGGTGCTGCTGGACGCTTATCAGGTGGTCACGGATGCGGTCGGCGTCAATCGCCCCGTTTCGCCGGCCGGCGAATGGCTGCTGGACAACTTCTACCTGATCGAAGAGCAGATTCGTACCGCACGTCGGCACCTGCCGAAGCGTTACAGCCGACAACTGCCTCGATTATCAAACGGTCCCTCGGCCGGTTATCCGCGGGTCTACGACATCGCGTTGGAGTTGATCTCCCACGTTGACGGTCAGGTGGATGGCGAATCCCTGCGGAGCTTCGTCATCGCTTACCAGAAGAGGCTCTTCCGCGATTTTAGTGGCTTGCGGGCTGGCGTCGGCGAGGTTTTTTCAGGATCGCTGCGATGTCCGAATGTTGAATGAAGTATGCTGATCGATGCTAGGTGAAGCGGAGGCGGGCTCTGCTGAGGAGCAACCCGTCGAGGAATAGCCTGGTCTGCGATGCGCCGAAGGTGCTTCGCGTCCTCCGTCGGTGTTTGCCGGCGGAGGACTCTCTCGAGCTTGTCCGCGTTCGCTCGCATCCTCACTTCGGACATCGCAGCAATGCCTCCAAAACCTACGTTCTGGGCAGTTGCCACTAAAATCGCGGAACAACCACCAGAAGAAGAGCGAACTGGAGTTGGGAGAACTTTGGGCGATCCCGATCATGTTGCGTCAGGCCCTGATCGAGAACCTACGGCGGGTGGCCGCCCGGATCGCCAAGTCGACGCTGGATCGAGACAGGTCGGGTCGGTGGGCTGACCGATTCATCGAATGTAGCGAGACGTCACCCAACACGCTGATTTTGGCCGTGGCGGACTTGGCGCGGCAGGACCCGGCGCTCTCCATCCCGTTCGTGGCGGAAATGGCGCGTCGGCTACGCGGACAAGGTCCTGGCTTAGCCGTCCCGCTGAGTTGGATCGAACAACAGCTGGGGGAACACGGGCAGACGATCGAGCAGATGGTGCAGTCGGAGGGTCAGCAGCAGGCGGTGGACCAGGTTTCGATCGGCAACAGCATCATCAGCCTTCGGGAGTTGGACGCCGTCGACTGGCGGACGTTCGTCGAGACGCTCAGCGTTGTCGAGCGGACGTTGCGCCGTGATCCCGCCGGAACTTACGGCGGGATGGATTTCGACACCCGCGACCAGTACCGGCATGTCATCGAACGTGTCGCGAAGCGGAGCCCGATGACGCAGCAAGCCGTCGCCCTCCAGGCGGTACAACTTGCGGCGGACCGGGTGGGTCAACAGGACGCCGGCGACCGGTCCACCCATGTCGGTTATTTCCTGATCGACAAAGGCTTGCCGGAGCTCGAACGCGCCACACGGACACGGCTGACCGTCACGGCACGCGTCGGCCGCGTCGTGCGGTCGGTTCCACTTATGCCGTATCTCGGCGCGATCTTCTTGATCGCGATCGCGGTGGCGGTGGGCGTGGTATGGCAGGTGGAGGCGACCAGCGGCCTCGCTTGGGTGATGGGAGTTTTGACCTTTTTGGCTGCCAGTCATCTGAGTGTGGGCATCGTCAACTGGCTTGTGACGTTATTGATCACGCCGCATCGGCTGCCGCGGACGGATTGTTCCGACGGGATCCCGCCGGAGTTCACGACGCTGGTCGCGGTGCCGACGATCCTCATCGATCCGCAGAACCTCGAGCATCTGCTCGAAGGGTTGGAGGTCCGCTATCTGGCCAACCGCGACGTCAACCTGCGGTTCTGTTTGCTGACGGACTTTCGCGACGCGTCACGGGAACGCCTTGATGAGGACGAACCCCTGTTGCGGCTCGCCCGAGCGGGCATCGAATCGCTGAATTCGAAGTATCGCGACGGCAACGGCGACGTGTTTTTTCTCTTTCACCGTCCCCGCCGCTGGAATCCGGGGGAACAGACCTGGATGGGCCAGGAACGAAAGCGGGGGAAGCTCAGCGACCTCAACGCGGTGCTCCGCGGGGGAGGGCGTGACCTGTTCTTGCTGACCGTCGGCGATCTGTCGTTGCTCGCACGTGTGAAGTACGTCATCACGCTAGATACCGACACGCTCCTTCCACGCAATGCCGCTCGGCAGTTGATCGGAACCCTCGCTCACCCGCTCAATCGTGCCCGGATCGACGAAACACGCAACGTCGTCACCGAGGGATACGGGATTCTCCAGCCGGGCGTCGCGACCACTTTGGAGCGTGGGGGCCAGTCGTGGTTCGCGCGGCTGAACTGCGGCGAACCGGGCATCGATCCGTATACCCGCGCCGTTTCGGATGTCTACCAAGACTTATTTCACGAAGGCTCCTTCATCGGCAAAGGGATCTACGACGTCGATGCGTTCGCCGCGACGACGGAGAACCGCTTTCTGGAGAACCGGATCCTCAGCCACGATCTGCTCGAAGGCTGTCATGCCCGTTGCGGGCTGGTGAACGACATCCGACTTTACGAGAGCTATCCCACGCGGTACGACGGCGACGTCAGCCGCAGACACCGCTGGATGCGCGGAGATTGGCAGATTTCCGGATGGTTGCTGCCGCTGGTTTCCGGTCCCGCTGGCGGCCTCCGGCGGAACCCGCTCAGCCTGCTGTCGCGGTGGAAGATTCTTGACAACTTGCGGCGCAGCGTCGTCCCGCCGGCGTTGGTCCTGTTGCTGCTGGTGGGTTGGCTGACGTCGTCTCCGGCCGCGTTGTGGACCGCGATCGTCATCGGGATCGTCTTGATCCCGGCGGTCTGCGTGTCGTTGGTCTCGATATTCCGCAAGACCGTCGACGTGAAGTGGACCGGGCACCTGGGCGAGGTCGCCGAGTCGCTCGGGAAGAGCCTCGCACAAGCCGGTTTGACGGTCGTGTTTCTCCCGTACGAGGCCTATATCAGCCTGGATGCCCTCGTGCGGACGTTGGTCAGGATGCGCCTGACGCACCGACGCATGTTGGAATGGAAAACCTCCAGCGACGCCGAGCGGGATGCCAATCACGGGCTGCCGGGTGCGTATCGCACGATGTGGATCGCCCCGGTGTTGGCGATCCTCACCGCGGTCGCCCTCTGGGTCGTCCGGCCGGAAGCGTTGTGGGCCGCCGTCCCGCTTCTGGTGGTCTGGCTGTTGGGCCCGCTGGTCGCGTGGCGAATCAGCTGGCCGGCCCATCCGAGAGAAGTCCGGTTGTCGGATCAGCAGAGGCTGTTTCTGCACCGATTCTCGAGAATGACGTGGCGCTTCTTTGACCGGTTTGTCGGTCCCGAAGATCATTGGCTGCCGCCGGACAACTACCAGGAAGATCCGGTCGCCGCGATCGCGCATCGCACCTCCCCCACGAATATCGGCGTCTCACTACTGTCCACGCTGGCGGCGTTCGATTTCGGCTACATCTCCGCCGGTCGACTGATCGAGAGGACGACCAACACCTTCGACACGCTCGACCGGTTGGAACGTTTTCGCGGGCATTTTTTGAACTGGTACGACACGCAGACCTTGCAGCCGCTGGCCCCCTGGTATGTCTCCACGGTCGACAGCGGGAACCTCGCGGGACATCTGCTGACGTTGCGAGTCGGCCTGCTCGAACTGCCACGTCAGCCGTTGACCGCGCCGCGACTTTGGGAGTCGCTCGCGGTGATGGGACAGCTCCTCCGCGATGCCGCCGCGGACACGAGCGAAGCGGCCGGCCAGCCCTGTGGTGACGCGGCGGCGTTGAAGGAACTGCTTGAGCGGTTGTCGTCGGCGGCACCGACACGGCGCCCGGACCCGACTCCGTCCGAGACGAGGGATTTGCTGCAGGGCTTACGCGTGACGTTGGCAAAGTTTCCGCTCGGGCCGCCCGAGCGGGACGAACCGGAGCTGGTCACTTGGTTGCGGGAATTGGAAGAACAGTGTCGAGATCATTTGGCGGATCTGTTGTACCTGGCTCCTTGGCTGACACACCCGCCGGTGCCGGACCGTCTTCGGCGTGAAAGCGTCGGCGAGCTCGGGCGTCAGTTCGGCGAACTGCGATCGCTGTTGGACGAGCTGGACCAGATCACGACGATCCAGGACGTCGCCGAAGTCGAACGTCTCCTGCCGATGCCCGGCGGATCGCCCGGCGGTTCGGTTGGCGGTTCGGTTGGCGAGCGCGGGTTCGGAAACGCCGAAGCGACCGGTGAGATCGCGACCGGTGAGATCGAATCGTGGCTCGTCGAGTTGCCGGCGGTGCTTCGCGAGGCCGCCCGCCGCGCCAGGCGGCGGATGGTCGCCATCGAGCATCTGGTGTTGCGGTGCGGCGAGTTGGCCGATGTCGACTACGGTTTCCTGTATGACAAATCACGGCGTCTGTTGGCGATCGGCTACAACGTCAGCGAACGCCGCCGTGACGCGAGTTTCTATGACCTGTTGGCGTCCGAGGCGAGGCTCGCAAGTTTCGTCGCGATCGCGCAAGGACAGCTGGAGCAGGATCACTGGTTCGCGTTAGGACGGTTGCTGACGACGTCGAACGGGCAGTCGGCGCTGCTCTCGTGGAGCGGTTCGATGTTCGAGTACCTGATGCCGCTGCTCGTGATGCCCACCTACCAGCACACGCTGCTCGACGAGACCTTCAACGCGGTGATCGACCGGCACATCGAGTACGGTCGTCAGCGGGGAGTCCCTTGGGGGATCTCGGAGTCGGGTTATCACTTAACCGACGCACACCTGAACTATCAATATCGAGCGTTCGGCGTCCCGGGGCTCGGATTCAAGCGGGGGCTGGTGGACGATCTGGTGATCGCCCCGTACGCCTCCGCGATGGCCTTGATGGTGGCTCCGGAGCGGGCGTGTGCCAATCTGCAGCAGGTGGCCGGCAACGGTTGGTTTGGGCGATACGGGTTTTATGAAGCGGTTGATTACACCCGTTCGAGAGTGCCACGTGGCCAGGACAACGCGGTCCTGCGATCGTACATGGCCCATCATCAGGGGATGAGTTTTCTGTCGCTGGCGTATTTATTGTTGGGCCGTCCGATGCAGAGGCGGTTTCGGGCTGACCCGCAGTTTCGCGCCACCGAGTTGTTATTGCAGGAACGGATTCCGAAGGTGGCCCCGTTTTATCCGCACTCGGCGGAGGTCACGGGGGATCGCACGCCGGCCGATGAGCGGATCGCTCTGCTTCGGGTGTTCAACACGCCGAACACGCCGGTTCCCGAGGTTCATCTGTTATCCAACGGCCGCTACCACGTCATGGTGAGCAATTCGGGAGGGGGCTACAGTTCTTGGAAAGGGATCGCGGTGACGCGATGGCGGGAGGACGCCACGCGGGATCACGCGGGCGCGTTCTGTTACGTCCGTGACGTGCAGAGCGGGGAGGTCTGGTCGACCACCCATCAGCCGACGCGGCGACCGGCGGAACGGTACGAGGCGATCTTTTCGCAAGCGCGGGCCGAGTTTCGGCGTCGGGACCGCGACATCGCGATCCACACCGAGATCGCCGTCTCGCCGGAAGACGACATCGAGATCCGACGCAGCACGATCACGAATCATTCCGAGGTCCCACGCACGATCGAGCTGACGAGTTATTCCGAAGTCGTGCTCGCCTCGGCCGCCGGGGACGCCGCGCACCCGGCGTTTTCCAACCTGTTCGTGCAGACGGAAATTCTTCAATCGCGGCAAGCCATCTTGTGTACCCGGCGGCCGCGTTCGGATCAGGAACGGCCTCCCTGGATGCTTCATCTGATCGCCGTCGTCGGGGCCACGACCGGAGAGACCTCCTACGAAACCGATCGGCTCAAATTCGTCGGCCGCTGTCATTCGGTGGCCGATCCGGAAGCGATGACCGGACGCGGAACGCTTTCCAACGGCGCCGGTTCGGTGCTCGATCCGATCGCCGCGATACGGCTCGAGCTGACACTTTTGCCAGACGAAACGGTGAGCGTTGATCTTGTCACCGGGGTGGCGGAGACCCGCGACGCGGCCGAGGAGTTGATCGACAAGTACCGTGACCGGCATCTGGCCGACCGGGTCTTTGATATGGCTTGGACGCACGGGCAGGTCGTGCTGCGTCAGCTGAACGCGAGCGAGGCGGACGCTCAGCTTTTCGGACGGTTGGCCGGCTCCGTGGTGTATGTGAACCCCCTGCTGCGGACGCGGGCGGCGATCCTGAAGAAGAACCGCCTCGGCCAATCCGGGCTGTGGGGACATGGCATTTCCGGGGACTTGCCGATCGTCCTGCTCCGCATCGGTAGCGCCGACAACGTTGAACTCGTCCGGCAGCTCGTTCAGGCGCACGCGTTCTGGCGGCTCAAGGGGTTGGGCGTCGATCTGGTGATCTGGAATGAAAGTCCGGAAGGGTACCGGCAAGTCTTACAAGACCTGATCGTCGGGCTGGTGTCCGCCGGGACCGAATCCCAGACACTCGATCATCCGGGCGGCATCTTCGTCCGCCGTGCGGAACAGATGTCCGAAGACGATCGCGTGCTGTTACAGACCGTTGCCCGTGCGATCATCGTCGATACCGAAGGGACGTTGGCGGAACAGCTCGATCGGCGGGTCATGCCCGAGGTGAAAGTTCCCGACCTGGTCCCCGCTCGCCGCCGCCTCGACGAGATCCCGAGCGAGGAAACGGTTCGCGAGGATCTCGTGTTCTCGAACGGGCTGGGCGGCTTTACCGGCGACGGCCGCGAATATGTGATTCGGGTCGAATCGGGGAGGCCGACCCCCGCCCCGTGGGTCAATGTGATCGCCAACCCCGGTTTCGGAACCGTCGTTTCCGAAAGCGGTGGGGCCTATAGTTGGAGCGAGAACGCACACGAGTTTCGCCTCACCCCGTGGTACAACGACCCGGTCAGCGATGTCAGCGGGGAGGCGTATTATTTGCGTGACGAAGAGAGCGGGGCGTATTGGTCACCGGCCCCGCAGCCGGCGCCGAGCCGAGCGCCCTACGTCTGCCGACACGGGTTCGGTTACACCGTTTTTGAACATACCGAGAACTGCAGCCGAACGAGGAGGCCTACTACGACCTACCGGCGGTCTCGTCGGAGACCGAAACGCTATACGAACATTGCGTCCGGGCGATCACCAACGGCCTATCGTTCGGTACCCATGGGCTTCCTCGGATCGGGTGCGGGGACTGGAACGACGGGATGAATCTCGTCGGCGAAGAGGGGCAAGGGGAAAGCGTCTGGCTCGCATTTTTCCTATACGAGAACCTCCAGCAGTTTTCGGCGCTGGCCCGGGAGCGGGGCGATCTGGCCGTCGCGGAGCATTGCGAGGCCGAGGCCGCGTGTCTCCGAGATAACATCGAGAATAACGCTTGGGACGGCGGATGGTATCGCCGTGCCTATTTCGACAACGGCGAACCGTTGGGCTCGGCCGGAAACCTGGAGTGCCAGATCGACTCCATCGCCCAGAGCTGGTCGGTCCTGTCAGGGGCCGGCAGTCCGGAGCGGGCTCGTCAGGCGATGGACGCCGTCGACCGGCGTCTGGTTCGCCGCGACCATTCGCTCATTCAGCTGTTCGATCCGCCCTTCGACACGTCGGACCAAGACCCCGGATATATCAAAGGATACGTTCCGGGAGTCCGCGAGAACGGGGGGCAATACACGCACGCGGCGATCTGGACCGTGATGGCGTTCGCGAAAATGGGTGACCATCGCCGCGCGTGGGAATTGTTCTCGATGATCAATCCGATCAATCATGGATCCACGCCGAGCCAGATTGCCAGATACAAGGTCGAGCCCTACGTCGTCGCGGCCGACGTCTATGCCGTCTCACCCCACGTCGGACGTGGCGGCTGGACGTGGTACACCGGTTCGGCAAGTTGGATGTATCGGCTGATCGTCGAGTCGCTGCTAGGGCTGCACCTGGAAGTCGACCAACTCCGATTCACCCCTTGTATCCCGGCCCATTGGAAGTCGTTCAAGCTGCACTACCGCTACCGGGAAACCTTTTACCATATCATGGTCCTGCAGCCGGAACCGGGCTGGACCATGAAACGGGTTTCCGTCGACGGCGTCGAGCAACCGGGCGAGGCGATTCCCCTGAAAGACGATCGTCAGGATCACCATGTCGAGATCCTGTTGACGGGGGTCCCGACGGCGACCCCCGGACGGTCACCGTCAGGTTCCGGCGCGTCAGCTTGACCGACATGCGTCGGCAACGGTCGGTCAACGAGTGTCTACCGCCGCCGAAGCCGCGCCGAACAGCGGGACCCCGGACGGCTCGCGCCGTTACCCTGTCCCTGT
>JAWLFY010000031.1:23876-27465 GCA_041685355.1 Pirellulaceae bacterium | reverse complement strand
GCGTCGCACGGGATAATGGATCGTGTCCCTGCATGACGTTGATCCATTCGCCAGGAAACGCCGATGAGCGGCACGGTTCCGCACGACGGCACGATTGTCACCCCGCCCGATGGCTTGATTGCCGAACCGACCGACGTCGGGCTCGAGGCGACGACCCATGACGCGTTGGCCGCCTTCGCCCGTCGGCGTCGCTGGATGTTGTTCGTCCGAGGATTCACCGCCGGGGCGCTGGCGTGGATCGCGGCTGCCGTCGTCGTCGCCATCATCGACCAATCGTGGTGGCTCGGCGACCCGATCCGCTGGTTACTCGCCGGGATGACGTACCTCGTCGCCGCCGTCGTCGGCTGGCGGATGGGGCTCCGAGAGATCACCGAGGGGAACCTCGTCCAGCTCGCCCGACGGCTGGAGTCGGCGGAGCCGAAATTGCGGGGGCAACTGTTGTCGGCGGTTGAGCTCGCCGATCCGAGGCTCACCAACGGATCGCCGGGATTCCGGCAACGCTTGCAACATCGTGTCGCCCAGCGGATCGGGGCGACGCCGATCGAGAATCTGTTGCCGGTGCGTCTGATCCGGCGGTGGATTTGGGCCGGGGCGATCGGCCTGGTCATGTGCCTCGTGTTGGCCGCGATCCCGTCGCTTGAGTTCGGTCGCCGGCTCGCCCGCGCCGCCATCCCCGGCGCGAGAATCGAACGGGCCTCGTTGACCAAAATCCGCATCCTTCGCCCCGACCCGCCGTCCCGACAAGTCGCCGAGGGGGACAGCGTCGGGATCGTCGCGGAAATCGACGGCGAACCGGCCGACGAAGTCTTCTTGCACTGGAAGGCGGACGACGGACGAAGCGGCGAAACGTTGATGCTTCCCCGCGAACGGGGCGCCGACGAAGAATCGGCCGACCGACAGCTGACCGATTCGAACCCGTCCGGGTCCGAGGCGAACGCTGCCGTCTCGGCAGGCGTTCCTGTCGCGGCGGGCGTTTCTGTCGCGGCGAACGTGCCGGTCGAGTCGGTTCCGATCCGTTACCGCGTCACGGCGGGCGACGGCGTGACGCTGTGGCATACCCTGACGCCCCAGCCGCGGCCGCGTGTGATCGCGTTCGAAACCCGCTATCGCTTCCCCGAATACGCACGACTCCCCGATCGCGTCGAGACTCCCGATGACGGCGACTTGGAGGCGCTCGCCGGAACGACCGCCGAAGTCGCGATGACGTTCGACGTCCCCGTCCGCGACGTGTCGATCCGGTTCGGGACCGACGGCGTGGAGAAAAACCTCGACCCGATCGGCGCCGAGTCCCGCCGCGTCGTTGCCACAATCCCGATCGTCACCCCGGGGGTCTACCGGGTCGACGCGACGAGCCGTGGGGCCGGCATCGACAATCCCTTCAGCCCCCAGTACTCGATCACCCCGCTCCCTGACTCGCCGCCAAAAGTCCGTTGGTCGAACCCGCCACAGTCCGCGAAACTCGTTTCGCCTCTCGAAGTGATCCCGCTCGAGGGCGCGGTCGAAGACGAGATGCCCGTCGATCAGGTCGGACTCGAATTCCAGATCAACGGGGGGCCGATCGAAACCCGAGAGATCCCGATCGACAACCCCTCGTCGTCGCTCCCGGTCGCGCTCCAGTGGGACCTGCTCAAGAGATCCGGGAGCAAAACGTCGGAAAGCGAATCGACGGAAAGCGAATCGACGGAGAGCGAATCGACGGAGAGCGAAACGTCGGAGAGCGAATCGACGCTCCGGGGCGGCGACCGCGTCCTCGTCCGATTGACCGCGACCGACCGTCGTGGCGGCGTCGGTCGCTCCCAGCCGCTCGAGTTGCTCGTCGCCGACGACGGCTTCGACGCGAAGCGGTACTCGACGATCGACCGGCGAGGCGAGTTCGTCTCGACGCTGCTCGCGTTGCTCGACGAAACGACGAGCTGGGCCAACGGCGGTGAAATCGGGTCGCTCGACGACGCACAGCCGCTCGCCGAGTCGTTCCGCGATCGGCTCAACGAATTGTCAACACACCTCGCCACCGCGGCGGTCCCCTCCGACCGAAGCCTCCTGGAAACGACCGGGCTAGCGCTGCTCGAATCACAGCGCACGCTATCCCGCATCAAGGCCCGTGCCGCCGACGCGGATGCCAAGGCCGACGCTAACGCCGGCGCCGGCACCGGCGCCAGTTCCGATGCTGGCTCTGACGAACGCGAACTTGATCTGCGGCAACTGGTCGGGCTCACCGAGCTCACCGAGGGACTGATCCGCGGACACTTCACGCACGAATTCTCCAAGGCCTTCCTCGCCGAGATCGTCGACCTCGATCGAAGCCTCGAACGGTTGGTCGGCGGGAACGCCAGAATCCCTGTCGATCGCTTTCAACGCTACCTCGATGTCACCCGGGGTCGACTCGAGACGATCGATCGATGGCTCCAGCGACACGAAGGTCGCGTGACCGAATCGACCCGTCGTCACCACGACCAATGGTTCCGCTTTTCCTCGACCTGGACCCAACGGTTGCAGGCCGCCGCGGACGATTCGCCCGACCCCAACGCGTGGCGAGACCTGCTGCGAAAACTGCGTGAGGAATTGCAGCGGCAATCACGCCAGACGCCGACCGACGGTCGCTCGCTCGGGGAACTCGTCCGCGACTCCGAGAGGCTGGAGAAACAGCTCGGTTGGCTTGCCGACCCGATCCGTTCTGTCCGCGATTGGGCGCGGGAACTCGACCGCCTTGAGCAGCGGCACGATGCCGAATCCGATTCGAAACGGACCGAGTCCGATTCGAAACGGGCCGAGTCCGATTCCAAACGGGCCGAGTCCGATTCGAAACGGGCCGAGTCCGATTCCAAACGGGCCGCGGAACTTCGTCGCGAAGCCGACCGCGTCCGGGAAGCTTATCGTCACTCGGTCGACTCGGTACGTCAGCGAATCGACGCGACCGAATCGTTGCACCGAGCTCGCCCGGCTGTCGACTTGGCCTACGCCGCCGACCTGAAACTGCTCGCCCGGGCCTGGGAGCACGTCACCAGCGAATCGCCGCCAGACGAAACGCTTGACCCGATGGAAGCGTTGGACGCGGTGGCGGGGGCGATCCAAACGTTGCAGGCCGGCCACCGGTTGTCGCGCGGACTCGGCGAATGGCAAGCGCTCATCGCTGGCGAACGCTACGGCGAGCGACGCGAATTGCTGGAACTGGAACACCCGCTGCTCGTCAGCCGCTTCCCTACCCTGACCCGTTTGGCCCTCGCCAAACTTCGCGACGTCGGCGCCCCGCCCGAGTCACTCGAACCGGCCCTGGCGGCGGTCGATTCGCCCGAACTTGCCCGTGCCCGCGACCGAATCGTCGCACGCCGCTGGCAAACCGACCCGATCGTCCCGCTCGACGAGCCGTTGCGGTCGGTCGAACGCCGGCTCCGCGAATCGAAGCAGCGGCTTGGCCCGCTGATGAACGAGGCCCGGGAAGTCCTCCGCCGCTATGTCGCGTCGCTCCCCGAACAAGCGCGACAAGCGGCCGAGCGGGCCGAGGCCGCACGCGACCGCGCCCGACGTCACGACGAGAAAGACGACGACGAGAAAGATGACGAGCATCAAGACGACGGCGATCAAGACGACG
>JAWLFY010000031.1:21122-23776 GCA_041685355.1 Pirellulaceae bacterium | reverse complement strand
ACCCGAGCCCGACGTCCCCGACGCGGTCGTCGAGGAACACCAGCGGGCGAAACGGTCGGCGGAAACGACACTCGATTCACTCGCCGACTTGGCGAACAACACCGACCCGCTGGACGCCGAACAGACAGAATTGGCACGCGACGCCGACGCGGCCGCCCGCGCGATCCGAGGATCGCTCGATCAAGCCGAACGGGCGACACGAGACGCCGCCGAAGCCTCAGACGAGGCCGAAACGCGCGAGGCGCTCGATCGGTCGGCCGACGCCCACGACCGGCTCGCCGAAAATCTCCGCCGCACCGCCGAACATTTCGAAAAGGCGGAAAACGGGGAGCCTCTCAAAAACTCTCGCGACGCCCTCCGACCCGCCTCGAGCGACGACGCCTCCGATCCCGATCGCCAACGGCGCGAGGCGGAAGAGGAACTCGCGGAGCAAGCGGTTCAATCCCCCGAAGAACGGTTGGCCGAACTGGAACGTGAACTGAAAACGAACGAGCCGATGCGGGAGTCGCTCGACGACCTCTCCGACCGGGACGCGACCGTCGCGCTGCGGGCTATGGAACGGTCCGTCCGCGAAGAGGAGACGATCCGTCGTTCGCTCGAAAACGCCGACGAGGCCTTCCGAGAGCAGAAACGGTCGCTCCGCGAACAACTCCGCGAATCGGCGAGCCGTATCCGGGACGTCGAGCAGAACCTTCTCGACCCCGCCGAACGGGCGGCGAACTGGAGCAACGATCCGGACTCGAGGCCGCTGTTTCAACGCGCCCGCCGCGAACTCACCACCGCCGCCGAACAGGTCGAACGGTTGCCGTCCGACGACCCGCCGCTGGACGAGCTGACCGGGGCCGCGGATCGACTCCGGGACGCCATCGGCCGCGCGATCGAAACGGTCCGCACGGCCGAGGAGAACGCGCAAGAACTCCGTGAGCGAGACATCCACTCGGACCCCGACCGCCGCGACCGAGCCGCACGCGATCTGGAACGCGTCGCCCGCGATTCCCGCCGCGACCGTGCCCGTGAAGCGAATCGCCGCAGCGATCGGTGGGAGAAAGAGGTGACCCGGGCCGGCAAACAGATCCAACAGTTCCAGCGTCGCGAACGCCAAGCCGAGGAACGACGCCGACGCGCCGCCGAGCGACTCGAAGATCACCCCGATGACGAGTCGGCCGCCCGTGAACTGGATCAATCGACCCGCCAACGAGACGCCCAGCGACGTGCGATCGAGTCCGCCCGCAAGTCACGGCAAATCGCCGAGTCGCAGGAGCAGGCGGCTCGCGAGGAAGGTCGCGACCTCACCCGCCAAAGCGTCCCGCCGCTCGATGACCCGAACCCGGCCGCCGAAGTCGCGTCGCGGCTCAGCGGCGAAGCTCGCGAAACGCTTGACGAACTCCGCCGCGGCGTCGCGGAATGGTCCGGCGACGCGTCGATTCAAGACGACTTGGCCGTCCCCCGCGAACAAGCGGAACGGTTACGGCAAGACCAACGCGGCGTCATCGATAGCGTCGCCGAATCGGCCGGGCAACTCCGTCGCGTCGCCCGGCATCGAGACCGCATGGGCGAAGCGAACGCCGCCGCCGACCTCGCCGAAGTCGCCGAATCGATCGAACGTCAAGCGCTGAAGCGAACCCGCGCCGCCCAAGAGAAACTCACCGCTGCGGCCGAGGACCCCGCGGTAAGCCAAGAAGCGAATCGCCAACTCCGCGACGCCACCGCCGAACTCGCCGACCAGGCAACTCGCCTACGGGATACGTTGTCTCGCCTCGGTGAGCTGTCGCGCCTCGGTGAATCGACGCCGACCCCGCCCGAATCGGTTGCCGATGACGCCCCCGACCCCGATTCCGATACTGACCCCGCTTCCGATACTGACCCCGCTTCCGACTCTGACCGCGCTTCCGGTTCGGAGCCCGGGACGAACGCGTCTGCCGGTGAACCGGTCGACGCGAGCAACCCATCCGAGGGGACTCCCGTGAAGAGCGACGGGTCCGAATCGGCTCGCGCCGACGGCCGAGAGCTCGCCCGAACGCTCGACGAACTCGACCGATCGATCTACGGCCAACGAACGTCGGGCGACCCCACGCCGGAGGGCGATAGCGAATCCGCTCCTTCCGCCGACGATTCGCGATCGGGTGATTCGAAATCGGGTGCCGACCAAGGCGACGGTCAGGCTTCGTCCGAGTCCGGTTCGAGTGACGCGGCCGCGGAAGGCGGCGACCAGCCGTCGGACGGGGCTCCGCGAACCGCCGCCGACGCCTCGGCGACGCTCGAGTCGATGCTCGAAGCCCAGCGACAACGGGCCGCCCGCGACCGTCAACAACGAAACTCGCCCGAATCCGATGCGGCGCAACAACCGGGGACCCTCGCCGCGAGCCCCGGGAGCCCCGGAGAGGTCACCGGCGGTCAGGTCGACATCGACGGCATCCGCCGCGCGGGAGAAACGTGGGGTCAACTCCGCGAGCGACGGACCGAACAGGTGACCGAAGGGCGACGTGCCGATCTCGTGCCACAATACCGCCGCGAGATCGACGCGTACTTCCGTGCGATCGCCAAACGCGCCGCGGAAGACGACGCGGGGGAACCATGAACATGCCCGCCCTTCGGCGCACCTGTCCACTTCCGCGCTCCCGTCCACTTCCGCGCTCCCGTCCACTTCCGCGCTC
>JAWLFY010000031.1:0-21022 GCA_041685355.1 Pirellulaceae bacterium | reverse complement strand
GTCCACTTCCGCGCTCCCGTCCACTTCCGCGCTCCCGTCCACTTCCGCGCTCTCGTCCACGTCTGCTCTCCGGGCGAAGTCTGTTTTCCGGGCGGAGTCTGCTCTCCCGTCGACGACTCCTCGCCCTTGCCGGGACGACGCTTGCCACCGCGGCGGCGGACCTTCACCCGATCGCCCTCGGGCAACCGCCAAACGACGAATCCGCAAACGGCGTTTCCCCGGGGCAATCGTCCCTCGATCGTCCCGCAGCCGACGACGTGCCGCTCGACGACGCGCTTTACGTCCCGGACGATACCGACCGGGCGGTCAACGACGCGGTCGAGTATCTGGTCGAATTCCAACGAGACGACGGGTCGATCTACGACCGTGGGAACGCGATCGCGATGACGTCACTTTCGATCATGGCGATGGCCTCGGTCGGCGTGACGCCCGAATCGTCGACGCCCCGGGGCCGCGCGCTCAGCCAAGCCCTCGACTTCGTCCTCGACGATCGCAACCAAGACGATCAGGGGTATTTCGGCAACCGCGACGGTTCCCGGATGTACGGTCACGGGATCACGACGTTGATGCTGACCGAACTGCTCGGGATGGGCGTGTCGATCGAACAGAACCGTCGCATCCACGCGTCACTCGAGAAGGCGTTGCGGTTGATCCTCGCCGCCCAAGCGGTCTCGAAGCGGCGGCCCGAGTACGTCGGCGGTTGGCGGTATACGCCGACGTCGAAGGACTCCGATCTCTCCGTTTCGATCTGGCAACTGATGGCCCTCCGCTCGGCCCGAAACGATGGCCTCGACGTCCCCGGCGAAGCGATCGACACGGCGCTGCAATACCTGAGGAATTCCTACACCTCTCCGCTCGATCGGGACGGTAACCCCCGCGCCAAAGTTGCCGGATTCAGCTATACCCCGGGGACGCGGAGCCCGTCGTTCACGATGACCTCCGCCGGATTGCTGGCGATGCAGGTGTGCGGCGAGTACGACTCGCCACTCGTCTCGGGGGCTGCCGATTGGTTGATCCAGAATCCGCCGCGGAGCCACGAACGGTTTTTCTTTTACGGCGTGTATTATTACGCCCAAGGGATGCACCAAGTGGGCGGCCGTTACGCGTCGACCGCGCTGCGACTCGTCCCCGCGTTGCTGCTCGACGAACAGCGATCCGACGGGTCGTGGATCGGCCGCAGCAGCGACGAACAGCGTTACGGCAACGTCTACGCCACCGCCCTCGCCGTCCTCTCGCTCAGCGTCCGTTATCACTACCTTCCGATCTATCAACGCTAAGGCCCGAACCGAATGTCGCGCACGGCCGCGCCGCGGGGAACGCTCCCGCAACTCGATCCCGATTCCGCGACGCCCCGGGAAACCTCCGATCCCCGGCAACACCTGCTGGACCTGCCTCCCGATGCGTTGACGGACTGGCTCGAATCGATCGGCGAACGCCGGTTTCGGGCCGCCCAAATCCTCCACTGGGTGCTGCAGCGGCGGGCCACCGGGTTCGCCGCAATGACCGATCTGCCGAAGGGCTTGCGGGAAAAACTCGACGAATCGTTCCGGCTGTTCCTCGGCGACGAGGTCGAAGCGGTCCGTTCGAGCGACGGAACCGAAAAGCTGCTGATCCGGTGGCCCGGCGGCGGCGAGGTCGAATGCGTCCTGCTCCGCGACGGAAGCCGCCGAAGTATCTGTGTCAGCAGCCAGGTCGGCTGCGCGATGGGGTGCGTGTTCTGCGCGAGCGGTCTCGACGGCGTCGACCGAAACCTGACCAAAGGCGAAATCCTCGAACAAATGCTGCGGCTACAAGCTCGACTCGAGCCCGACCAACGATTGAGCCACATCGTGATGATGGGGATGGGGGAACCGCTCGCTAACCTCGATCGCGTCCTCGCCGCCCTCGACGTCGCCCGCGACCCCAAAGGGCTCGGGATCAGCCCCCGTCGGATCACGATCAGCACCGTCGGGCTTCCACCCGCCATCGACCGCCTCGCCCGATACGGCGTGCAATACAACCTCGCGGTCAGCCTGCACGCTCCCGACGACGAACTCCGAAACCGACTCGTCCCGATCAATCGCAAGGTCGGGATCACCGACCTGATGGCGGCCGCCGACCGGTACTTCGAAACCAACGGCCGAAGGTTGACGTTCGAGTACGTGCTGCTCGGTGGCATCAACGACGACGAACGCGCCGCCCGGGCGCTCGTGAGCCTCCTTCGCCGCCGCATGGTCCTGCTCAACGTGATCCCGTACAACCCCGTCGCCGGGCTCCCCTACGTCACCCCAAGCCCCGAGGCGATCGCCCGATTCCGGCAAACACTCGAGGCGGGAGGCCTAACCGTCAAGTTCCGCAAACGGAAAGGGGGCGAAATCGACGCCGCCTGCGGACAGCTCCGTCGAAACCGTCGCACCCCGTAGCGGAGCGGCGCAAGCCGCCCGGTGTTTCGAGCGATTTTTGACGGCGGAACCGGACGGCTTGCGCCGTTCCGCAAAAAAGGAAGCGCGACGCACCGATCCTAAACGTCGCGGGTGATCGCCAATTCCGCCAAAGCGATCAGCGAGTTTCGGGCTGGCGTGTCGGGCAGCCCACCGACTGCCGCCAACGCTTTGTCGCGATATCCAACCGCCACTCGACGCGTGTAGTCGGCCGCGTCGCTCTCGGCGAAACGGGAGCGTAGCCGAGTCCATCGCTGTTCGGGCGGGCCCGCCATGATCCTCGCGATTTCACGACGGCCGGCCGCGTCCGACGTTTCGAGCAACCGGATGATCGGGAGCGTCATCTTCCCCTGCTGCAGGTCCGTTCCGAGCGTCTTGCCGACCGATCCCCGATCCCCCCACAGGTCGAGCAAGTCGTCCGCGATCTGGAACGCGATCCCGAGCGCGTCACCGTACGTCGCGACCGCCGCGAGCGTCGCGTCATCCCCGCCGCTATGTCGCGCCCCCAATCGGCACGCGACCTGACACAGCTCCGCGGTCTTCCCTCGGATCATCTCGAAATAGGTCGCTTCGTCCAACCCGATCACGTCACGGTGCAACAGTTGGCGGAGTTCCCCCTCGCACACCCGACGTGCGGCTTCGCCGATCCAGCGGCAAGCCTCGGTCGAGTCGAGCGTCGCGGCGAGCCGGAAACTTTGGGCGAACAGGTAATCCCCCAACAAAATGCTCACGTCCTCGCTCCACGCGGCATTGACCGTCGGGTGATGCCGGCGGGTCGTCGCCCCGTCAAGCACGTCGTCATGCACCAGCGTCGCGGTGTGAACCATTTCGACGACCGTCCCGAGGACCACGTGGTCGTCGCCGATCGGGCCCACCGCGGCCCCGGAAAGCAAGACGAGCGCCGGGCGGAGCCGCTTTCCCCCTAACTGGGTGCCGTGCTGTAACAACGGCGTGATCGATTCATAACGGCTCTGCAGTTCCCGCCGAAGCCGCGTCTCGACCGACGCCATCGGCTCGGCGACCGGCGCGTAGAACGACAGGAACGAGGGACTTCCCGACTTCGGATCGGCTGGCAAAGACTTCGGATCGGCTGGCAAAGACTTCGGATCGGCCGGAAGGGGCTTCGCGCCGGCCGGAAGGGGCTTCGCGCCGACCGGAAGATCCGCCGCGATTCGGCCCGATGCGGGGGCGCCGGACTCCGAATTCCCACGTCCGGTACGATCCAGATCGCCCGGTGAGGTCTCGGAGCCCCGGCGGAATCCGATCAGAGAAGTCGAGTCCATGGCGGTGCTCGCGTGCTAACTTCGGGGGAAGGATCAAAGTCCCGGACCCACACCGGTCCGGCGACCCGCGTCTAAGTTGATTACCCGCGTCCGACTTGTTTACGTGAACCGCAGACCACCCGGCGGTGACAACGGCAGCCCGCCAGGGGTATCTCGTCCACAACGGTCGCGATACGTTTTCGGAGACGCTCGCCACCGCGAGGATGCCGCCTCCGCGATGACGCGGTTCGGTAACCACGGGACGGTCCGTCAAACGGCCTCGAGGATCGCAGCGACAGAGAGGACGACATGAACGAACGAGACGACCCGCGGAACAAACGAGACGACCCGCGGAACGAACGATGCGTCCTCCGCGGCGCACGATTCGACGTGCACGAAATGGATTTGATCGGCGCCGACGGGAAACGGTATACCCGCGAGGTCGTCCGGCACCCGGGGGCCGTCGTGATCCTTCCCCTCCTCTCGGACGATTCGGTCGTGCTGATCGAAAACCGACGTCCGGCCGTCGGCGAGACGCTGCTGGAACTTCCCGCGGGGACTCGCGAACCGGGGGAGCCGATCGAGGTTACCGCGGCCCGAGAACTGACCGAAGAAACCGGCTACCGGGCGGCGACGTTGCGAACGCTGCACGAGTTCTACTCGGCACCGGGGATCTGTGACGAGCGAATGACGCTGTTCGTGGCGAGCGATTTGACCGCCGGCGCCCCCGACCGAGAGGCGACCGAAAAAATCGTCAACCGACCCGCCGACCGGGCAGAGATCGAATCGTGGGTCCGCGAAGGGAAAATCCGAGACGCCAAGACGCTCGTCGGACTTTACGCGTTCCTCTACTCCCCGGCGTTTCAGGACCGTCCCGCCAACCGCAGTGAGCTCGGCCGCAGTGAGCTCGGCCGCAGTGAGCTCGGCCGCAGTGAGCTCGGCGGAAAGCCGGAGACCCCCTGATGCAGATCCACTGTTTCGAGGACCGCCATGTCGATCGGCTCCGCCCGATCACGCTCGCCCGCCCCGCCTACGCGATCACGTCGGCCAGCTTCCGGCTGATCGATTGGCTGCGGCGGCTCGAAGGCAACCTCACCGCATCGGTTCGCGACTATTTGGGTTTGATCCAAAAGCTCGACCACGAACTCGACTCGATCCCCGACCTGCAAGATCGCGATGGCGTCTTGCTGGTCAACGCCCGGTTGATCCCACGGGTGGCGACCGATGCGGCCCTCCGGTCGCTGGCGTCATCGGATCGATCGCTGGTCGTGATCGACCCCAACGACGACGGAACCGACGACGGAACCGTCCTCGCGGCGCGGGTCACCGCGGCCGACCTTCGGCGGGCCCGCGATGAGATCGAGTCCGCATCCGACGCAAAACCGGGGTCGCGCACGGAAACCCGCTTCACCGTCGACTCGTTGCTCCAGTGGGTACCGACGCTTCCGGGCGCTCCCTCGGCACCGCAGACTCGATCCCCAGACGTCACCGAGGGGGCTGGGACACTCACGGCGTTCCGCTGGCCCCACGATGTGATCGCCGCGCACATGCGGGACATACCCGAATCGCTCCGCTGGCGGATCGATCACGGCGACTACCGACAGCTCCAAGACGGGGTTTTCGTCGGCCCGGGGGTAACGATCGGCGAGTACCCCTCGATCCACGCGAATGAACATCCGATCTTGTTGGAACGGGACGTGTCGGTCGGTCCGTTCTGTTTCTTAGAAGGACCGCTGTACGCCGGACCGGGCACCCGGGTGATCGAACACGCCGCGATCAAGGACGGCGTCTCCCTCGGCCACACGGTCAAAATCGGCGGCGAAGTCGAAGCGTCGGTGATCGAACCCTACACGAACAAACAGCACCACGGGTTTCTGGGGCACAGCTATCTCGGCAGCTGGATCAACCTGGGGGCCGGCACCTGCAACAGTGACCTGAAGAACACCTACGGGAAAATCAACGTCGAGTATGGCGACGAGAAAGTCGCGACCGGGATGCAGTTCCTGGGATGCGTGATGGGAGACTATTCGAAGACCGCAATCAACACCGGGATTTTCACCGGAAAGGTGATCGGGGTTTGTAGCATGCTCTACGGGTTCGTTACCTCCAACGTCCCCAGCTTCGTGAACTACGCCCGGCTGTTCGGACAAACGAGCCTGCTGCCGGCCGACATCATGATCAACAGCCAACGTCGGATGTTCGCCCGTCGGAAGGTGGAGCAGCGTGAATGCGACCGCCAACTGATCGCCGACATGTACCAACGGACGCGGCACGAACGGGATGCCGCTGACCAACTCGCGCTGTGATCCGACCCGTACTTATCCCGACCACACACGGTACCCATCCCAACCACCCGTTCGCTCTCAGGGAAGCGGATTGTCATGAATTTACGAGTCGGCATTGTCGGCGCGACCGGCTACACCGCCCTCGAAGCGGCCCGATGGCTCGCGCGACATCCCCAAGCGGAGTTGGTCGCGGCGACAAGCCGCGGAGAGAGCGGCGCGCGGCTCGCCGATGTCCACCCTTCGTTGCGAGGAATGTGCGACGTCACGGTCGAAACACTCGACGCGGCTGACCTGGCCTCCCGGTGCGACGTCGTGATGAGCTGTTTACCCCACGGCGCCTCCGCCGAAACCGTCCGCGAACTGGCGCGGCTCGGGACCCGGGTGATCGATTTCAGCGCCGATTTCCGGCTCGGCAAATTGGAAACCTACCAAGAGTGGTACGCCGCCGAGCACCCTTGGCCGGAGCGGATCGGCGACGTGACCTACGGGTTGCCAGAATTCTTCACCGGCGAAATCCGTACGGCCGACGTCGTCGCCAACCCCGGCTGCTACCCCACCACGGCGATCCTCCCCCTGGCCCCGTTGGTCGCCGCCGGGTTGATCGAGTCGACCGGGATGATCGTCGATAGCAAGAGCGGCGTCAGCGGCGCGGGACGCGGGCTCAAGCTCGGGACGCTGTACTGCGAGACGAACGAGTCGATCGCCGCTTACGCCGTCGGAGGTCACCGCCACCAACCCGAAATCGATGATTTGGTGACGCGGGTCAGCGGCGTGAACACCGAGGTGTTGTTCACGCCCCACCTGACCCCGATGGAGCGAGGAATCTTGTCGACGATCTACGTCACACCCAAAGGCGGGGCGTCCGCATCCGACGTGATGGCGTGCTGGCAAGGTCGGTTCGCCGGGTGCCCGTTCGTCACGCCGGTCGACGCCCTCCCCGCGACCAAAGACGTCCGCGGGACCAACTTCGTGCGGCTCGCGGCCCGCGACGCGGGTAACCGGATCGTGTTGCTATCGGTGATCGACAACCTCGTCAAAGGGGCCAGCGGCGCGGCGATCCAAAACATGAACGTGATGTTCGGTCTCGACGAAACCTGCGGCCTGCTCTGACACTCACCCCCTCGCGGCACGGCGCGAGCCGTCCGGTCCCCCTCGCGCCGCTCCGCTATGGAAGACGCCCACCCCCCCGCGGCACGGCGCGAGCCGTCCGGTCCCCCTTAGCGGCACGGCGCGAGCCGTCCGGTCCTGCGGTGCCGGAGCGACCATCGATCGCCGTTTCCACGTTTCCCTTACACTTCACGTGATGAACCCAAACGACGCCGAAGCGAGCCGGAACGACCCCGAAGCCGACACGGCGCCCGTGCGTCGCGGCGGATTGTGGCGGGCAGCCGGCGCGGTCCTGACGGTCTTTTCCGTGCTCGCGGGCTCTGCCGCGGCGTTCGTGGTCACCAGCGGTCTCGTCACGATCGTCGCGATGGCGATCGTGGTCGGCCCGTTCGACCTGGCATCGCTACAAGACCCCGACGCGATGGCCCAGGTCGTCCGATCCCGGATCGGGTTCCCGTTGGTCGTGGTGATCCCGCAGTTCGCGCTAATCGTTCTGCCGCTGGCCGTCGTGGTGCTTTCCCGATCGTCGACACGCCGGGGGCTCGGGTTGGTCCGCGGGCATTGGCCCCTTTGGGCGTGGTTGGCGGCCGGTCTCGCGGTCCCCTTGGTCGGGATGGTATCCGGCGTGGTTTCCGGATTTTTCTTCGAAGAGAGCGACCATTTGCGGGTGATGACGGAGATCTTTCGTGAGCACGGTCGGGGCGGGTTCTTGATCCCCCTGGCCCTGATGATCGGGCTCACCCCGGCGATCTGCGAGGAGTTGCTGTTCCGCGGTTTCGCCCAAACCCGTCTGACGCGGTCGCTAGGGCCGGTCGCGGCGATCGTGCTGGTGTCGATCACGTTCGCCGCGTTCCACTGGGACCCGGTCCACGCCGTCGCGGTGTTTCCGATCGGGCTCTTCTTGGGGCTGATCTCGTGGCGGAGCGGGTCCCTGTTCCCGGCGATGTTGGGGCACTTCATGAATAACGTCATCAGCGTCGCCGCCGTGACGATGGCCCCCGAAGACGCCTCCGATGTGCTCGAGCTCCCCGGATCGATCCTGCTCGTCCTCGGCGTGTTCTCCGCCGGGTTGATCGGTATCGGTGCGGTCGTCGCCGCGAGTGTCTTGTACGGGCGTCCCGACCCGATCGCTCACGCCGAGCATGCTCACGCCGAGAACGCTCACGCCGAGAACGCTCACGCCGAGAACGCTCACGCCGAGAACGCTCACGCCGAGAACGCTCACGCCGAGAACGTTCACGCCGAGAACCCGGGACGTTACGATTGAAGCGGGGTCGCGGTGTTCCCGGTCGGGAACGAACGATCCCGATATCACTCCTGGAAGGAATCGCACGAATGTGTCATCGACCAAAGCCCCGTTCGTGGTGGTTGCTCATTCCGGCGTCGTTGTTGGCCACCGCTGCGTCCGCAGTCGCGGCCGAAGCGCCAGACCGAGAGCCACCTGCCGCGGAGTTGATCGAGAAGCTCGGGAGCCCCAGCTACGCGACGCGGGTCCGCGCCCGAGAAGCGTTGCAACGCCGGGGGCTGTCGGCGTTCGACGCGTTGCAAGAGGCGCTGTCGCACCCGGACGCCGAGATCGCCAAGTCGGCGCGGCGGTTGGTCGGTAGCCTGTGGGTTCGCTGGGCCGAACCGGGAGATCCCCCCGCGGTCCGCGAGACGCTGGAGCAGTACGGGGCCCAGTCCGAGCGGGAACGGGCGAGCCGGATCGAATTGCTCGGCGAGCTCCCCGGAGCGGTCGGTCTCCCCGCCTTGGCGCGGCTCGCCCGGTACGAGCCGAACCTGCGGCTGAGCGAACGGGCGGCATTGGTGCTGATGCGGCACCCGCTTGACGAAAACGACGACCGACGCGAGACGCTCGCCCGATCGGTCCACCGCGTGGTCGGCGAAAACGATCGCGCCGCCTCCCGATGGCTGCGAGTGTACGCCGACGACTTGGCTGACGACCGGTTCGCCGCCGACCGCTGGCGTTCGCTGATCACCGATCAACGCGAACTGGTCGAAAAGGCCGCCAGCGAGTTCGCGACCGAAGCCTCGGTCACGCAGTTGGTCCGCGTCGCCGCGACCCGCGGCGCGGCCGCCGGCGCACGGGACGAAGCGATCCGGATCGTGACCGAACACCTCGACCTGATCCCGGCTCAACGGCACGAGTTAATCGAGGCCAGCAGTTGGGCGCTCGATCACGGCCTCCACCCCGTCGTCCTGGCGCTGCTCGAACAGCATCGCGAACTTTTTGACCGTCAACCCTTGCTGCTGTACGCCGCCGCCGAGGCGCACGTCCGGGCGGGCGACCACGACCAAGCCGAATCGCTCGCCAAACAGGCCCTCCAAATCAACGCCCTTCCGGCCGCCCCCGAGGATCGGGACCAGTTGTCGGAAAAGCAACTCGAGGAGATGGCTCACGCCCGCCGCGAAATCGGCGAGGAACTCGCCTCCCGAGGGCTCTTCGGATGGGCCGAACGGGAGTACCGACATGTCGTGGAAACCCTCGACGTCACGTCGGTTTCCGGCGCGTTCACCCGCGTCAAGCTGGCTCGGATGCTCGGCGAGTTGCGGAAACACCGAGAGGTCGTCGAACTCTTGGATCCTCTGATCACTCGGCTCGAACAAGACGAGCAACTCAACCGTCAACTCAACAACGCGATGTTCGCGAACACGATCCGGTCGGACCAAGAGTTCCACCGGGCACTCGCGCTGATCCGCCAAGGACGCGAGGAAGCCGCCGCCCCAGTCCTCGAAAAAGCATGGGACCTGAGCAACCCGCCAAACATCGACATCCTGATCGCGATGTACCGGTTGCCCGGCGACAACCAATGGAAAGAACGAGTCCGGGAAACGCTCGAGCGAACGATTCGTGTCAGCGAAACCGACATTCGCAACGCCGAGATCAAATCGCGACAAATGGGCCAGTTCGGGTTCGGCGATGAGCAACTCGCGAGCGAACTCAACCAATACGCGTGGCTCGTGAGTAACACCGAGGGGGACTACCGCAAGGCGCTCCGCTACAGCCAGCGATCACTCGAGCTGAGCCCGAACGAATCGGCGCTCCTCGACACGTGCGCCCGCTGCCACTTCGCCGTCGGCGAAATCGCCGAAGCGGTCCAAGTCCAAAGGAAAGCGGTCCGGCTCCAACCGCACTCTCCGCCGATGGAACGTCAACTCGAAGAGTTCGAAAAGGCGCTCGCGGAGAAGACGGACGAACCGGCTTCGCCTGAAACCGGTTCCTGATCCCCACCGGAGGGCTCGCGCCCTGCCGCTAAGAATGATGCGGACGCCCGAACCCTAGCGGAACGGCGCGAGCCGTCCGGTATTGCCGCTCTGCTTGGTCGAGAGAACAAGGCGGCGGACAACGGTTTTCCGACCGTCGCTTACGCCTTCGCTTCGGCGGGTTTTCGCTTCGGCTTGAAGATCTCGGTCGCGGTCCCGAAGTGGACCTCGCCGGCATTCATCAAGGTTTCGCTGAGGGTCGGGTGCGGGTGAATGCTGTCCGTGATGTCATGCACCTCACAGCCCATCTCGATCGCCAACACCGCCTCGGCGATCAGCTCCCCGGCTCCGCTGCCGACGATGCCGCAACCGACGACCCGGTTCGTTTCGGGGTCGACCAGCCACTTGGTGAGCCCGTCCGTGATGCCGAGCGCCTGCGCCCGGCCGCTGGCCGCCCACGGGTAAACTTCGACGTCGACCGGACGCCCTTCCCGTTTCGCTTCCGCTTCGGTGATCCCCGCCCAAGCGATCTCCGGGTCGGTGAACACGACCGCAGGGATCGCCACCTTGTCGAACGCGGAGGCTTTGCCGGCGACCACCTCGGCCGCGATTCGACCCTCGTGCGTCGCCTTGTGCGCCAGCATCGGATCACCGGCGACGTCCCCGATCGCGAGGATGTGCGGGTCGGCGGTCCGTTGTTGGCGGTCACACACGACGAAACCGCGGCCGTCGGTTTCGACCGCCGTGTTCTCCAGACCGAGTCCTCGAGTGACGGGCCGTCGTCCGACGCTCACCATGACTCGGTCGAACCGTTCGTGACCGAACTTCGCGGGGCCTTCGAACGTAACCTCGATCTGGTTGTCGATCTCCGCGAGCGAGCCGACCTTCGTGTTCAGGTAGACGCGTCCTTCGCACATCTTCTCGATCCGCTTCGCGAGCGGCTTGACCAAGTCGCGGTCGGCCCCCGGAAGGAGCCCCTCGGCCAGTTCGACCACCGTCACCTTGGAACCCAAATGGGCGTACACGCTACCCATCTCCAACCCGATGTAGCCGCCGCCGATGACGAGCAACGAGTCAGGAATATCCTTCAGGTCGAGCGCGCCGGAGCTATCCATCACGCGGTCGCTGCCGATATCGAACGCGGGCGGCATCACCGGGACGCTGCCCGTCGCCAAGATGCAATGGTCGAAGGTCAGCTGGCCGCCTTCGGGGATCGAGTCGTCCTCCCCCTCGAGCCGGAGCGTGGTCGAATTGAGGAACGAACCGCGGGCGCGGATGACTTGAACGTTTCGGCGTTTCGCCAAATTGCCGAGCCCGCCCGAGAGGTTCGAAATCACCTTCTCTTTTCTCGCCCGCACCTTGTCGACGTCGATCTTGGGCCGCTCGTCGTATGCGACGCCCCAATCTCGCCGGAGCTCATCGACCTCCCCGATGACCTTGGCGACGTGGAGCAACGCCTTGCTGGGGATACACCCCCGCAACAGGCATGTCCCGCCGAGCCGCGGTTCGGCTTCGACTAACGTGACATCGAGCCCTTCATCGGCGGCGAGGAACGCGGCGGCATAACCTCCGGGTCCACCGCCCAAAACTACAACGGGGGAGTGCATCGTGGAGTGCGTTTCGGCTTAACGGGAGAGGAATTCGACGACGCTGTTCGCGTCGACCGGCAGGCTGATGTCGCTCGGCCCCGGCAACCCCAACATCGTCGCCTTGAGCCCCTCGCTGTCGAACGACACCCAATCGAGCCCGTCCGGCGAGGAGTTGGCGATGACGCCGCGGTATAAGTTCTTCAGATTTTCGCGTCCCCGAACTTCGACAACGTCGCCCGGACGGAGCAAGTAGCCCGGCTTGGTCACCTTGACGCCGTTGACGCGGAAGTGGCCGTGCGCGAGTCCTTGGCGAGCCTGCGGACGGGTCTTGGTGAACCCACACCGACGAACCACGTTGTCTAACCGACGCTCGCACATCAGCAGCAACAGTTCGCCCGTGTTCCCCGTCTTGCGGCCGACCGCGTCGAAATAACGTCGCAGTTGACGCTCGCCGAGCCCGTAATAGTGCTTGATTTTTTGCTTTTCCATCAACGCCAAACCGTAGTTACTCGGCCGCCGCCCACGGACGTGCATCCCGGGGGGCGAGTTGCGGCGATCGAGCGCCCGGGCGGCACCCGCGGTCTCATAAATCAGCGTGCCCAGGCGGCGGTTGATGCGAGCCTTCGGTCCGGTATAGCGAGCCATGCGAGGTACCTTTCGACGTTTCGGAAAACGTCAAACGAGGGGAGCGGCGTGCGACCGAGGAGCTTCGTCCGGCGGCCAACGCCAAGCGTGATCCGTCCGCGTCTCGACTGCTGAGACGTGGGGGTCACGACACGATTTCGGGAAGCGTCAGAGTGTCGCCGGTGCGCCCCAATTTGACAAGGGGAACACCCCGCTTTGACAAACAGCGACACGTCACCGCCCTCCCCCCGAAAGGGCCGCACGAAACGAGCGGGGAGAGTCATTCGGCCGTGAAGAAACGACGGGAGGTCCCCCCCAACCCGATCGGGACCGAAAGGCGGCCGCCGCATTTCGGACAACGCCCCTCGTACCGGGTCCCCGAGGCGTTCCGGTAGAGTCGGCCATAGGCCCGACAGCAGCGGAAGCGGATCCCCAAAAAAGATGCCTGGCCGGACCCGGCATCGGAGGGCAGGCGTCCCGGCGGCTCGCTCGAGGCGTCAAACATCGGCCCGTTCATGGCTCTCCCGTATCGTCCCGTTTGGCCGGGGCTCGCTTCACCGATTCTTCCTCGCGGATCATCGCCTCAAGCGTCAGCTTGAGTTGCCGTCGGGCGCGGCTGAGCCGGCTGCGGACGGTCCCGATCGAGATCTCCAAGACCTCCGCGATCGTCTCGTAGGAACGCTCCTCCATTTCCCGCAAGACCAAAATCGCGCGGTGCTCGTCGCTCAGTTCTCGCATCGCCCGGCGGACCAGATCGACCCGCTCGCGGCTGAGGAGCCCCGCGTCGACCGGTTGCCCGCCGTCGACGACCTCCATCCCCGTCGTCTCACGGGTGTACTCCAGCGAGATCCTCGCCCGCTTCTTTCGACGGCGGGTCAGGGCGCTGTTGAACGCGATCCGGTAGAGCCACGTGAAGAACTGGCTGTTCCGCTGAAACGTGTCGAGCTTGACGAATGCCCGGATAAACGCCTCCTGGACGACCTCCTCCGCCTCCTCGGGCGACCCCGTGACGTGGATCATCGACGCGAACAATCGGTCCTGGTTCAGCTCGACCAATCGGGTGAACGCCCCGCGGTCCCCTTGCAGGGCCCGGTCGACCAGGTGGGACTCGTCGCTGAGGTCGCCGACATTCATTGCAGTACTAAAGTCCGACGCCGTCCGCCTCCGCGGCGAAAGACAAAATGCCCGAAACGAGGCGTCCCGACGATGACAACGGGGCCGTACCCCGCGACGCTCAGTTAAGCTCCCCAGGGCCCGATTGCCCGGTCAGATGGCGTTGCAGGTAGCTCGCCCGCTCGACGTTCCGGTCGGTCGATCCGAGCGGCCGGCCTTGAAGTTTCTGCAGGTGCGCCGGTTGGGTGTGAATGAATAGCTTGTTGATCATCCCGACCGGCAGACTCTCGATCAGTCCCAAATTGACCCCCATCCGGACCTTCGACAGGTAGTGCATCGTCTCTTCGCTGCTGATCTTCTTGGCCGTACTGAGGATCCCCAAGGCGCGGCTGACGTCATCGTGCAGATCTTGTTCGCCATGGTGCAGCAAGAAGTCGCGGGCTTTCCTTTCGTACTCAATGATCCGAGGGACGACTTCCTTCCCGACCAGCCCCAACAGTTCCCGTTCGGTCCGCCCAAGGGTGATTTGGTTGCTGACCTGATAGAAATCGCCGGTGTACTGAGAGCCTTCGCCGTAGAGCCCTCGCACGGTGACGTTGATCTTTTGCATGCTGCGAAACACCTTCTCGATCTGGCGGGTGATCACCAACGCCGGCAAGTGCAGCATCACGCTCACGCGGAGCCCCGTCCCGACGTTCGTGGGACAGGCCGTGAGATAGCCGTATCGGGGGTGGAACGCGTACAGAATCGCCCCCTCGAGCCGGTCGTCGAGCGAATCGATTTGGGCCCACGCCGATTCCAGATCGAGACCGCTGTTCATCACCTGAATCCGCAGGTGATCCTCTTCGTTGACCATCACGCTGTACCGCTCGCCGGGATCGATCGCGACCGCCCGCGAACCCTCCCCGTCGGCGATCTCGCGGCTGATCAGTTGGCGTTCGACCAAGAATTGGCGGTCGATGTCCGTCAACTGCTCGATGTCGATGTAGCGAATCTCTTCCCAGTCGGCGATCGATTCCATCCGAGAACGGACGGTCCGCTCGATGCTCAGCCGGTCCTCGTCGCTACACCGCCGGATGAACGGGAAGTCGGCAAGGTTCCGCGCCAAACGGATTCGGCTGCTGATCACGATATCCGATTCCGGACCGGTCCCCTTCAACCATTCGCCGGAGGTCTGTGCGAGTTCGGCAAGATCCGCGTCCCGTTTCACGCCTCCGGTTCTCCTCTCCCCGCGGCGTCACCGCGGGGTCCTTCGTCTTCGTCGTCGTCCCCCTCGCCACCAACCTCCCCACCGGGTTCCGCGTTCGCGGAACCGCCGACATCGCCGGAACTGCCACCGGCTTCGATCCGCTTGAGCTCGTCGCGAATCTCGGTCGCCCGCTCGTAATCTTCCTTCTCGACCGCCTCCTCCATTTCCCGGCGGAGCTGGATCAGCAGCGCCTGCGCGTCAGCGGTCGCCGCCGCCCGTCGCGGCGATTTGCCGACATGCTCGGTCGCGTCGTGAATGTTGACCAACAACGGACGTAAGTCCGCTTCGAAATGCGTGTAGTCGTATGGGCAACCGAGCCGACCGCTGTTACGAAATTCGAAAAAACTGATGCCGCAAACGGGACATTCCTTCTGGTCGAGTTCTTCCAGCTCTTGCTTCGTTTGGCCGAGCTGTAACTGTTTCGCAAGCGCCCCAGCGATCGTCGCCACCGGGCTTTCCTTTTGCAACACCCCGCGGGCATGCTCCTCGCACAAATGCATCACCTGCGGTCCCGATGGCTCGGTGAGCTCGGTGATGTGAAAGGTCGCCGGTTTTTCGCAAAATTGACATTTCATAGCCGGTTCCAGTCGCGGCAAATCGCCGTAAATCCCTGACTTCAAAAGAGTAAGCGACCTCGCCCGGGGGATTCTATCGCGGCCCCGGTCGGTGTCAACGCGACGCCGAGTACGACGCCGGGGGTGATGTCACGTCACGGGCCACCGGTCGTCTCCACGACACCCCGCTTGCACCCGGGCTGACGCAGCCGAAACTGTGGCCCAGGAGAACTTCAATGCACGCGCCCCATGCCGACGATTTTATCCGCCTCGCCCGGGAACACGATTTCGTTCCCGTCTTTCGGCGGCTGCTCAGTGACACCCTGACTCCCGTGACCGCGTTCCGGCTCCTGGACGACGGCGGACCGGCATGCCTGTTCGAGAGCGTGATCGGCGGTGAAAAGGTCGGCCGCTACAGCTTCCTGGCGACCAAGCCGATTCGGCGGTTCGCCGCGAAAGGGCGAAACGTCGAGATCACCACGTATCGCTCCGAAACGGCCGGCGGCTCCGCCAACACCCAGCGGTTCGAGTCGGATGACCCGCTCGACCACTTCCGCACCCATTTCGGCTCCCGGGTCGCCCACCTCGAAGGCCTCCCCCCGTTCATCGGCGGCGCGATCGGATACGCCGGATACGACGTCGTTCGATACGTCGAGTCGCTGCCCGACGCCCCGACCGACGACCGCGGCTTGCCCGACCTCGACTTCGCGTTCTACCACACGTTGTGCGTGTTCGATCACGTCGAGAAGACGATCACGGTGGTCACCCTCGCCGATTGCCGGGATCTAAGTGACCGAAACGCGACCGACGATACGAAAACCCTCGCCGCCTACGAAGCCGCCCGCCGGCGCGTCGAGGCGACGATCGAGACCCTCTCGGGTGACATCGCCCACCGCCCGGAAGAAGTCCCCGCCGCCGACCAGCGGGAACCGTTGAAGGTCGAGTCGAACTTCACCCCCGAAGCGTTCCGCGCCGCGGTGCGGACGTGCGTCGATTACATCCGCGCCGGTGACATCTTTCAGGTCGTCCCCAGTCAACGGCTCAGCGTCCGTACCGACGTCGACCCGCTCGAGATCTATCGATCGCTTCGGGTGGTCAACCCGAGCCCCTTCATGTTCTTCCTTCGCACCCCCGAATGCGTCCTCGTCGGGTGTTCCCCCGAAATCATGTGCCGCGTCAACGACCGCGTCGTGACGGTCCGGCCTCTCGCCGGGACGCGTCGGAGAGGCCGGACGGCAAAGGAGGATCGAGAACTCGAACGCGAGCTGCTCGCCGACCCCAAAGAACGGGCCGAACATGTGATGCTTGTCGATTTGGGGCGCAACGACGTCGGACGGGTGGCCCAGTTCGGATCGATCGAGCTGACCGAAGTGATGGTCGTCGAACGCTACAGCCACGTGATGCACATCAGCAGCGAAGTTCAGGGAACCCTCCGCGACGGCCTCGACGCGTTCGACGCGCTCAAGGCGTGCGTCCCCGCCGGGACGGTGTCGGGCGCCCCGAAAGTCCGGGCGATGCAAATCATCGATTCGATCGAACCGCACCGCCGCGGCCCCTACGCCGGGGCCGTCGGCTACGTCGATTATCGCGGGAACATGGATACCTGTATCGCGCTCCGCACGATGGTCGTCCGTGACGGGGTCGTGTACGTCCAAGCCGGTTGCGGCGTCGTCGCCGACAGCGACCCGGAAACGGAGTTCCAAGAAACGCTGAATAAGGCGAAGGCGTTGATCGCCGCGATCGAACTGACCGCGGCGCGGCTCAAACGCCGATCGTCAAGGCTTGGCCCGGATCAGCACCAACCCGGCTAAGAACGGCGGAATCAAACTCCACATCGCGAGCGGCGTCCCCGCCGGTGGCTTCACCGCCGTCAGATTCTCCATCGGAGCCACGACGCCACCCCCGATGATGTAGACCGTCCCGCCGAGAGCGGCGCCGATCAACATCGCTAACAACGCCTTCCCACCGCCCTTCAACGAACCGGCCCCGATCCCGATCGCGATCGCGACCGGGATCCCGATCGCGACCCACTGAGCGACGTGCACCAAAATCCCGTACGTGTCGGCGTCCTCGACGTTGTCGCGAGCCTCCAACCGCAAATCGACGATCGGGTCCCCGACGACCAACGTCAGCAACAACGCCAAAATCCCGCCCGCCGCGGCGCCGATCAACCCGCGGACCGGATTCCCATGAATGAGCCCCGCGGCCAAACCGAGCACGACCCCTAAGACGACGGCAAGCGACGCGATCAAGCGGGCGACGTTCTTCCCCGAGTAGTCGTTCTCCATCGTCCGCGCCGCGCTCATCGCCTGGTCGTCGTCGTCCATCGCCGAGTCGAGGAGCTCGGCGTGCTCCGCCGGCAACGGAATGCTGAACGTTTCGGTCACGAGCTTCGCCGTGACGTAGCTGACGGCCATCGCCACCAATGCCGCAACGATCCACGTGACCGTCGCCTTGCCGGCGGTCGACCCGCCCGCCCCCGATCCGGCGCCCCCGTCTTGAGGTTCGTTCGTCGTGGAGGACGGATCACCGCCGGTTTGCGGATCGACAGGAGCAGACTCGGATTCGGACATCTCGGCGACTCGGATGGAGAAGGGACGTTGAGCGGACTCGGCACTGGATCGGCCCACACGCAGGGCGGGCACGGCCACCAATCTACCCGCGCCCGGCTCGCGCCGCACCTGCCGTCCTGAGGTCAAATTCCCG
Organism: Pirellulaceae bacterium; assembly: GCA_041685355.1. Classification (GTDB taxonomy): domain Bacteria; phylum Planctomycetota; class Planctomycetia; order Pirellulales; family Pirellulaceae; genus JAWLFY01. The sequence continues at coordinate 2,909 of JAWLFY010000031.1, read as the reverse complement.
ACAGGTCGAGCCGATCCGAGAAGCACCGGAGGGCTCGCGCCCTGCCGCTAAGTGTTGGTAACGCCTCGCCCCCCGCTTCGCGGAACGGCGCGAGCCGGCCGGTTTTACCGCAACCCGGCCGGCAACTTGTCGCGGAGTCGTCCCAGATACGTCTCGGCCGATCCGATCCCCCGCGTCACCGACTGAAACACTTCCTCGATCGACCGGTCGGCCGCGGCGAGCCGATGACGTGCCTCCGATTGCCGCGTCCCGATCCAGTCCTGAAGGTCCTCGGTGTGTCGCGCGTGGCGACTGCGGATCGTCGCGGCCAGCTTCTCACGGCTCGCTTCGATCTGCGCCGCGATCGCCTCGTCCGCCGCCTCCCGCAAGACCCGCTCGAGGTTCGACTCGAGCCTCAAGTCGATCGCCTCCCACGTCCCGCCGAAACGGGCGTCGATCTCGATCCGGTCGACGTCCGAAAGCCGCTCGTCGATCGAAACGGCGATCGGTGACGTCGCGAACCGGGGCGCGACGCGGAGTCGCATCTGTAACCCGGTCTGTTTGCTCACCAACCGTCCCCGAATCTGATCGCCGTCTCGGATCACCTGAGCCCATAACTCCCGGTCGCCACCGTCGACCGCGATCCCGATCTCTTGGTCGCTCCCCCATTCCGCCGGTCGCGCCGGTGAGCGGGGCCACAGCAGCGTCACCCGGTCGACGTCGCTGCCGCCACGACGGTCGCGGACGTAGTCGAGTCGCAGCGGTTCCGACGTCAACGACGCGTCCTCCAGCGACAGCCGCGCGTGCGTCGGCTCATGCAGACGCTCCGGCGTCGGCGTGACGTTCTCCACCACGCCCGTCATGGTGTAGATCTGGCCCCCGGACCGCAGCAACCCGCTGACCTCACATTGTCGCATCAGGAACGACGGCGGACGGTTGGCCCCGATCAAGTCGATCGCCTCGCCCCGACCCCGTTCCTTCTTCGGGGATCGCACCGTCAAGTCGGCAATTTGACGGCCGTGGTCCAGATACCCCTGCAACTGCCGGAGCCGCTCGCGGACCGCCTTCGCGACCAGCTCGGACGCGAAGTCCCCGGCGTCTTCGCCCCGTTTCGGCAAATAACGATCGACCTTCTCCAAGTCGATCCGCTTCGCCTCCTCCAACGATGCCAGGTCGCGATGCATCTGGCCCGGCAACCCGTCGATCCGACGCCGAACCTCTAACAACTCCGCTCGCAAATCGTTCGCCCGCGCGATCGCACGGTCCAACGCCGGGTAATCCCGGAGCGGGTTCTTCACCGACTTCGCTTCCCCGCGAATCTGGCGAACCTGCCCCTCCAACCGCTCCGCTCGTGACTCCAACTCCCGGTACTCCGACTCCCACCGCTCGCGAATCTCGCGGCTGCGGCGGACCGTCTCCAAGTCGTCCACAAGCTCCGACGCTTGCTCCCCCAAAGCGTCGGCCGCGCCCCCCGCGAGCCGGCTCATGAGGGACGGACCGCTGTCGGGCTCGTCCGCCTCCGGCGCCTCCTCGAAATGTCCCGAGGCGTCGCGTCGTGATCCGATCTCCAATCCCGCGATCCGGCCGTGACGAATCACCCATCGCCGATGCAAGAAAGCGTCCCCGTCGATCTCAAGCGAGATCGAATCGGCGCGAAACAGATCGTGGTACGCTTTCCGGCCACGCGGGTCCGCCACCCGAAGGTCGACGTAATCGACCCGCGGCGGGAACAACCCGACGTCCGCCCGCGCGATGTCGACCCGAGCCCCCGTCGCGAGCTGCAGCGAGCGGACCGTCACGAAACGGACCGTCGGGCCCATCCCCCAGCGAAGCGACGTCACAACCGCCGCCACGATCAGCACCCGCGTCAGTACGAATTTCCAGCGAATCATGCCGCGTCCTTCGGCTTGGAGTCACGCAACTGGTGCAACAGGAATCGCAGCGATTCCTCCATCCGCGGTCCGTCCGAGATCGCGTCGCCATCGCTCGACGCGACGCGCCGGACGTCGGGCGGTCCCGTGGCGGGCACCGTCGCCCCCGAACCCTCCCCCGACCCGCCATCAACCGACACACCGCCCACCGATCCCGCCTTCGCCGATACGCCCTCCGCCGATACGCCCTCCGCCGATACGCCCTCCGCCGGCACACCCTCCGCCGCCGATTCCGGGGCTTCCCGATTCGCCGAGCGAAGCCGCCCCGCGGGAGACAGCCGGCGAAAGACGGGGTAACAAATGCAAAACGTCGGTACGAGCATCGCCGTCCCGATCGAAAAACTTCCCAACACCACCGTGTTGTTCAAATCGGTCCACGGAACCAGCGGGTACTCCCATGCCAACTCGGCCCACCGTCGCGAATCGGGATGCGTCAATAACCGGCGACCGATCTCGTCCGACCACGGATCGAGGTACCCCGCGGCGAAGGTCACCCCGACCGCCGTCAATCCGGCGATCGCGTGGTTCAACTTCAACGACAGCACCAACAGCACCAACAACACCGCGAGCAGGTTCCCGTGCGGTACCACCCCAAGGAGCAGCCCGAACGCGACCCCCCAAGCCAGTTGTGACGGGTGCTGCCGCCCCGCGATCGCCAAGCGAATGCTGTTGAGCTGCTTGATGGTCCAAAGGATCATGGCGGTGGCGCCTCCGTGCGCTCGAGAGTCTCAGCCGTAACGGCTTCGTCTTTATCGGCCGTTGAAACCGGAAGATTCACTCCAACCGTCAAAATCAACCGATCCCGACCCTCCAGACGGCGCGCTGACGAAACGGCGCGCTGACCAAACGAGGCGCTGATAAACTGGCGGCCCGCCGTGACGGCCCTACGCCCCCCAAAAAAAAGGCTCTTCCGCGATTTTAGTGGCTTGCGGGCTGGCGTCGGCGAGGTTTTTTCAGGCATCGCTGCGATGTCCGAATGTTGAATGAAGTATGCTGATC
>JAWLFY010000304.1:0-2507 GCA_041685355.1 Pirellulaceae bacterium | reverse complement strand
GCCGTCGTACGGGTTAAAGCGGTAATCGCGTGGATGTCCCGTCTCCGCCGACAACACACTCGTTTGCGGATAGCGTTCGGACCAGTCCCGCCACGTCGTCAGCTCGACCGGCAACGCGGTCAACCGCTTTCCCGCCGCCGGCCCGGAAACTCCCGCACCGAGGACCTGGGACCAAAGGCTCTCCGGTTGGCCGCCACGGTCGTACATCAACACGTTGCTGTTATGGAGCAACCCGGAAACGCCGAACTCCCGTAGCCCCAGCGGCGTGCGACGGTCAAAGATCGCCGCCGAGTCGCAAAGCGGACAATACGTCACGGCGATCGGCGTCCCGGCGACGCGGTCGTTGACGATTTCGTGAAAGTTCAAAATCCGCAGCGGATAGGCGCGGGCCGCCCCGTCGGTGGCGTAGCCGATCACACGGTCGTCGGGTCGGAGGTAACCCGCCCGTTCGGCGGGCACGGTCGCGGGATCGGTCAACGCAGGGATCCCATCTTTCGGCGGTCCGCCGGCGTGGATTTGATCGGTCGGGATCGTCGCATTACTCAGATCGAACGACGTCCCCGCCCCCCGAAACCGGGCCCGGTTCGTCTCGGCCGTTCCGCCGATTCCGCCCGATTCCGTCCTCCCCATGAAGCCGGACGATCCCGCCAGCGGTCCCTCCAGAGGCCGGAGGGTGATCACGGCCACGATCGCGCCCGAGATGACGATCGCGACTCCGGCGAGGGCCGCGACCCGCCGGGTGGAGACCCCTCGCGGACGTGTCTGGGGGGTGTCAGCGTGGTTCATCGGTCGGCTATCCGGCAAGGGGGCGTGATCCGCCGACCGGCTGACTTCGTCACACCAGGGGCGGGTTCGGGGCGGGCATCCTTGCCGATGCAGTCTTCGCGCGTTTCCGGTCGAGCGGTTCGTTGGGCGAGCCCTGTCCGTTTGGCTAGCCCTGTTCGTTGAGCTAGCCCTGTTCGTTGAGCTAGCCCTGTTCGTTGAGCTAGCCCTGTTCGTTGAGCTAGCCCTGTTCGTTGAGCCCCCAGTCGTAGCTCAGGTAGCTGACCGAGCCGCCGCCACGCTCCGCCGCGGTCCGCGCCTGCTCCGTCGGCAGATAGGGAGCGATCGTCGCGAGCTGCCCCGACCGGTCCGCTCCGAAATCTTCCGCGAACCACTTCAGGATCGACGACAGGTGGAATCGGCGGCTTCCAGTGTCGTATCGAAAATTGCCCGGCTGGGCAAAGAAGTGACGCGTGTTCTCGGTCAGTTGTGTCGCCAGTTCCTCCCGCGTGTAAGCTTCGTTCAATAGCCTGGGGCAGCTGATCGACGCACACACGATCGCGAAGTGAATGCGGGGCTCACCGAGCTTGCGGAGGATTTCGTGCTCGATCTGGTTCAGCGAGTAATCGTCCCCGCCGACGCTGAGTAACAGGTCGTCCCAAATGTTGTAGCCAAACACTTTGGCCGTGTGATTGCGGATACTCGACGTCGGGTATTCACGGAGAATCCCGCGGATCGTGACCGCGTTGTAGGCGTTGATCCAAAACGCGAGCTTGGCCTCGCGACTGGCGCCCGCTTGCGGGTTCGCCGCGGACAGATGGCGAAGGTATTCGTCGAGTGCCCGGGTGTCGGCGTCACTCCGTTTCCATCGCGCGTACGCGACCATCCCTTGATCGTCGACGTATTCTGAGAGCAACCGATCCCACTCGCGGTGATCGATCGCGTCGAACGTGACGCGCTGACCGGCGGGGACGCTCGCGCCAACGTGCACCTTCGACCCGGCCGACGCGGCTGACGGCATCGACGCGGCGATCGCCAACGCGACCGGAAGCATCATCTTGGGGCCAATGGACGTGCGGTGGGACCGTTGACTCATCGTGGCTGACTCCGTTCGGCGAAAAAGAAAGAGACGTTCCTGCAAGGGAACGCGTCACCAGGGACGACCCTGATAATCCCCATTCTTCCCACGGCCCCGCCGAAGGTCTGTGAAATCGGTCACAACGAGACGCAAAACAACCCGAGTTGATCGAGTGCGGAGACTACATGACGCATCATGAAATCGAAGTTGACAAGCGTTACGTGTGGGATTGAGCGTCCCGTTCCCGCCGCGAAGTGGCACGACAGATCAGCCCAGGGCAAGCGAATTGGCGGCGACAGCCGGCGATCGCGTCGCCCTGGGTTCGGGGACGCCTCGTCGAAAATTTGCCCTGAAGGGGCATCAGCGATCGCCGGGATGGAGTTGAACGCAGACGTGATGTCAACGTTGTTTGCGACGTCGTCGCCGAACGCTCTGACCCCCTTTCAGGGCTTGGGGGGGGCGGATCGGTATCGGTTCCCGGGGCGGCGCTGCGCTCTGCCCCGGGCTGTTTTTTTGACGCCCTTCGGGCGAACAGGGACGGTACGTGGAATCGGCGGTTGCAACGGGCCGATTTCCGCTTACGCATCGGGCGGAAAATAAGGGCTCATCTGCCTGAAGCGTGCGCGGGAGGTTTTCAAGGCATGGCTCCAGTGTCCAATGCTTGTTG
>JAWLFY010000168.1:0-10391 GCA_041685355.1 Pirellulaceae bacterium | reverse complement strand
AGTATGGTCGCAAGGCTGAAACTCAAAGGAATTGACGGGGGCTCACACAAGCGGTGGAGGATGTGGCTTAATTCGAGGCTACGCGAAGAACCTTATCCTAGACTTGACATGTTTGAGAACCTCCTAGAAATAGGAGGGTGCCCCTCGGGGAGCTTTTGCACAGGTGCTGCATGGCTGTCGTCAGCTCGTGTCGTGAGATGTCGGGTTAAGTCCCTTAACGAGCGAAACCCTTATCTCTAGTTGCCAGCGGGTAATGCCGGGGACTCTAGAGAGACTGCCGGTGTCAAACCGGAGGAAGGTGGGGATGACGTCAAGTCCTCATGGCCTTTATGTCTAGGGCTGCACACGTCCTACAATGGCACGGACAAATGGATGCAATACCGTGAGGTGGAGCAAATCCCAAAAACCGTGCCTCAGTTCGGATTGCAGGCTGCAACTCGCCTGCATGAAGCCGGAATCGCTAGTAATCGCGGGTCAGCATACCGCGGTGAATGTGTTCCTGAGCCTTGTACACACCGCCCGTCAAGCCACGAAAGTTGGGAGGGCCCGAAGTCGCCAAGCTAACCCTCACGGGAGGCAGGCGCCGAAGGTCAGCTCGACAATTGGGACTAAGTCGTAACAAGGTAGCCGTAGGGGAACCTGCGGCTGGATCACCTCCTTTCTAAGGATAACTTGGTCTGTTTCAAGCGATTGGACAGACCCATCCGTGGAAGCGACTCTCGCACCGACTCAACAGAAAAGAGATCTTCGGATCGAATTCATCACCAAAGAATCAGCGAAAACCCGCTCAGGCCCGTCGCCAGCCTGAGCGGGTTTTTTCGTGCGCGCTCCGAATGCGTTCGACGGGCCCTCGGCATCCCAACGCGTTTGGACTCCCAACTCGCTTCGCCAATGACACTTCCCTGGAAGCGATCCTGGGTGCTGCCAGGGGGGCGAAAAGCAAACTTGGCGTCCCGCCGGCAAGATCTCGCCGGTGAAGTCGCATGCCCGCGAAACCGGATCCCTGTTGTCCCGGTGTTTGGGAGCCAATGGGACTCGGCGTGAAGATGTGCTGCCCTTTGGACACCGGAGCCATGCCTCCCAAAAATCCGCCGCACTCAAGGGCAGTCGCCTATACAGGGCCATCGGCCACGAAGTTCCGCGAAGAAGCTCAACTCGATCTTTCCGGTTCTCGATCCGTTTTGGTATCGCAACGTCTCGTTCGTGTATTTGGTGCCACGACTGCGGGAAGAGACCGATGTCGCTGAAGAAACTGATCTGGTTGGGATTCCTCCTGTTGGTTGCGTTCCCCGCCCCGGCGCCCGCCGATCCCCCGGGCCTGCTCCGCGTTTTCGCGCGGAACCCGTTGCGGGCGACCGCCGAGCCGACGCGAGAGCTGAGTGAGGAGGACGGGCCGTGGCTGATCTTGGCCTCCACGTTCGTCGGCGAAGAAAGCGAGTCGCGGGCGCGGCGGTTGGCGGACGAACTCCGTCAGGAATTTCGGCTGCCGACGTTCATTTACAAAGAAAACTTTGACTTCACCGGTGAAGTCGCTCGGTTCGACGAGCGGCGGCTGCGGTACGCGAATCAGTACGAGTACGACGCGTACGCGGTTCTGGTCGGCGAGTACGACACGGTCGAGCATCCCGACATCGACAAAGATTTGGCCCGCTTGAAGGCCGCCACCCCCGACGTGTTTCGCGACCCCGACGACGTCGCGGCGGAGACGAATCTGAGCAACCCGGTGACGGCGGTGAAGGCGCTCCACCGCAAGCTGGTCGAGAAAAACGACGACGACCAGGACCGCGGACCGATGTCCAACGCGTTCGTGACCCGCAACCCGATCTTGCCGCCGGAGTATTTCGAGTCACCCCAAGTCGACTCGTTCGTCCGCCGGCTGAACGAGGACAAAGCGTACAGCTTGCTTCAGTCCGAAGGGAAATTCACGGTGGTCGTCCGCACGTTCGAAGGGTTCGGGACGATCGAAGGTGCGAAGAACGACGGCAAGTTCGTCCCGAGCGTGAAACGGATGGATCGCCTCGCCGCCGACGCGGACAAGATGGTCAAATCGCTCCGCAAGAAAGGGGAAGAGGCGTACCAGTATCACGACCGCAAGCGGTCACTGGTCACGGTCGGGAGCTTTGATACACTCGGCCGCGAGCTGCCCGGTGGCGGCTTCGAATACGCCCCCGACATCCGGCGGGTGGTGGAAAAGTTCAAGGCGTTCAACGTCCGCCCCGAATTGGCACAGCAGGTTCCCGCGAATTCACGGGGCGCGGCCGCCAACAACGCGGCGATGATCCCGTTCGACGTCGAACCGACCCCGATCGCCGTCCCCAAGGTGAGTAAGCGGAGTATCTACTCCTCCGCGCTCGGACTCCGTTAAGGATCGACCTCCGCATGTTCGAATTGGTGCTCGGCACGCATAACGCCAAGAAACTCGTCGAATTGCGGATGATGTTGCCGGCCGACCGAGTCGGGCTGGCGAGTTTGGCGGAGATCCCGGGGTCGATCGAAGTGGTCGAGGACGGGAAAACGTTCGCCGAGAACGCCGCGAAGAAGGCGAGCGAGCAAGCCCGACACTTGGGACGATGGGTGCTGGGCGAAGACAGCGGGATCGCGGTCGACGCGCTCGACGGGCGACCGGGCGTGTACTCGGCGCGTTACGCCGGGACGCACGGGGATGACGAGGCGAACAACGACAAACTGTTGGCGGAGTTGAAGGGGGTCCCCGAGGAGCGCCGCGGGGCGGCGTTCCATTCCGCCCTCGCCCTTGCCGATCCGGCGGGCGAGATCCGGATTCAGGTTCACGGGGAGTGCCGCGGACGGGTCGCGACCGACCGATCCGGGTCGGGAGGATTCGGCTACGACCCGCTGTTCGTGATCCCCGAGTACCATCGCTCGTTCGGCGACCTGGACCTGACGGTCAAACGGGCCCTCAGCCATCGTTCGCGGGCGCTGCGGAAATTCATCCCCGCGTTGCTGCGTTTGGCCGACGGGTCGTGATTTTTCGGTCACTCGCTGGCGAGCGACCCGGGATCAGGCATCGGTCCAGAGGCGGAGATCCCGCGGGCGGTTGCGAGGCCGCGTGACGGTCATCACGGGGGCGTGGTCCGGGAGCGACCGGCGAAGTCGTTCGGCGTCCTCGTCGGACGGGAACCAGGCGAAGACTCCGGGCCCCCAGCTACTTTGACCGACGCCCCGGGCGCCGCGGTCGATTAACCATGCGACCAGGTCGGCAACTTCGCGGCCGTTGAACGGTCCGCCTTGGACGGACGCGAAGAGTTCGCCGCTGAGCCGGTTGTACTCGGTCACCGCATCGCCGAAGTCGTCGAAAACGCCCTCCCGCGCGGCGGGGATCAGCCGCCGACCGAGCAACCGCTGTAGCGTGTCGCGTCGATCTGCCGGGGCCGCTTCGATCGCGGCGAAGTTGTCCCGTTCGAGTTGACCGCTGACCCGGGGTCGGGAGCAGCGTGGGTAGAACAGAGCGACCCGCCAATCGGCCGGGAGTTCGACGCGGGCGTGGACGGGGTTGAGCCGATCGTTGCCGTCGGGCATCTCGCAGATCAGCCCGCCGACGAAGTAGCCGTGAATGCCGACGGCCGAGCGCCGACCTCGATCCGCCAGCTCGATCGCCAGCTCGGACGGGTCGGGGGCGATCGCGGCGATCCGGCAGAGGGCTTCGGCGACGGCTAACGAGAACTGGGTTCCGCTTCCGAACCCGCTGTGGCGCGGCGGGCCGTCGATCAAGTGCACCCGAGCACCGAAGGGGGGGCCGTTTGGGCGGCGAGCGGCGACCCGGCGAGCGATCGGATCGACGCGCGGCCGCAGATCGCCGTGGCACCCGACGTGATCGTGGCCCCCCGTGTGATCATCGGCGGTGACGGTGACCGCGGTCGGGGGGTCCTCGATCATCACCCCGGCGCCGCCGAACGGGGGCACCGTGTCGAGGAGTCCGAAGTGGAGCCGGGCCCCGGTGCGGATTCGTACCTCTTGAGGACGCGACTCGGATCGGGACGGTTCCTGATCGATTCCGGGGCCCGCGGCGTTGGCGTGGGGACGGGTGTCCTCGCGGTCATCCGACGCGCGGTCGTCGACTCCGCTGCGGCTGGGAAGAGAGCTATTCCACCGGCTCACGAGATTCGTCCTTCATGGATCGATCGGCAAACGGTTTCGAACGCGTCCGTTTCCTCCGGGCCGGCGGTTTTGTCGATCAGAGGTTGCAACCTCGCGAGTTCCTGGTCGATCCGGTCGGCATCGAGCAGATGGGTTCGCGTGGCCAGGATGGCGGCTTCGATCACGGCATGTTTCGCCCGGTTGAACCCGAAGAACGGGCGGACGACCCCTTGGTGGACGACGCGACACCGCATCTCGGCACGGGGATCGGTGTCGACCACGTCCGTGACCTCGACCGCGAACCAGCGGTGGCAATCGCGAAGCCGCCACCAACGTTCCCGATCGACGGGGTCGACGAGTCCGTGCGGTGCGATGTGGTCGACCGCGGCGCGGGCGAACAATCGCACGTCGTCGGTGACGTGGATCACGGCGCGCCCGGTGTCGATCAAGTTGCGATAGGTTGTTGAGGTATTGAACGGGCGGAGCGTGAACCGTGTCCAGTCGGGCGGTTCGACGAGCGGTCCCATCGGGGCGATGTTGACGTCACCGTGTGAGTTCCCGGTCGTGACGATCGCTTCCAAAATCACGACACGGCTTCCTGGTGCCGGCGGGATTCGTGAAAACGCTTTGCAGCGGCAAGAAAGTTTCCGATCATTTCGTCGCCCTGTTCGGTGAGCACCGATTCGGGATGGAACTGGATCCCGTAGACGGGATGCCGACGGTGCTCGACGGCCATCACGATGCCGTCGTCGGTCGAGGCGGTGACACGGAGGGCACGGGGCATCGAACTGGGGTCGATCGCGAGCGAGTGGTAGCGTCCCACCGGCATCGGGTCGAGACACCGGTCAAACAGGCCGGTCCCACGGTGACGGACCAGGCTCGCCGACCCGTGAACCGGGCCGCACGTGACGACTTGGCCGCCGAACGCGACGCCGATCGCTTGGTGTCCGAGACAAACGCCCAGGATCGGCACGTCGGCCGCGAGTTGGCGGATCACGTCGACCGAGCATCCGGCTTGTTCGGGACGGCGGGGTCCCGGGGAGACGACGATCGCGTCGGGGTGCAACGCGGCGCAACCCTTCGCGTCGATCCCGTCGCTTCGAACGACGTGCGTTTCACACCCGAGGCGGCGGAAGTACCGCGCCAGGTTGTGGACGAACGAGTCGTAGTTGTCGAGCAGCAGAATCATGGACGGGTGAGTTCCGCTGGTCGGGGCCGCGCATGATCACCCTCCATGTCGTAGGGGAGCTGCCACACGTCGGTGCCCGCGCGGTTGGTGAAATAGAGCCGTGACGGTGACAGTTCGTCGGGGTTCCCGTCGGCCCAAAACGCGTAGAAACCGTCGTGCGCGTTGACCGGATGGCGGACGTAGCCGTGATTGAATTCGCTCCCCGAGGTCACGTCACGTTCCTTCGTCCACGTTTCACCGGAATCGTGGCTCGTCCAAATCTCGATCTCGCCGCCGGTGCCCCAGCGCTGGGGGCCTTGGCCGCTCGGGGTGAACACCCGCCAGCTGCCGTCGTCTTCGATCGCGAGCATCCCGGTGTCGTAATTGTGCGTCGTCTCGGTCACCTCGTGGAACCTCCACTGGTCGCCGGTCCAGTGGACGACGAGGACGCGTCGCGGCTGGCCACCGGGGCCGGGTTGGTGATTGGCAGACGTGACGACCAGGATCACCGGGTTGCCGTCGGCATCGAAGCGGATGTCTTTCATGTAGACGAGCCGGCCTTCGGATCGGAAATCACGGACCCGGGCGATCGAGTCGGTTTCGGTCATCGGGAGCTCGACCGTGGTCCCCTCGGCCGTTTGCCATGTCTTCCCGAAGTCGCGGGATTCGACGTAGTACAGATTGGTCCGCAGGTCGACGTTCCCGCCGGGGTGCATGTTGAAGGCGGTGATGACGCGGTCGCCGTCGACGTTGCTGGTCTGGTAGTGACCGCCCATCCCCGCCAGCTTGACCGCGTCGCTCCAGCCGAGCCCGTCGCGGCTGGTGGTGACGTACAGCTCACGGCCGCGGGTGTACTTCGTATGCAAGTGAACGATGCCTTGGCCGGCGATCGGATGCGGCTGCGGATAAGTGAATTCGCCTTCGAAGACCTGTTCGAAGCCGTCGGTGCTATACGGTTCGATGCTGCGATAGATGAACCCGGGGCGTCGCCGACCGCGTCCGCTGACGAAGACCCACAGGTGGCCTTTCTCGTCGATCGCCAGGCTCGGGTTGTCGTGCGGGTCGTCGACCCCTCGCTTGTCATGGACGATCGTCGGCCGCGGGACCTGACCGGTGGCATGATCGTAATACGAGGCCATCGCCAATAGGTACCGTTCGCCCTTTCGGCCGCCACCGTAAACGAAGAACGTCTTGTCGGCTTCCGGGGCGTACACGGCCAGCGGGACATGTTTTGCGGTATAGGTCCCCAGGCCCCCGGAGTACTTGTCGCCATATTCGGAGAATTGCCCGAGGGTGAACCAGATGCCTCGGTATCCGTCGTCGCGGTCGGCGGGGGCGGTCGGCTCTTGCGACGTCGGCTCTTGCGACGTTGGCTGGGCCGCCCGATCGCCCTGGCCTCCCTGATCGCCCTGATCGCCCTGGCCATCTTGTGCGCGGACGGAAAGCGTTCCGGCGGAGACGAAAACCAGAAGCGTCAGCAGCATGGCGAGGCACAACCGGACCGTGGCGCCGAGCCCGTTCGCGGTTCCACCGAGCCTTTTCGCGGTTCCACCTTGCCCGTTCGAGGTTCGACGGTTCGGGTGAGTCGAGCGGTGAACGCCGATGACGACGTGCACCGCCCTGAGCGGCGCGATCGACGCGTGGGGGGGGCGAGACCGAACGACGGGAGGATCACCGATTCGGAGCGGGGCGAACGGAGGAAGGGCTATCATGGGGCGAGTGTGACTCGTGGGGCTTCGCACTTGGGGGTCGTCTTGAAGCCTCACTATAGCAGTTCGCCCCGCGTCCCAAACGCCCGAATTCTCGGGTGCGAGCGTTGACAGCGGTCTGGTCGGGAGCACACTCTGAAGTCGTCATGAAGCACCTACACCGATTCATCGTTTTCCGCCTCGGCGTCCTCGCGTTGCCATGCCTTTTTGTGGGCTGTCCGACGATGGGGGACCCCGCGGCGGGTGGTCTCGATTCGGCGTCGACGTCTTCGGAGGGTGAAGATTCGGCGACTGCCCGCCCGTCAGGCGACGATTCGCCAGCCGGGGGCGAAGGTGGGGATTCGGCAGAATTGTCGGCACTTGTGGACCGGGTCGAACGGACGCTCGAGGACAACCTCAAGCGGCGGAGGCTGTCGACCGAATTGAACGGGGCGTGGCAGATCCTGCACGGCGTGCTGGCGTACGGAACCGAATTCACGATGCAGACACCGGACGGGATGCGACCGACGGTCGATTATCTGCTGGAAGGAGGACGGGTCCGGGGATTCGACCCGATCGTCGGCGACCCGCTCGGCGATCCGCCTCGCCCCGGGTTACGGATGGAGCTTGAACCGAGCACCAAGATCGGCCAGGGGCACCGGGACCAATGGTTGGCAGTGCTGGCCCAAGCGGGGCTCGGCGCCGACACGGCGATCCGCACCGATGACCACGAGTTCGTCATCGACGATTGGGTTCGACAAGTCGAGCACGACATCCCTCGGAATTTGGAACTGGAGTTCAGTTGGACGTTGATCGGGTTGTTGGCGTATCGTCCCACCGACCATCGATGGCGGGCCCGTGACGGGAACGAATACGACATCGAGGTGTTGTTGGAATCGGAGATCGAGCAGAGTCTACCGTCGAGCGCTTGCGGGGGGACGCATCGGCTGATCGGGATCGCGATGGCGCTCGACCGTCGCCGCGGCGAGGGGAAAGTGATCACCGGGCCGTGGGATCGGGCCGAACGGTTGATCGCCGATTCGATCGCCCAGGCGCGGCGAAACCAAAACCCTGACGGGTCATATTCGGTCGCGTTCCATCATCGGTCGGGATGGACGCGAGATCTCGGCGAGACGTTGAGCACCACGGGGCACGTCCTCGAGTTTCTCTCGCTGGCGGCGTCGGCCGAGACACTCCGTGAACCGTGGGTGCGGCGGAGTGCCGAGCATCTCTGTGACGTGCTCGAACAGTGCCGCGACATCGACCTCGAATGTGGCGCGCTGTATCACGCGTTGCACGGGTTGCAGGTATACCGAGACCGCCTTCGCCCCCGTGAGGCAGCTGGCGAAGTGTGACGAGCGGAAGTCTACACGACTTCCGCGACGGGGTTCGGTTACTTTGTCCGTTGGTCGTAGTTCTGTTGTGACGAGCCGGCCATCATGCGGATTTGGTGACGGATGGCGGGTCGGACGCGATCGTTGAACCGGACTCGCTTGTCGCCGTCGGCCGGACCGATCCAACCTTGGCTGAGTTCCAGAGCCAGCTCGGTCACGGGGACCCGTTTTCCGACCGGGTCGGCGAACCGGAGTATGACCACGTTCGAATCGGGCCGATCGGCGAGCCCCGCGACGCTGCCGTCGGTTTCCGTTTCCCACACATAATGTCGGTCGTCGAGGATCGCGCGGCGAAGGTGACCGAGACCGGGCGTCGCGGTCAAGTCGATCGTTTGAAGGTCGTTCGAAGGCCCGATGACGAGCTCGACGCGGTCGGCAAGTTGAAGCGCCGTGATCGTGTCAGGGCCGAAGAATGCCGTCGTTTGACCGAGGCTCGTGCGGCGGGCGTAAACGCTGAGGGCGGCCGCCGCGGCGGCGACGAGCGTTAGCGCGAGACCCCACATCAGCAACTGCCCAGCCCCGATGCGGACGCGGGGGTCGCTGTACTTATCGGGATGGGACAAGTGATCGGATTCGGGGGAGGCGGAATCGTTCATTCGGTTTCGCGGCGAACGCGGCATCTGGAGCCGCGGGATCGGTTTCCATTAAGTTGGGGCACCAAAGCAATCAGCGGGAGAACGGTGTCGGACGCCATCTTCCCGCGAATCACTAACAGAGTCCCATGATGGTATCGAAACCGCAAACCCCCGCGTCTCCGTCACCGGAGCCCCGATCACCGGAGCCCCGATCATCGGATGTGATCGAGGTGTCGCTGGGAGACCGCAGCTATCCGATCGAGGTCGGGACGGGGGGGCTCGGGTCGATCGGGGATCGGATCGGGGAACGTCTGGGCGACGTCAGCCACGCGTTGGTGATCGTCGACGAAGCGGTCGTGGAGTGTTGGGGGGAGGCGGTCGAGGCGTCGCTGGGCCGCGCCGGGGTCCGCCACGATCGGATCGTGATCCCGTCGGGGGAATCGAGTAAATCGATCCAGCAGCTGGCGAACGTGTGGCGAGCGATGTTGGAGGCGGGGGCGGATCGCCGGAGCGTCGTGATCGCCGTCGGCGGCGGCGTCGCCGGCGACTTGGCCGGGTTCGGGGCCGCCACGTTCGCTCGGGGGATCCGCTTGGTGCAAGTCCCGACGACGCTGTTGTCGATGGTCGACAGCAGCGTCGGGGGAAAAACCGGGATCAATTTGCCGGACGCGAAGAACATGGTCGGGGCGTTTTGGCAACCGTCGTGGGTCGCGATCGACACCGAGACCTTGTCGAGCCTTCCGGACCGCGAGTTTTTGAGCGGGTTGGCGGAGGTGATCAAATACGGGGTGATCGACGACGCGAGATTCTTCGCGTGGCTCGAGGAGAACGCGGGAAAACTGGTCGACCGCGAACCCGATCCGCTTCGGGAGGCGATCCGCCGCAGCTGCGAATCGAAGGCGCGGGTGGTCGGCGAGGACGAACGGGAGACGAGCGGGCGGCGGGCGATCTTGAATTACGGGCACACGTTCGCCCACGCGTTGGAGGCGACCGCAGGCTACGGGACGCTGTTGCACGGCGAGGCGGTGGCGATCGGGATGCAGATGGCCGCCCGTCTGGCGATCGACTTGCGACTGTGTGAAGACGAACTGCTGGTCCGTCAAACCGCGTTGCTGCGCGCCGTCGGGTTGCCGATCGTCTATCCCAACGCCGTGTCCGACGAGATGTTGCCGGTGATGTGCCGCGACAAAAAAGTCGAACACGGCAAGCTACGGTTCATCCTGCCGACCGAAATCGGGAGCGTGCGGCTGGTCGGGGACGTCGACGAGTCGGACGTCCGGCGGGCGATCGAACAGACTCGGGAGGCGTGACATGGGTTATGATTTCTACCCGCGTCGAAGCACAACCGTTTCTTCGGGACGCAACCTTTTCGTTTTGGCTCTTCCGCGATTTTAGTGGCTTGCGGGCTGGCGTCGGCGAGGTTTTTTCAGGCATCGCTGCGATGTCCGAATGTTGAATGAAGTATGCTGAT
>JAWLFY010000303.1:0-2544 GCA_041685355.1 Pirellulaceae bacterium | reverse complement strand
TGTCCGCGTTCGCTCGCATCCTCACTTCGGACATCGCAGCAATGCCTCCAAAACCTACGTTCTGGGCAGTTGCCACTAAAATCGCGGAACAACCAAAAAAAACGTCCTTGTGATGAACTCCCCTCGCCAAACTCGCCCCTGGCGCCACCGATTCGCCCGCCAACGACTCGCCCACCAACGATTCGCCCGCCAACGATTCGCCCGCCTAGAAACCCTCGCCAAACGGTTTCTCTCAAGCCTGGCCGTCGTCGCGTTCGCGGTCTCCGCCGCCTCCGCCACCTCCACCGCCGCCGCCGCGGATCGACCGAATGTGGTCCTGGTGATGACCGACGACCAGGGCTACTGGGACACCGGCGCGAGCGGCAACCCGCACATCGACACGCCGCGGATGGACAGCCTGGCTGCCGACGGGACGCGGCTCCGCCGCTACTACGCCGCCCCCGTCTGCTCGCTGACCCGGGCCGGAATGATGACCGGCCGCTATTACCTTCGAACCGGGCTCTACAACACCCGTTTCGGTGGCGACTCGATCGCGCTCGGCGAAGTGACCGTCGCGGAACTCCTGCGGGACGCCGGTTACCGCACCGGACTGTTCGGAAAATGGCACCTCGGCAAGTACGCCGATTACCAACCCCAGCGGCGCGGGTTCGACGAGTTCTTCGGACACTACCACGGGCATATCGAACGCTACCAGCACCCGAACCAAGTCTTCCACAACGGCAAGCCGGCCGACGCGCGCGGCTACGTCACCGATCTGTTCACCGACGCCGCGATCGATTTCATCGAAGCCTCGGCGCCGGACGCCCTCGAAAACGACACGCCGTTTTTCTGCGCGTTGATGTACAACGCGCCCCACTCCCCGTTCCTCCTCGACACCTCGCACGTCGACCAACCCGATGGCGACGAACAGATCAAGAAGTATCTCGACCGAGGCTTGCCGATCCGCGAAGCCCGGATCTACGCGATGGTCGAGCGGATCGACGAAAACCTCGGCCGATTGCTCGACCACCTCGACCGGCTCGGACTCCGCGACGACACGCTGGTGATCTTCACCGGCGACAACGGCGGCGTCAGCCGGTTTTGGAAAGGCGGGATGAACGGCCAAAAGGCGAGCCCGTACGAAGGCGGCGTCCGCGCCCCGTTCTTCGCCCGCTGGCCCGCGAAAATTCCCCCCGGTGGCCTCGTCGACGCGCAAACGTCGCACGTCGACCTGCTGCCGACCCTCTGCGAACTGGCCAACACCGAGCCGCCGGCCGACCGCACCATCGACGGCAAGAGCCTCGTCTCTCTGTTGAAAGGGAACGGCGGCGACCGGCACCACCGCTACGTCTACCACACCTGGGATCGCTACTTCCCGAACCCCGATCGACGGTGGGGGATCAGCGACGACCGCTGGAAGTTGATCGGAATGTTCGCCGCCGACGCGAACGTCGACCCCGCGAAGTGGCGGCTGTTCGACCTCCATGACGACCCCGGCGAAACGAACAATCTCGCGTCAAAACGTCCCGACGTCGTGAAACGGCTCCGCGGCGAGTTCGTGCGTTGGTTCGACGACGTCACCGACGGCATCGACTACGCGCCGGTCCGGATCCCCGTCGGCGACCCGCATGAAAATCCCGTCGTGATCGAACCGAGCTGGGCGACCTGGCACGGCGACCAGATCGAATACCGTTTCGACGGGTACGACTGGGACACGATCGAAGGATGGAACGCCCCCGGCGACCACGCCACCTGGCGGCTCGACGTCCGCACCCCAGGCACCTACCGGGTCCGCCTCCGATACGGCTGCCGTCCGGTCGACGCCGGAGGCCAAATCCGAATCCGCGCCCCCGAGGCAACCCTCACCCACCGAGTCAAACCGACCACGACCGCGGACCAATTCGAACGGTTCGAACTCGGCACACTCGACCTCAAGCAAGGCCCCCAAGAACTGACCGCCGAAGTCGTCAACACCCCCGGATCCGAGCTCATGCGGCTCGCCGAGATCGAACTCGAACTCGAACGACAATAGCGGAACGGCGCGAGCCGTCCGGTCCCGAACAAGCCAAAAGAGGCAAGCCAAAGGGGTCAGCCTCTTTATTGTCTTCGAGCAAAACAAAGGCGCCTTGTCCCCTTTGCTCTGCCTCGACGAGGGGTGACTCCAGCCGTTGCTCGGACGCGTCCGTCTTCGCTGCGGTGGTCCTTAAGCTGCTCGAAGTACACGCGCGAGCTCCTCTGGTTCTGACCATTGCGGGTACGGAACGTGAACCACAAGTCCGACACACGGAGTGCCGCTTGCGCCACCCG
Source organism: Pirellulaceae bacterium (assembly GCA_041685355.1). GTDB lineage: Bacteria > Planctomycetota > Planctomycetia > Pirellulales > Pirellulaceae > JAWLFY01. The sequence goes on along the minus strand of JAWLFY010000303.1, from coordinate 258 downwards.
GCGCACGACCCCCGAGAGTTGCTCGGGGGCGCGAACTCGAGCCTGGATTCTTCCTTTATAGAACTCAACCCCATGCGTGACGCAGGCGGCGTCAAGCAAAGCTTTTTGCTTGGCCGACCGTCGCGGCGCACCGGTTTGCATTCGAGGTTGTTCCGCGACTTTAGTGGCAACTTCCCAGAACGTAGGTTTTGGAGGCATTGCTGCGATGTCCGAAGTGAGGATGCGAGCGAACGCGGACAAGCTCGAGAGAGTCCTCCG
>JAWLFY010000167.1:0-10529 GCA_041685355.1 Pirellulaceae bacterium | reverse complement strand
CGCGCCCTGGTGCATTCGATGTACGACGAGGCGCTCTACGCCGACCGCTGTCTACACGCCGGCGCGATGGGCTACGTGAACAAGGAGGCCCACCCCGACGAAGTGATCAACGCGATCCGCGAGGTCCTTGCCGGCCGTGTCTATTTGAGTCCCGCGATGACCCGTGTGATCCTCGGCCGAACCTCGAGCGGGATCGCCGCAACGTCGGATCCGATCGACACCCTGACCGACCGTCAGTTGCAGATTTTTCGACTCATCGGCGAGGGAGTCAGTGCCCCAAATATCGCCACCCGGCTTCACATCAGCGTCCACACGGTGGAAACGCATCGCGAAAATATCAAACACAAGTTGAAGATCGACACGGTCAGTGAACTCACCCGCCGCGCCGTCTTGTGGATCGCCGAACAGAGGTGATCCGATGCGTCGCCCATCTGCGTGTTGCCCGCCCTCGGCTGAGAGCGTTTTTGACCGCCGAACGCCCCTCGACGCCACCTCCCCGTCGCCCGATACAATGCGACCTTTCGACCAACCGGAGACATCAGGATGGAATCAGACGATCGGCTCAATCAACCGTGGATGATCGCGGTCTGGCCGGGCATGGGCAACGTCGCGATCAGCGCGGGGTATTACATGATGGCGAAACTCGGGATGCGGGGGATCGCCGAATACAGCGACGACGACCTGTTCGACATCGATCACATCGAGGTCCGTGACGGGTTGCTGCAGCGAACCCGGATGCCTCGAAACCGGTTCTTCGCATGGTCCGATCCGGAAGGCCGCCACGACCTTCTGCTGTTTATCGGCGAAGCCCAGCCGCCGGTCGGGAAGTACCTGTTTTGTCGCAAATTGATCGAACAGGCGGAATCGCTGGGCGTCGAACGTGTCTACACGTTCGCCGCGATGGCGACGCAAATGCGGCCCGAGCAACCGTCCCGCGTGTTCTGTGCCGCGACCGACCAACCCTTCCTCGATTCGCTGAACGAGGCCAACGTGCAAACGCTCGATGACGGTCACATCGGCGGCCTCAACGGCGTCCTGCTCGGTGCCGCCGCCGATCGTGGGCTCCCCGGGGCCTGCCTGCTCGGGGAAATCCCCCACGTGTTCGCCCAGCTCCCCTACCCGAAAGGCTCGTTGGCGGTGCTCAAGGCGTTCGCCAAAATCGTCAACCTCGACCTCGACATGACCGAACTGACGGCCCAAGCCGAGGCGACCGACGAACAACTCTCCGCCCTGATCACCAAAATGGAAGCCGCCGTCCGGCAACAAGAAGGAGACGAAGAACCGATGTTCCCCGAACCCGAAGAGAACGATTCGCTCGATCCCGATGACGAAGCGAAGATCGAGGACCTGTTCGACCAAGCCGCCAAGGACCAGTCCCGCGCCTACGAACTGAAACAGGTCCTCGACCGGCTCCAGGTCTTCGACCGATACGAAGACCGCTTCCTCGACCTGTTCAAGAATCGGTGACCGACCGAAACGCCGTCCGACACCTCGATCGTTTAGGTGGCGGGTCGTGCTATCGTTCGGCCATCGACCGAACGGGGGCGGAAAGCCTCGACTTCTCGTTTGCACAACTTCTCGTTTGCACGGTGTCACCGATGACGCGGTCCAAATTCCTCGCCCCGGCTCCGCTTCTCGCTGTACTCTCGATCTCCGTCACACTCGTCCCCGCATTTTCCGCCGAGCCGCACAGTCCCCCGGTCTTGCTACAGATGATCCGGGATGATGCCATCCATCAAGAACTGGGCCTCTCCCCGTCACAGACCGACCGGCTGCTCATGGAGCTTGTCGAAATCGATGCGCGTTGGTGGCCCGGACGGATCCGTCCCGACTCCGAACGTCAGTCGCAGTTCGAGCAACTCACCGACCAGCTCCGCGAACGACTCCGGCCGATCTTGCGACCCGACCAGGCCGAACGGATGGCCCAGCTCGAGCGACAAGCCCTCGGCACGCGGATGCTGCTCACCGACGACGTAGCCAAGGCGCTGACTTTGGCCACCGCCCAGCGAAAACGGTTGTCGGACATCTTTCTCGAAACCGACCGGCTCGTAGCCGAATTGGCAAAGCAGCAGCAATCCGGCGAGTCCAACGAAACGGACGCGTCCCCGAAGATCGAAAAACGAAAAGACCAAGAACGCGAGCAACTTCGGGCAACTCTATCGCAATCGCAACGCGCCCGCATCGGCACGTTAACGGGTGACAAGTTCGACTTCGCCAAAGTCAAACGGACCCTTCCGTTTGCCCCCAAATTCGCGACCGACGGGGCGACCTGGCTCCAAGGGAACCCGATGACCCTGGACGACCTCCGGGGCAAAGTCGTCGCGGTCCACTTCTACGCCTTCCAGTGCATCAACTGTCAACGTAACTTCCCCCACTACCGAGCCTGGCACCGTGACTACGCCGACCAAGGGTTGGTGATCGTTGGCATCCAGACCCCCGAAACGTCGGCGGAGCGGGACTCCGACCGCGTCGCCGCGGCGATGAAAAGCGACGGGTTCGAATACCCGGTTGTGATGGATGCCGAATCGTCGAACTGGGACGCCTGGGGAAATACGATGTGGCCGACCGTCTATCTGATCGACAAGAAAGGTTTCATCCGCCGCTGGTGGCAAGGCGAACTCAACTGGAAAGGGACGCCGGGCGAACGACAGATGCGGCAAACGATCGAGGACCTGTTGGCCGAATCAGAGTAGCGAGCCGATTTGGCAACGGTAGCCGCTTAGGCCGGAGTACGACACAACTCCGTTCCCGCCAGACGCCACCTCCATGCCGCTTATCGTGGGCAGCGATCCGGACGGATCGAGATCAACCCGTCCGCCTCGAGCGCATCCCAAACCGACTCGTCGAGCGGTTGAGACGCGGAACGCACCATCGCGGCGACTCGCTCGGGCCGGCTCGTGCTGAGCGCCACCGTCGTGACCGCCGGGTGAGCCCGGCCGAACGCGATCGCGACGTCGTACGGCGTGACCCCGAGCCCGTCACACGTCGCGTGAAACCGATCCCGCCACGCGACCGCCCTCGCGTCTGAATCCCTTTCCGGGTCAACCGCGTGATAGTCCAAAAAATTCCCCCCGGTCAAAAACCCGCCGTGGGTCAAAGCCGAGTTGATCACCGCGATCCCCCGGTCCGCGAACGATTCGATCAATCCGATCAGCTCGGGTGGGTGACGCATCACGGTGAAACTGTTGGCAAGCATCACCCAATCGAGTCGGCAAACCCGGTCGAGCTCGGCGATCACCCGCCAATCCTTCGCCCCCACGCCCACGCCGCTGGCGAGCCCTCGGTCGCGGAGCGATTCGAGCGCCTCGTAAGCCCCGACGATGTCGCGAAGCCGGGCCTCGCGATCGCCGCGGTCTGAGGCGGCGGCGAGATACTCGTCGGGATCGTGGACCGAGACCAACTGCTGCGGATACTCCCCGAGCATCCCCCGAGCCTCCTCCCAACACCGCATGATCCCGTCGTGACTGATGTCTTGCACCGCGTCGTGCCGCAGATCGACCCACACCCCCGGTTCAAACGTCGGTTCGTCCCCCTCCAACGGAACCCGTCGCCATCCGAGCTTATTGCTGATCACGACCTCGTCACGGGGAGTCGCCATCCGCGATAGCTCGCGACCGATGACCTCCAACGCCAACCCGGCCCCGTACTTCCCCGCCGTATCGATCGCGACCGGCGCCGGGACGCTCTGAAACCACTCCGCGATCAACTGACGTTTGACCGCATCAGGTGGCGCGACGAACAGATTCCCAAGGCAAGTCGCGCCGAACACCACCGGCGGGACCCGCAACCCCGTTCGGCCAAAAACACGATGTGTCCCACGCGGCGGCGGCAATCGATCCGATCGACTCATCCTCTCTCGCCATCCTTTCTCACAACGCCGGGATCAGTCCAGCCGGTACACGCGGGTCGCGGTCCCGCCAAACACATCCGAACGCTCGTCAGGCGATAATCCCGAGGTGAGTGTCTGCACCGATCGAAGCCACGTTTCGTACTCGGCGCGGAGCAGACATACCGGCCAATCACTCCCGAACATCAGCCGGCTCGGCGTGAACGCGTCCAACGCGACCTCCCAATAACGACGGATCGTGTCGACATCCCAACCATCGTCGCGGACCTCGGTGACGACCCCCGAAAACTTGCACGACACCCGCTCCCGACGGGCAAGCTCACGAAAGGGTCGCTCCCAATCCGGATCGACCTTCGCCCCGCGGATCGTCGGCTTGCCGATGTGATCGAGCACGAACGACTGCTCAGGATGACGGTCGACGAACTCGATCGCCGCCGGCAGATGCCGCGCGTCAATCAATAGGTCGTACACCAACCCCGTGTCCCGCAACTCGGCCACGCCCCGATTGAAACGCTCATCGAGCAAAAACCGGTCGTCGGGTTCGTCCTGAACCATATGTCGTATCCCCTTGAGCCACGGATCGCTCTGCAACGACGCCAACATTTCGCCGACGTCGTCCGAGACGAGCGGAACCCATCCGACGACGCCGCGAATCAGATCTTCCGCCCGAGCCGACTCGAGCAACCAGGCGGTCTCTTCCGAGCTTTGCCGCGCCTGCACGGTGATCAATCCGTCCACCCCCGACGAAGCCGCCACCTGACGAAGCTCCGCCAACGTGAAATCTCGACGCAGCACCGACATGGTGTCGTCGATCCACCCGTATTGCTCGGGCGAATAATTCCACAAATGGTGATGGCTATCAACAATCATTCGTCCGCTCACCGAGAACTGTCTTGAGACGCCGGACGAACGGAATCTTCTTCGTCGTCAATCAACATCCTCAGCGGGGGCGACTCCAAGTCGTCGAACTGACCCCTTCGGATACACACGTAACAGGCGACGGCGGCGGAGGCCCCCATCAAAATCGCGATCGGCAAGGCGACGTATAGGACACTCAACGGTTCAGTCACACGTTTTCGATAGCAGCACAATGGTCAGCACGGTCAACGAACTGGCGGGCATCAAGATCGCCGCGATCAAGGGATGAATCAGCCCGGCCATCGCGATCCCCACCGCGAGCGCATTGTAACCGAGCGAAAACGCGAAGTTTCGCCGGATCGTGCGAACCGTCCGCCGCGAAGCGTCGACCAAATCGACCAACGCTCCAAGACCTCCCGCTTGCAAGTAAACCGGGGCGGCCTCCAAACTCGCCGCCGCCCCGCCTCGGAGTGAAACCCCGACGTCAGCGGCCGCCAACGCCGCCGCGTCGTTGACCCCGTCCCCGACCATCAACACGGTCTCGCCGTCCGCTTTCGACCCCTCGATCCACGCCAGCTTTTCTTCGGGCGCGGCCCCGCCGATCGCCCGCTCTCGTTCGATCCCGAGTGAATCGGCGATCCGATCGACCACGCTCGGATGATCCCCCGACAAGATTCCGATCCGCCAACCCCGCTCGCGGAGCGCCGACACCGCCTTGGCCGCCTCGCCCCGCAACGGATCCCCCAGCCCGCCGACCGCGACCACATCGCCGTCGACCGCGACCAACAACGGGCTGTTGCCGCCCGCGGTCACCCGTCCGATTCGTGCCTCCACATCGCTTCGCGTCCGCACCCCGGCGGATCGCAGCAACGTCTCGGATCCCACCAACACGCGGCGACCCTCGACCGTCCCTTCCGCCCCCATCCCCGTCCGTTGGCGGACGTCGACCGCCACCGGCACGTCGACGCCGCGGTTTCCCGCGAGCCGCCTCACCGCCTCGGCCACCGGGTGCGCCAACGATTCCTCCACCGCCGCCGCGTCGCGAAGTGCGTTCGCGTCCCCGTCCCACTCGACGAGATGGGGGCGTCCGGCGGTCAACGTCCCCGTCTTGTCAAACCACGCCACGCCCGGCCGAGCGAGACGTTCCAACACGTCGCCGCCGCGGACCAGCAACTTTCGCCGCGCCAAACGGCCGATCGCCACCGCCAACGCGAGCGGCGTGGCGAGCGCCAACGCGCACGGGCACGCGACGATCAACAATGCCACGCCGTGCTCGATCGCTCGCGTCGGGTCGTATCGCCACCACCCGGCCACCGTGACCGCGGCCAACACGATCACGGTCACGACGAATCGACCGCCGATCGAATCGGCAAGCTGGACCATCGGCGAACGGTTCGCCGCGGCGTCCTCGATCAGCCGCGTGATCCGTCCGACGCGGGTCTCCTGGCCTGCCGCGGTCACGTCGATGTCGACCGTCGATTCCAGGTTCGCGATCCCCGCCTCCACCGACGCCGACGGGCCGACCCACTCCGGGCGACTTTCGCCAGTCACGAGCGAACGGTCCACCGACGATTCGCCTTCCGCCACGAAGCCGTCCGCCGGGAACGTCTCCCCCGGCGCGACCCGAACCCGATCGCCCGGTCGCAACTGATCCGCCATCACCCGCCGAACCGCACCCGAAGGCTCGACCCGACCGGCCAGCCGCGGGGTCAACCGCATCAACAGCGAAACCGAATCGGCGGCCCGCCGCTGCTGCCGAAATTGGACCCAACGCCCCACCAACAACAAAAACACCAGCGTCGCGACGGAGTCGAAATAGACCTCGCCCCGCCCCAAAATCGCCGCGACCAACCCCGACACCGCGCCCACACCGATCCCGACGGCGACCGGAAGATCCATGTGCGGAGTCCGCGTCCGCAACGACGCCAGCGCCCCTTGAAAGAACGTCCGTCCCGGGAACGCGACGGCGATCAACCCCAGCATCACGCCGGCCCAACGCAACGCCGTGCGATGCTCCGCGGCGATCCCGGAAAACCAACCGGCGTACAACGCGACCGCGATCCACATCGCGTTAACCGCACAAAAACCGGCGACCGCGATCCGCGACAATAATGCCCGGTTCTCCGCCGCGTGCCGCCGCGACTGGTCCCCTTCGACCAACGGCATCAGCCGGTAACCGAGCTTCCCCAAGTCGGACGCGATCCGGCTCAGCCGCGTCTCGCTCGGGCGAAACACGATCTCCACCGTATGGTCGTTCAATCGCACCCGCGCCGAGTGAAACCCCGGATGCCGCCGCGCCGCCCGCTCGATCAACCACGCGCACGCCCCGCAGTGCAGCCCGCCGACCGCCAACCGCGCCCGAAGCAGGTCGTCACCGCATGCCCGCGGCGCCCCCGTCCCCAGCCCCGCCGGGTCGTCAAGCTCCTCCCAAACGCCCGGCGTTTCGACCGGCCCCGCCCCTGGTCCCCCCTCACGGTCGCGGAGCGCGTAGTAATCCTCTAACCCCCAACCGTGGATCAGATGATACGCGCCGCGACAACCCTCACAGCAAAACGCCAAATCTTCCTCCGACCGCGGCGGCGGCGAAGGGAGCCCACAATGGGCGCACGCGACCGCTTCGGATGACCTGCCGCCCGGCGAATCCGCACGGGAGGAAAACGACGAAACGGAAGACTCTGCCGGCGGGGACGTTTCAGTCGTCAAGGCTGCAGCACGGGAGCGAGCGGTTCGAAACTTCGTCCAACGTCCGCAACGGTGACCCGAGCCCCGAACCGAATCGCGCCGAACCCGAGTCACCCTCATCGAGCCGACCCGACTCCGCCGGACGCTCCGACAACCGCGTCAGATCGGCCGAGGCCCGACCCGTCGCCGTATACAGCCCGGTCACCAGCAACATCAAACCGCCGACCAACGGCAACGCCGGTCGGACCTTCGGTGCCAAACGAATCGCCCCGACCATCAACGACGTCAACGCGGGAAGCGTCCCCAACCAAAACGCGAACATCACCGCGACCGCCGACGTCACCGTCCCGGTCCCACCCGCGAAGATCAAAAACAGATAGAGCCAACCACACGGCAACAACGTCGTCAGCCCTCCCGCCGCGAACGCCCGTAACGGCGGCGGCAAACGGTGAATCGTCGGTCGCCACTTCACCAACCAACCCGCGATCAAGCCACCCGAAACCGGACCAGCCGACGCCGCCCCTTTCGTCCCCGCCGGGTCGCTCCCGTCGCCCCGGGCGACCCACGGGCGTACCGATCGGGCGATCCGCGCCAACGCGAACACGACCATCGTGACCCCCGCGATCCTAGCCGCCGCCGACTGGATCCCCAGCGTGTTCCCGCCCGACGTGAGCACCGCACCGGCAATCCCGACCAACACGCCCCCGGTGGCGTACGTCGCCAATCGGCCGAGGTGATAAAGCGAAATCCGCGTCGTGATCGCCCCGGCCGAAAGGTTCGATCCGGCACCACTCGCCCACAACGCGAACGGACCACACATCCCGACACAATGCAAACTCCCCATCACGCTCGCGACCGCGACCGCCGATAGGAGTTCCCACGAACTGACCATCCCGGCCCCACTCATCGCGTCGACTCCCCGCCACGCTCGACCTCGACCACCTCGCGGATTTGAAACGCTTCCGTCGATGCGGCGTCGGCACCTCGACGCGTCGCCGTCAAGTCGAACTGCCACAACCCTTCACGGGCGACCGGTGCCGTCGCGGTGTAATGACCGTCCCCCTGCCGACGAAACGCGATCGGCATCGCCTCCGCGGCGCGGGCGTGATGATACACGCGGCCACGAACCTCCGCACCGGCGACCGGATCTCCGGAGGCGTCAAGGATCGAGACCACGACGGTTCGCTCGCCCCGCCGGTCCGCGGCCGGACTCAGCGTGACCGTCGCTTCCCATCCCAACGCGTCACTCGCCACCCGCGCCGCTTTCTCGTCGTCCCAGCGGAGCGCCTTCTCGTAGTAATCCGGCACGATCGACGCCGACGGGTCCGACGTCGCGATCACAACGGCGCCGACCCCGACCAGCACCTGGATCCCCAGCAGCCCGACGACCAACGCCCCCCAAAACGTCGCCGCGCGGCGGTTCCGGCCCGCCATCTCGGCGTCCGAGCGGGGCCCCGTCGTTTCGTTCCCATCACGAGCCCCGTTCATGGGTCCCTCAGGCGATCTCAAATCCGTGGCCCCAATAACGTGTAGTCGATCGTCCTCTCGTTCCCCGACGAATCCTCGATCCGGATCGAAGCGCCCAGTTGACCGTCGCTCGGTATCCCCCCGCGGGGCACCACGACCATCACCGGCACGATCGATGTCGCCCCCGGTTCCAACTGCAACCCTTCACGATCGGTGACGTTCAGATCCGCGCCGGCCGGCGATTCCAATCGCATCGTGTAGGTTTGCGGCGCCTCCGAACGGTTCACGATCCGGACGCGGAACGCGTTCCGGATTTCCCCCCCCGGCCCGCGGCTGAACGGGTTCCCTCCGGCACGCAACGGACGCGCGTCGAACGAAGACTTCGTCGCCAACACGCCGACGAACGCGATCGCGATCCCCAACAGTAACAACGGGTACAACACCGTCCGGGGACGGAGAAGTCTCGCCGGCTTGCCCTCGAGCTCGTCTTGAGACGTGTACCGGATCAACCCCTCAGGGCGGCCGACCTTCCGCATCACGTCGTTGCACGCGTCGATGCACTGGGCACAGTTGACGCATTCCATCTGCAGCCCGTCACGGATGTCGATGCCCGTCGGACAGACCGCGACGCATCGGCCACATGCCACACAATCGCCCAAAGGCTCCGCGTTCGGCTCCGGCCGCTTCCGAATCTTCCCCCGCGGCTCGCCCCGGTTGTAGTCATAACCGACGATCAGGCTGCGACGATCTAACATCACCGATTGGAAACGGCCGTAGGGACACGCGATCAGACATAGCTGTTCCCGGAAAAACAGAAAGTCGAACAGCATCGCGACCGTCGTCCCGGCCATCACCAAAAACGCGATCGGGTGATCGACCGGCGAACTCCGCATCCAACTCGCCAGCTGTTCGGTACCGACGAAATAAGCGAGGAAGCTGTGGGCGAGAATCATCGAGAGGACAAGATAAATCCCCCAGCGGGCGAACCGCCGCCACCCGGTGATCGGCCGCTTGGGACGTCCCCCGCGGCCGACCGTCCCCTCGAACAAGCGGTCGATCGGCCGAAACAGGTACTCCATATAAACCGTTTGCGGGCACGCCCACCCACACCACAGACGACCGCCGATCGCCGTCACCAACGCGATCGCGACAAACAGCCCCACCATCGCCAACGCGAGCAGCGGCGTATCGGTCGGCAGAAACGTATGCCCAAACAGGGTGAATTGACGTGCCGGTATGTCCAACAACACCAACGGCTTTCCCGACACCCGAATGTGCGGGATCGCCACGAATACCACGATCAACACATAACCGAGCACCCGCCGCCAACGCCACGTTCGTCCCTTCGACAAACTCGGATATAACCAACGCCGCGAACCGTCTCGTTCCAGCGTGCTCAGGACGTGCTCGTCTGGAGACAACATCGAGTCGGATTCGCCCGGTGCTGCCACTCGCTTCGAGGAAGCCGGCGACGAGGTTCCGGCGTCGATGACCGGAAGGGAAACGGGATCGTTGCGGTCGCTGATCGGGGGCATCACGCTTTAGTCCGAGGACACTGCGTCCCCATTCGAGTTCGAACTCTGTTCCGCCCCGTCGGACGGACCCGACTCGGAAGCGTCCGAGTCTTCTGCTCCAGATTCCTCCGCCTGAGATTCTTCCGACTCGGATCCCTCCG
>JAWLFY010000302.1:0-2560 GCA_041685355.1 Pirellulaceae bacterium | reverse complement strand
CGATGGGTTGCCCATCATCAACACGCATTCTTTGGGAAAGTTCGCGTTCTGTCATCGGGCCGGGCTGATCGCCTTGGCTTCTGGTGAGGACGACGACTCCGAAGCATCAGGCCGCACCCCGCGTCTAGACTATCTACCCCGTTTCGATATCGCGGCGATGGTCAAGTTGAAAGATAAGCTGGAAGGTGAAATGATTCTCGTGGGCGTCCCGTTGGGGCTGGGCATCGTGGTGCTTGCCTTGGTCGGCCGCTTCTACGACCTGTGGTTGGCCGCGTTCATCGGCTTGGCGGCAGTCCTTCCGGCACGACTGCTTTACCTGTACCTGACCGATTATCTAGAAATCGTGAGGCGTCTCCTTCAAGTCGAGGATGCCGAGCTGTTGGAGAGCGAGGTTGACACCTCAACTGAATTTCAGAAGTTCTCTTGGTGGAGCCTTTTGAAGAACAAGAATGTGCTCTCAAATGACGTGAAAGCCGAGTACCGGCACGACGAACTTGGGCTCTGCGGACGACCGGCCCGAATCATCAGCTACCAGGGCACGAGGATTCCGGTGATCGCTCATCAAGAGGAACTCGACGAGCCCAGACCGTATCACATCGTCCGACTCGCCGCTTATGCCCTGCTGATCGAGCATGCCGAACGTGTCGCGGCGGTCCCTTGGGGAATCATCCTGGAACCGAAGTCGATGCAGGCAATGGCGGTGCGTTTGGGAGAAGCGGAAAAGAAAAACGCGAAGGCACTCGTGACGGTGTTTCAACAGGCGATCGGTCAGGTGGCGTTCGGATCACATCCCAAGCAGCCAAAGAAGTCGTTTTGTAGGCTGTGTCCCTACGGTCGGCCACGCCTCTACCGCGCGGGACGAAGCGAAACGAAACAGGACGGCGAGCGGCTGCACCCCCAGACCAACGTCGACCGAGGCGGGCGGCGTTACCACAGCTCCTGCGGCGACCGTTTCCAATGGATACCGCCTCACGAGCTGGCGTTCAAAAAGGGGTTTCTCGAATGAAGCCACCCGCCTCGCTACTTCTTCAGGCGGAGCCACCAACGGACCGCCCGCTCCAACAGCGATTTTGAGCGGTAAGCCGGGTTCGCCAGGTGGTCGATTCGTCGTGACAGGTGATCCAGCGCGTCGGTCCATGCCCCCGAATTGGGAAATCGATCGTTCGGATCGAGCCGAAGCATCGTGCGGAGTACCGAGTCGATCTCCCGGTGAACGTCTCCGGGCAACCGCCGGTCGGGATCCGTCAATCGGCTGGGGGATTCGATCTCACCGTCGAACTCAGACCGCAACTCGGGATGTCCCACTTTCCCACCCAACCCCTCGAAGGGGATCTGCTGGGTCAACATCTGGTACAGAATGACACCGACCGAGAATTGATCGGACGCCGCGCTGACCGGGCCACCAGAATCGAAAAATTCCGGTGCCGCGTAGGTCGGATCGGAACCGTCGCCGGGAAGCCGAGCCCGAGTCCGCTCGACTTGCCAACTGCTGCCAAAATCGATCACACGCAACGAGCTCGGTTTCACGGTCAGAATCAGATTCGCGGGCTTCAAGTCGCCATGAATCACACCGCAGTTTTGGTGAAGCAGACGGAGACTGTGCGCCAGGCCACGAACCAGGCGAACCGACTCGGTCGGGCTCGGGCGTGGCGTCCGCCCCTCACCGACGCGAAGCAAGTACTCACGGAGGTCGATCCCCGGGATCCACTCGACGATCAAACAGTAGTCCTTTCCCAACCGCCCATGATCGATCAACGTGGGGAGCGAATTGGCGTGACTTGGCAAGCGACTCAAACTTCGATGAAGCTGCCTGACCGCCCCGTCGTCAGGAAGGACGATCGCGACCCGCCTCGTCCCTTTCGGCGGGGGACGGTGGTCGCGGACAGCCCACCGACCTCGATCCGGCAACGAAAGCCGTTCGATCACCTCGTAGCGACGGGACCCCAGATAGAACGAATCCACCGACCCTTCATCGCGAGCCCCGAGATCAGTTCGGCCCTCCGCCCCGTGGCCGTCGTCCGGTTTCCCACGCATCCGCTTTCGAGTCATCGTGGAGCCACCATTCGGGAAAGCGTGGCCGCCACGACGACGGTTCGTCCATCGCCCGCCCGCGTCGAAGCGAATCCCTGGCGAGGGAGCCCAACTGTGCGTCGGTCCTGTCGTGACCTACCTACACCTGACACGTGCCACCTCCACCTGCACCCAAACGGGGAGAAATCTGCAAAACCGCTGGCATCCAAGGCGGCACCTCGGGGGTACATCCAACATGCCACCTGACATGCCACCAAAATGCACCTCCGGCCGACCGTTGCACCGCCCCCTGGACTGCCGAAAAGCGAGTGACCAAGCGATGCAACACCTATGCTCCAAACCAAGGCAACCGAGACCAAACGCAGCGCGTCCCCGCCGCGTGCAACCGAAATCGCCACTTGCCCCAACCCCTGCTCTCGCACCCCGATGGCGGGAGATTCACTTCTGGACCATCGGCCTGCGTCCCGCTGCGACCGACTTCCTATGCGCCACGGCTCAAAGAGATGCACCGTGCGGCGGGAAGCGGGTG
>JAWLFY010000301.1:0-2562 GCA_041685355.1 Pirellulaceae bacterium | reverse complement strand
CCGATCCCGGCCGAGCCGGGGATGTCGACGCGGGACTTGGCCGAAGTCCGTTTGGCCGACGCCTCGTGCGCGGGTTGCCATCAGAAATTCGAGCCGCTCGCGTTCGGGCTCGAAAAGTTCGACGGCGTCGGGGCGTATCAAGAAGTCGACGAGCACGGCAACGAGCTCCGCGAAGACGGCGAGATCCTGTTCCCCGGGGCCCGCGAGCCGGTCTCCTACGAGACGTCCGAAAAGCTGATGGAACTGCTCGCCGACAGCGACCGGGTGCGGATGGCGATCACGCGGAAGCTGACGCAGTTCGCCCTCGGGCGGCCGCTAACCGCGGAAGATCTGCCCCACTTGAAACAGATCCATCAAGCCGCGATCGACGACGGCGGGACCTACCGCGCGTTGATGACCGCGATCGTGACGAGCGACTTGGTGCGGACGACCCGCACCGAAAGCTCCGAATAGTCTTGTGCCCCCACCGTTGCCATCCCGCCCTTCACCTCTCCCAAGGAACTTCCGTCATGACCCGTCGCCAACTGAATCGCCGGACCGTCCTTCGCGGGATCGGAACCGTGACGATCGGCCTCCCGTTCTTGGAAGAAATGCTCACCCCGGCGGCCGCCGCAGCGCCGGCGCCCGGCGTGCCGATTCGGGCGTTCAACCTGTTCTTCGGGCTCGGCATTCCAGCGCCGTTGCAAGAAGAAGGTTACGACGGGGTGTTGGAGCCGCTGAAACCTTTGTCGGACAAGTTAATGATCATGCGCGGGGTGGACCAAGTCCGCGCGGACGAACCGGGGATCAACGCCCACTACGACGGTTCCTCCGCCGCGTTCACCGCGGCGCCTCCGAACGGGACCGCGCGGGCCGGCGGGCCGTCGCTCGACCAGGTGATCCGGCAATTCCATTACCCCCAAGGGTTACCGCCGGGGATGGTTCCGACGCTGGTCGCGGGAACCTACTTTCGGCGGAACGACCGGCCGGTGCGTTACGTTCACAGTTTCAACCCCGACGGGACCGCCGCGGGGAAGATGCAAGAGAGTCCGCGTCAACTCTTCGAGCGGATCTTCGGCGGCGGCGCGGATTCGGGTGACGACGCCGACAACGATCCCCGCCAACGGAAGCTGAGCCGCAGCGTGTTGGACTCGGTGATCGACCAGACGAAGTATTTCGCCGGCGCCAACTCGCCGCTCGGGTCGACCTCCAAGGCACGGCTGGCGGATCACCTGGACCGCGTCCGCGAGTACGAGCAGCGGTCGTTCGAGATGCAAAAGGTGATCGACGAGCGTTGCCAATCGCCAGACCGTCCTTCGGAAAGCAAGCTGATCCACGGCGACGAGGCGGATCCGGGTGGCGAAGGGATCGACATCACCCTGGAAGAGCTGACGTCCGAATGGCGGTTGATGGCTGACCTGTACGCGTTGGCGATCCAGTGCGACCGGGCGCGGTTCGGATCGCTGACGTTCCTCGCCGCGGGCGAACGGATCCGGCTCAAAGGACGCTACGAGTACGAAGGCCGACACGTGTTCGACTTCGACGACAAGGCGCAGCGGAACGCGTCGGGGGCCCAGGCTTGCAGCCACGAGTGGTGGCACGCGTTCCGCGAGAACAAGAAGAACGAGCAGCTCCGCGCCCACGCCCACATGAAGATGCGTGAGTTGGCTTACTTCTTGAAGCGGCTCGACGCCGACGAAGCCGTCGAGGCGAACGGGAAAACGTTGCTCGAAAACTCGCTGATCACGATCTCGACCGAGTCGGGGGACGGGCGACACAGCGACGTGAAGCGGGAACTGTCGGGTGTGTTCCACGCGGTGACCGGCGCCGGCGGCCGGATCAAAACGGGCCAGATCATGGACATCGGGGCCGAGGGGCTCGACGTCTACAACACGGCCCTCGCCGCGATGAACGTCGCCCAGCGGATGGGGCCGACCGACCGGCCCGAGATCGCCGTCGACGCGATCCGCGCCTGAGTTTCCCCGCCGTTTTCGGCGGCACCGGCCGCCTGTCCGGGTTGCGGCTGAGAGTCCGCGTCACGCCTGAAAGTCGATGTGCCCGCTGGCGGCGTCGACGGGGGGATTCGATCGAGCGTCGGCCCCTTCCTCGGCGGCCGACTCGTCGTCGTCACGTGGTTCGCTTTCGAGACCGTCGTCGTCGCCGCCGCGTCGCTCGAACCGATCATACATTTCGCGGCCGTCGCCAC
The DNA here is from genome assembly GCA_041685355.1 of Pirellulaceae bacterium. Classification (GTDB taxonomy): domain Bacteria; phylum Planctomycetota; class Planctomycetia; order Pirellulales; family Pirellulaceae; genus JAWLFY01. The sequence continues at coordinate 377 of JAWLFY010000301.1, read as the reverse complement.
CCCGGTCGCCGGCGTGTTCCCCCGGATCGACGGCTGACGTTTCGGTCCCTTTGCCGGCGGGACGTTGCGCGACGTCGATCCGTGCCGCCCCCTCGGACGCTTGCCGATCGGACTCGCCCCCTTTCGAAGCGGCGTGCGAAGTCCCCGCGACCGACGCGGCGGCGGACGTGACCGAGGGTGGGACCTGCATCGCTCATTCTCCTCGTTCGGCGACCTGCGGCGCCAACCCCGGGAACAACCGCTCGAGGGTTTGGCCGACGCCATCGAGGGCCCGCCGTTCGATCGTCGGATTGTCGAACGGGCCTTGGACGTCGATCGTCCAAAGGGTGTAACGGCTGTGACGGAGCGGCCCCATCGCGCGGGTGAAAACGTTTTGG
>JAWLFY010000166.1:0-10560 GCA_041685355.1 Pirellulaceae bacterium | reverse complement strand
AAAAGCCCCGCTTTCTCAGAGCACCCGCTTTCTCAGAGGGGGCGTCTTCTGCGGAGAACCGCGGTTTTTCCCACGGCGATTCACGGTCGGCCTGGTCAGGTCGACCGTCCGGCATGCTCGCTCAGCCCCAGGATCGAGCCGCCAGTCCGGTGATCGACCGCGATCATCCGCGCTTTGCGGGGGGACTTTCGATGGGGGGAACTATCGCGCGATCGCGGCGTGCCCTGGCTGCCCCGATCGGACTTCATCGGGGCGGGCGGGGAGGAGCGGCTCCGTCGGCGTCTCGCTTGGCACGCCTCGCAATCGCAATCCTCGATGATCGGGGCGCGGTAGCAAAGCCAAAGCACGATCGCGGTGGAGAGCACGAAGACGCCCGCGGTGATCAGTATTCCCAATATCATCTCAGCACCTTCGGCGGTTGAAAAGCTCGCCCCATCCAGGCCGATGTTTGGGTCCGATCCGCCTCCCTTGACCCCCCCGATCTATCGTTCCAGGATACGTCATCGCGGTTCCGAAACGGCCAAAGTGCCCGCCCGTGCCCGCTAAAATCGGCCGATTCCTGCTGTTGGAGGGATCGTCCCGACGGTCAGGTCGTCTCTACCGCGAAGCGAAACCGCGCCGGTTGGACCGCCCACGACGGACGGGATCGACTCGACCGCTGGCCAAATCCCCCCCCAGCAACCGCCCCCCCAAGGGACCCCATCAGCATGACGGCGCAGGAAACGACGATCCGGCAGTATCACGAATGGATGCAGCTCAACGCGGTCTCCCATCTGATCCGCGCCGGTCGCGAGGTGGGGCTGTTCGATGCCTTGGCCGACGGCCAGCAAACGGCGGGGCAACTCTGTCGCTCGCTGGGGCTCCAGGAACGCCCGACGAACCACTTGCTCGACACGTTGACCGCGATCGGCGTGATCGAGCGGTACGGAGACGACTTTGCTTTATCGGCCGCCGCCCGGTTGTTGTGCCAGTACGACCGAGACCTGGGGGACGCCCGATGGGAACGGTTGGTGGGGGAAATGCGTAGCGGAGAGGAGCCCCGTCGCGGAGAGGAGCCCCGTGCGCCCGGTGGTGATCGGGACGATGTGTATTTCGACGCCGTCGCGGCGACGCAGTGGATCCACACGTCGGCGGCGATGCAGGCGGCGGAGATCTTGGATATCGGTGGCCCCGATGACCCCACGCCGATGACGATTCTCGATCTCGGATGCGGGTCCGGGGTTTGGAGCTGCGCGATGGCTTATCGCGGGCCAGGCGTCGAGGTCACCGCAGTCGACACCGCCGGCCCGCTGCGGGCGGCACGCCGGACCGCCGACTCGATCGGGCTCGGAGAGCGGTTTCGGACCGTCGAGCGAGACCCGGCGACGATCCCCCCGGGAAAGCCGATCCCCCCGGAAAAGCCGATCCACCCGGGAAAGCCGATCCACCCGGGAAAGCCGAACGGGGCCGGGGCCCCGGAGCAACTGGGGCGGGGAGACGCCCCGGCACCGCGATCCGCATCGGAATTGGCCGCATCGGAATTGGCCGCATCGGAATTGGCCGCATCGGGACCGGGCTACGACTTGGTGGTGATCCCCCAGCGGTTGCATGCGATTTCCGCATCCGACGGGGATCGTCTGCTCGCGACGGCGGTGAAGGCGACTCGATCGGGAGGGCGTGTCGCCGTGATCGACCTGTTTCAAAGCCCCGGCCGTCCGCCGCTTGCCGAACGGATCGCGGCGCTCCGGATCGAGCTTGACACCGCCAACGGCCGGGTGCCGACGCTCCAGGAGACCCAGCAGAGGTTGCTCGACGCGGGCCTGGCCGACGTGCAGTTCACGTTCTTGGCGGAAAGCCGCGAGGGTTTGGGGATCGCGGTCGGCCGAAGGACTTAGCGGACTGAGGGCCTATCGTGTCGCCGTTGGCAAATCTTGCGCCGAACGCGTTGACGAAATCGGGGTGTTGATCCTACGATACGCCGCTTGAACCGAACATTCACTGGAACTTGATACGGACCCATCGCCATGGCCGTCCCCAAGCGGAAGCACTCCAACAGCCGAAGCGGCAAACGCCGCTCGCACGATCACGTCAAGCGTCGTCAGATCGCGTACTGCCCGAACTGCAGCACCGCGGTCCCGACGCACACGATTTGTCCCAAGTGTGGTTACTACCAAGGCCGCGTCTTGGTCGAACCGCAAGAGACTTAATCGTCGAAGGAGCCGCAGTGGCATTGGAGGTCAAATCGGCGGGGATCCTGTTCCCCGGGCAAGGCGCCCAATCGGTCGGCATGGGGCGGTGGCTCTGTGATACCTATCCGAAGGCCCGTGCGCGTTTCGAGGAGGCCTCCGACGTCCTCGGTTACGATTTAACCGAGCTTTGCCACCGAGGCCCGGAAGCCCGGTTGCATCAGACCGAGTTCAGCCAGCCCGCCCTGTTCGTGGTCGGGATCGCGGCGGCGGAAGTGCTCGCGGAGACCGCGCCGCAGAGGCTGGCGCCGGTGTGTGCCGCGGCCGGGCTGAGCCTCGGCGAGTACACCGCGGTTTGCTTCGCCGGGGGGCTCGATTTCGCCGACGGGGTGCGATTGGTCCGACGACGGGGCGAAGCGATGCAGGCGGCCGCCGACGCGGCGCCGAGCGGGATGGCGAGCGTCCTCGGGCTGGAGCTCGCGGTGGTCGAGGAGTTGTGCGAATCGACGCGTCAGGATGGAGAGGTGTTGCGACCGGCGAACCTGCTTTGTCCTGGGAACATCGCGGTTTCGGGACACGCCACGGCGATCGAACGGCTGGAACCGGCGGCGATCGCCGCCGGGGCGATGAAGGTCATCCGGCTGAGCGTCGCCGGGGCGTTTCACACGCCGTTGATGGAGTCCGCGGTCGAGCGGCTCCGCGAGGCGTTGGAAGAGATCCCGATCCGCGATACCGAGATACCGGTCTACAGCAATGTCGACGCACGCCCGCATCGGTCGTCGGGCGAGATCCGTGAACTGCTCGGCCGTCAGGTGGTCGAGCCGGTCCGCTGGGAGGATTCGATTCGCCAGATGGTCGAGGACGGGGTGGAAGGTTTCCTGGAGGTGGGCACCGGGCGGGTGCTCCGCGGGACGATCAAACGGATCGGTCGAAAGTTGCCGGCGGACGGGTTCGGTGACGGGGAAGAGTCGGCTCGGTAGCCGCCTCCCATCGATGAGGCTTACGGGAGCAGAGCTTCCAGCAACGAGGCAGAGCTTCCAGCAACGAGGCAGAGCTCCCAGCAACGAGAAGGGACGGACAGTCATGACATTGTCGATCACGGCCGACCTGAAAGGTCAGGTCGCCATCGTCACCGGAGCCTCGCAAGGTTTGGGCCGCGCGGTCGCGATCGCTTTGGCGGCCAACGGCGCACACGTCGTATGCGTCGCACGAAATGCGGAGAAACTGGCGGACACGATCTCGCAGGTCGAGGCGGCCGGGGGCGCCGGCGAAGCGCTGCCGTGTGACGTGACCGACCGGGGGGCGGTGGCCGCGGCGATCACCGACGTCCACCAACGGCACGGCCGACTCGATATCCTGGTCAACAACGCCGGGATCACCCGGGATAAACTGGCACGGGGAATGTCCGACGAGGAATGGGACGACGTGATCGCGACGAACCTGACCAGCTGCTTCGTCTGCTGCCGGACCGCGGCGGGATTGATGCGGCGTGCCAAATACGGCCGGATCATCAACATGGCGAGCATCTCCGGGTTGATCGGCAACCCCGGGCAAGCGAATTACTCCGCGAGCAAGGCGGGGATGATCGGGTTGTCGCGGACGTTGAGTAAGGAATTGGTGAGTCGGGGCGTGACCGTCAACGCGGTGGCCCCCGGGTTCATCGCCAGCGAGATGACGGCGGAACTCGGCGATGTCGTCTTGAATGAGGTCAAAAACCGGATCCCGGCCAAGCGGGTCGGCGAACCGGAAGACGTGGCGGCGGCGGTGTTATTCCTCGCCTCGCCGAGTGCCGGGTATATCTCGGGCCAGACGATCGTGGTCGACGGCGGGATGACCGGTTAGCGGCGAAAGCCGTGTATTGACGTGTTTTGTTTGTTTCACCTATCTTTTCGCCGAATCCACCTGCCGATGCGGGCTAGGTCCCACGATGCAGGCCGGTTTGCGGCTCGGTTCCCCGTCGTTCCCCGACGATGAACCTCCTCCAAAAATCCGTTGAGCTAACCTACGGGAGCTATGCCCATGGCATCGATTGAAGAACGCGTGACCGACATCGTGGCCGAACAACTCGGGGTCGATAAGGACAAGATTACTCGGGAGACGTCGTTCGTGAACGACCTCGGTGCCGACTCGCTCGACACGGTCGAGTTGGTGATGGAGTTGGAAGAAGAGTTCGACATCAGCATCCCCGACGAGGCGGCGGAGAAGATCCAGAAGGTCGGGGAGGCGGTCGACTTTATCGAGAAGGCAAAGGGCGAAGACGCCTGACTCGTCCGCGACCCTCCCGCGGACGATCTCGACCGATGCCGCCCGTGTAGGGCTGCGCCCCTGGCAACAGGGGCGGGCCCGCGACCGGGGCGGCATTTTTCATTCGTGGCCGATCCGGATCGGAATTCAGCTTGATGGAACAACCAGCACCGCGACGCGTCGTCGTCACCGGGATCGGTATCGTCACCCCGTTAGCCTGCGCGGTCGGTCCCTTTTGGGAGCGTTTGACCGCGGGGGAAGGCGGCATTCACGAACTGACCACCCTCGACACGTCCCGTTACAAGGTTCACTTCGGCGGCGATATCCCCGACTTCGACGTGTCGGCATCGATCGACCCGCGGGAGGCGAAACGGCTCGACCGTTGCACCCTGTTCGCCGTCCATGCCGGTGGCCAAGCGGTCGCCGACGCGGGCGTCGACTTCACGCAACTCGATCGCACCCGTTGTGGGGTGATCCTCGGTTCGGGGATCGGCGGGTTGTCCGAAATTGAAGACCAGACCGAGCGGATGGTGACGCGGGGGCCGGATCGGGTCAGCCCGTTCACCGTACCGAAGATGATGCTCAACGCGTCGGGGGGGAACCTCTCGATCGCGTACCGGCTTGAAGGCCCCAACTACACGGTCGCCACCGCGTGCGCCAGCGCGACCAACGCGATGGGGGACGCGATGCGGAGCATCCGGCTCGGCGAGACGGACCTTGTGATTACCGGGGGCACCGAAGCGGCGATCACGCGGATGGGGCTGGCCGGGTTTCAGAACATGAAGGCGCTCTCGACACGCAACGATGCCCCGGCGGCCGCCAGTCGCCCGTTCGACGCCGATCGGGACGGATTCGTCCTTGCCGAAGGCTCGGGGATCCTGATCTTCGAAGAACTCGGACATGCCCGCGACCGCGGCGCGAAAGTATATGCCGAGGTGCTCGGGTACGGCACCACCAGCGACGCCAGCCACATCACCGCGCCCGACCCCGACGGTCGGGGCGCGGCGGCCGCGATGCGGAAGGCGATCGCGTCGGCGGGGATCGCTCCCGATCGGATCGATTACGTCAACGCCCACGGGACGAGTACACCGCTCGGGGATAAGGCGGAGACGAAGGCGATCAAGGCGGTCTTCGGCGACAGCGCCGGCAAGGTCGCGATCAGCAGCACCAAAGGGGCGCTCGGTCACTCGCTCGGCGCCAGCGGCGGGATCGAAGCGGTGATCCTGACCAAGGCGATCGAAAGCGGTACCGTCCCGCCGACGATCAACTACGAAACCCCCGACCCCGATTGCGACCTCGACTACACGCCGAACGATTCGCGAAGCCGCGAAATTCGCGTCGCGATGAGCAACAGCTTCGGGTTCGGCGGCCACAACGCGTGTATCGTCTTCGGCCGCCCCCCCAACTGACATGCCGACCAAGCCGGAACCCCTGGAACGCGCCGAATACGTCGAACAGGCGTACCTGTTTCAGCTGCTCGGAGAGCGGATCGCCGATCAGGTCCCGATGCAGGAGCTTCTCGAGCAACTGCGGCACGAGCTGTTGGCGACGACCAAGCTGCCGATGGCGATCGGGTTCTTGCTCACCGAGATGAAACACTCGGGGCTGATGGCCCCCGCGATGATCCGGCTCGGCCACTACTTTGCCCCGTTCCAGACTTACCTCATCGAAGAATCGGAACGGGATACCGGACGGTTCTCGATCGAAACCGCGCTCGACGTGCTTCGGGCCGACGCGAAGTATCGTGCCGACCGATCGGAGCCCGCCGGGTTCTTCCTGTTCCAGCTCGAAGTCCTGTCGCGAAACCGGCTGAATTACGACCGCGGTTTGACGGCGATCAGCAACGACCCGGTGTACGACCCGCGGTGGTCGAAGTGGATCCTGATGTTGCGGTCCGAGATCGGGCTGATCGACCTCGCCGATTTGGTTTTCTTGGCGAGCGACGAGTATCGGCGGAGGCTCGCGGAGGCGAGACAACCGCTGGAGGGGAAAGGCCCATTTCTGTTCGGCGAGAAAGAGGGCCGGATCGCGCTCGCCAACCGCCGCAAGGACCCGATCTACCTGTTCGGCGCGATGCAGCGGCACCTCGGTTATCCGGCCGTCCCAAGGCCCAAACCGCCCGACGAGGCGAAAGAGCTGCTGCCACAACTGGCGCGGCGGATGGAGCGGCTCGAAACAAGAATGAAGATCTTGGAGCAGGACCAGAAGCAGAGCCTCGACATCACCAAGTTCTATCAGCCTCCCGAGTGATCTCGCCCCTCCGCGATGTCAACGGTCATCGAACCGAACCGTCCGGATGGAGCACAAAAAAACCGTCGGCGATCGCCGTGCAGGCGACCCCCGACGGGTCCATGAATCGATCGTCGTCGGCGTGTTGCCGCGGTCAGTCGCGGACGATCGTGCGGCCGTGCTTGGTGATCACGACGTCGACGCTGTGTCCGCAGCCGGGCCACTTGTACGTCAAAACCTTGCGACCGAAGATCCCTTTCCGCCATCCTGCCATGCAGGGGACTTCTTCGGCGCAGCACGCCGGGACGCAAACGGTCACGGGATAGGTGCACCCGGTGCACGGGTCGACCACGCACAACTCCACCTTCACCGGCGGGGGCGGGCAACAAACAGGCGCCGGGGCGCAGCACGGGGCCGGCTCGACACAGCAATGTGACGCGGAGGCGACCGACGGGGCGATCGCGGCCATCGCGAAGACGGCGGCACCGGCAAACATCCAACCAGGTAAACGAAACATCTTTGAAACTCTCTCTTGAAGGAACACCCGGAGTCGATTTCGGATCGCCTTCCCAAGTCAACCGCTTGTGACAACGGGCCACCAGCGGCCTTTCCCCCCGGCATGATGGCCATCGCCCGGATCGACTGGCGCGAACGACACGCCGGCGGAGTCGGACCAGGTGGGTGGCGGTCACCACCTCTGGGGATCGGGATCGACCCACATACCCCCTAGTCTGCCTTTTCGTTTTCCGTCAGGCAATCGGTAGACCCGACGTTCTTTCGCCGGTTTGCCGCCGCGAATCACTTCCAATCGGAACGACCCTCGCGAGCGTACCGAGAATACAGCCTGACGCGACACGTTTCGGCTCGTGCGACGGTTTTCGGTCCGAGCGGGATTTCCGACGCGGATGCAAGCTTCCTGATTCGGGTTAGGGGGTTTCGATCGCGGCCCGAATCACCGCGGGTCGGTTCGTCGTGATCGCGTCGGCGCCGAGTTCTCGGAAAAAGCGGGCGTCGTCCGGCGAGTCGATCGTCCAGACGTGGAACTTGGCGCATCCCCGAGCGCGGAGCGTCGCGATAAACGCTTCGTCAATCACTTCCCGTTCCCCCTTCATCCCGACCCCCTGGGCGCCGGTCTGTCGCACCGTCTTCGCAACCGATTCGGCGGTCGGTCGCCACGTTCCGTCAGGCCCCGAGCGTTTGAAGCTCGTGAGCCATTGGACGGGGACATCGGGGATCTGCTCGTGACACGCGCGAGCCGTCGCTTGGTCGAACGTGATAATCAGCAATCGGCGGCCACCCGGGTCGAGGCTTCGTAGACGCTCGGCGAGGACCGGGACGATCTTCGTTTTGCTTTTCAACTCGATCACGAAAAGCCGGTCGTCGGGGACCGCCTGGTAGACCTCGTCGAACGTCGGGATCGGTTCGCCCTTCCAGCGTTCCCCTTTCCAGCTTCCCGCGTCGAGCTTGCGGAGCTGTTCCAGTGTCATCGATTCGACCTTGCCGCGAACCCCCGCCGTTCGCTCGGTGTCGGCGTCGTGAATACAGACGATTTGTCGGTCTTTGGTCAGATAAAAGTCACCCTCGATCCCGTCCGCCTGCTGTTCCCACGCGAGACGGAACGCGGCCAGGGTGTTTTCCGGCGCGTCGTGCGACGCGCCGCGGTGGGCGACGATCCGTTGGGCGAGCAGCGTCGAAGAGGACGACAACAAGACGAACACGGCGAGCGGGACGATCAGGCGGCGACACATGGAGGCGGCGTGAGGGGTGAGAGGGAGAGCGAAGATCATTCGATCTTGTGCAACTCGACGCGGAAGTGGAGCGTCGCGTCGGGGGGAATCGATCCGGGGACCCCTTGCGGTCCGTAGCCGAGTTCCGAGGGGATTTCGAGCTCGATCATGCCCCCCTCCCCGATGAGCTGCAAGCCCTCGGTCCAACCCGGGACGACTTCGCTCAACCGAAACGTCGCGGGGCCCGGTCGGTCGTATGAATTGTCGAACTCACGGCGGCTATCGAGCCAGCCGACGTAGTCGACCGTCACCCGGTCTTCGGGACCCGGTTTCGGGTTGTCGGACTTGCGGAGGACGCGGTACCGAAGCCCGCTCTCGGTCGACTGAAACTCCGACGGGGCGTCCTCGTCGATTGGCCCCGGAGTACTCGTTGTCGGCCGCTCCCCGCAGCCGGCGAGACTCACGAGCAGGAAGAACGCCACCGGCGTCGGGAGGAGTGGTCGCATCGGGTCGACTCAGTCTCGTTGGAGAGAGGATAGATCGGTGTAAGATGGGGGGAGTCGGACCTCATGATAATCAGGAATCAAGACCGGGCGGGTGACGTACAGGCTATGCCCTTTCAGGTCGACCAGGATGCCCGGGTCGTCGAGCCGCTCGACGATCGGATAGCCGTAGTCGCGTCCGTTCCCGCGTAATACCCTCGCCTGAGTCGCATCACTCAATTCGATCAGGCTCCCGATCGGATACAGCGTCACCGTCTCCAGCAACGCGGAGACCGCGGTCGGGGCGTACTGGCCGAGCTTCACGCCGTTGAGCAAGTAAGCGACCGCGTCACAGGGAACGATCCGCGGGTGTCCCTTCGGTGGGCTTGTCAACGTGAGGTACGTATCGATCGCGGACAGCACTCGGGCGAGCGGATGGATCGCCGCGCCGTCGAGTCGCCTCGGGAACCCCGTCCCGTTCATCAACTCATGGACTTGCGAAACGAGCATCGCGAGGGTGAACGTCGATCCCGGGACCGACTGCATCATCGACTCGGCGACGATCGGATGGCGTTGATAATCCAGCCGCATCGGTTCGGTCATCTTGTGGTGTGGGAACCGGCTGTCGACCGGCAACTCGAACAGGCCCCAATCGTGGATCAACGCGGCGAGGCCGAGTTCACGTAACGATGCCGACGTCAGTTCCATTTGCATCCCGACGGCGAGACTGAGCGTCGAAAACTGCAGGCACCGTTTGGCCAAGTCGAGGTTCGCGTCGTATAGCAGCGCCGTGGCAACGACCGGATCGGGGTCCTCGGCCAATTCCTTGAGATACCCGTCGAGGATCGGATCGGTCTCCTGGATCCTGGGCGAACGTCCCTCGGTCAAACCTTCGGCGATCCGATCCACCGTTTCCAAGCTGTGGCGATGGAGTCGGCCGATCCGAGCGATCTTTTGTGACGGGTATCCTCGCAACGCGGGCTGCGAGTCGAATCGAGGCGACCTCGGCGGCGGGCCGTCATGGCGATCGCCATCGGCTGTGCTGCTAGCCTCGTCCGGTCGATCGGGGGTCTGTCGATCGGGGGTCTGTCGATCGGGGGTCTGTCGGTCAGATCGCCGGCCGGCCGGGGGGAACTTGGCCGTGCCGGAACCCCGCGGTTTCTGCGCCGCGGGCCGGGAGGTGGGCGATTCGCTCACCCGGTCGCGTCGATCGGTCGGCCCCCTCGTGACGGCCGCCGAGTCGACCTCGATGTGCAACGTCTCGACGCCATGGCGGCGGAGTTTCTCCACGAGCATCTCGGTGATCACGACCCCTTTCGCGATCAACAACAGACCTTTCGCGTCGTAGTAGGAAGTCGACGCTTGGGAGCCGATTCTGAGCTCTCCGATCGACACGGTGTTTCGATTCTCGTGGACCATGTCACTGCAGTTTCATCCTTGGGTCCCACTTCGCTCGGTCGGTGGGGCCCGCCTCGAGCCGCCCCCCAAAAACCGTTCGGTCACGTTCCGTTGGGGATCGTGAAGCTCGGGTGCCACGATCGGACCTCCTCGCCGCACGATTTATCGGCGGTTCGCCGCGACGCCGCACGAGGAATTTCGTGTCGACCGTCGATTTGCGGTAAACAACCGCATCGTCGAGGTCGGTTCGGTGGGAAATTTCCGGATGAGGTGGCGGTCTCGCGGGTCATTCCGGTGGCGACGGACGGGTGGTGC
>JAWLFY010000030.1:0-39633 GCA_041685355.1 Pirellulaceae bacterium | reverse complement strand
CGATCGACCACATCGCTAGCCACCATCGCGCCGCGGTTCGCATTTTGTTGAGTGTGCCGCCTGATTCGCCAGCATTCGCTGGTCCCAACGTCGGGGAGGCCCCAGGGAGCGATGGCGCGAAATCTGAATCGGTGCCCACGGAGAGATCAGCACGCGTGTCCCGGGGCGACCGAGCGTCGCTCGCGGACTGGCTGATCCGTTCGCCCGCGTCCGTGTCGCGTCTTGCCTCGGCGTCCGATCGATCCGCGGCCTGGAACCCCATCGCTGTCGACGCGTCTTGAACCGGCGGCGACTCGGCGCCGGTCGACGCGGTCGGCTCAGGCTTTAGGGATGTTGGTTCAGGCAGAAGAGGAAGCGGCTGAGCTGGCAAGATCCAACCGGCGACGGGCAGCAGCAGGGTTCCGCACAGGCCTAGCAGCCAAAGGCGGTGCCGAATCGCCGCCGACGCCCCGTACCAACATCGGACTGCCAGCCAAACGCTCGCCATCAGGACGAACGACTTCCAGGAGGCATCGAGCAACGTCCATTCCCATGAGCCCATCATGTCTTCTGCTCCCGGTGACGCGCCGCGTCGATCTGTTCCTGTAAACGGTCGAGTTCTTCGTCGCTCAGTTCACTCGCCGACGCGTCCAGTAACGCGGCGAATGCCTGGCTGGGAGACCCGGAAAAGAACGTCGAGACCAAGTGGGCAAGCGCCCCTCGGCCGGCCACCTCGCGCGGTCGCGTGGGAGAATAGAGATGACGCACGCCATCTTCGCGGCGTGAGAGCAAGCCCTTGCCGACGAGGATCCCGAGCATCGTCCGCACCGCCGAATAGCTCGGCGGGTCACTCAAGGCTGACCGCACGTCGGCCACCGAAGCGGACTGCAGCCGATAGACGGCGTCCATGATCTGGCGTTCACGCCCGCCGAGCTGACGCGGTGCCACTTTCTTCTTTGCCATGCCTCCCCTCCGATCGAGTGCCAATGAATTGACACATGCCAATTTATTGGCACAAAGAAAGCCGGTCAATCTGCACACGCGCTCACATGCGGCTTTTCCGCCGGGTCAACGCGGGGGTCGTGGGAGGACGACCAGGTTGTTCCGGTGGACGACGTTCTCGTGGGGCTGGTGCCCGAGGATCTCGCCGATCCGGTCACTCGGCTGGCCCGCGATCCGGCGGACCTCGTCTGCCGGGTAGTTGCACAACCCGCGTGCGATCTCCCGGCCCTGGGGATCTTCCAGGATGACCACCGCGCCCTGACGGAAGTCCCCCTCGACGGCGATGATCCCGACCGCGAGCAGACTTCGCCCCTGCTGCCGAACGGCGGCGGCGGCACCCGCGTCGAGCCGCAGCCGACCGGCGACGTCCGCGTTGCCCCCGATCCAACGCCGACGGCCCCGGATCGACGCCCCGGTCGGGACGAACAGGGTTCCGACCGAATCGCCGCGAAAGATTCGGTCGAGGACGTCGTCGACGCGCCCGGGACCGATCACCGTAGGATGCCCAAACGAGGTCGCGATTTGGGCCGCCGCCAACTTGCTCGCCATGCCCCCCTTGCTGACCCCGCCCCGGTGTTCGCGGGCGAGGGCAAAGACCGATTCGTCGAGCTCGCGGACGAGTGAGACCCGGCGGCTTTCGGGATCGGCCGGATCGCCGTCGAACAGCCCGTCGACGTCGGAGAGGATCACCAGCAACGCGTCACTGAGCAGCCCCGAGACGTGCGCCGCGAGCCGGTCGTTGTCGCCGAACGTCGTTTGCAATTCCGCCACCGCGACCGAATCGTTCTCGTTGATAATCGCGATCGCACCGAAGTCGTGGATCCCGTTCAGGGCGTTGCGGACGTGCAGGTAAGCGGCGCGCCGTCGCAAGTCCGACTTGGTGAGCAAGACCTGAGCCGCATGGCGGCCGAACTCGGACAACGCCTTCTCGTACGCCTCGATCAATCCCGCTTGGCCGATCGCCGCGACCGCTTGCAACTGCGCAACGCCACCGGGCCGCTGCGAAAGCCCCAGCTTGCCGACGCCGGCCCCCACCGCCCCGCTGCTGACCAGAACGACTTGGCGGCCCGTATCGGCGATCCGACACAGTTGCGCCGCCAAGACGCCGATCCGATGACGGTCGAGCCGCCCGCCCGGTCCCGTCAACACGCGAGTGCCAACCTTCACGACAACCCCCTTCGCCCCGTCGATCGCGGCGTGGCGGAGCAACAATTCGGTTCCTTCCGTTTCGGCGGCAGGTCGTGAAGGGGATGTCATGGGGCGGAAATCAAGGTGGGGGCAAGTCGGGTAGGCCCAAGACCTGACCATTTTGAGTTGCCGGCCGCCGGGTTGTTAGGGGGGCGAACGACCCAAACCGTTCAAAACCGACGGCGACGGCAAAGGCGTAGCGGAAGTCGTGCAGACTTCCGAAGGGGCGACGTTATTCGATGGGGCGACGTTAAAGGTGACGCCCCGAACTCTTCACGAGTCCGGCTACGGGGTGGATGGGGCGTTGCATCCGAACCGTGTCGCTTACAATGAGCCTTTCGCGATCCTCCGCGCCGCGGCGATGCGGCGACCCCGATGGGCACGCGAACCGTTCGACCCGACCCGCCTCCCGAGATTCCCAGGGCCCCCTCCCCCATCATGAGCGAGTTGCATCACGAGTGCGGTGTCGCGGCGATTTACCACCTTTCGGGACGCGGTCGGAGCCCGATGTGCACCGAACACGGCCCCCGACAGATCTCCCGATTGCTCCCCCGGATGTTGCTCGACATCCAAAACCGGGGCCAGCTCGCGGCGGGGATGACGACGTTTGACCCCGATCGACCGTCTTTGCTGAAGACTCACCGCGACGTGGGAACGGTGAGCGAAGTGTTTCGGCTGAATCACCGCGCCAAGTCGGAGGCGATGATGCGGCACTTGGCGGGACGGGCGGCGATCGGCCATTGCCGCTATGCGACCTGCGGTCAAGACGACCGCAGTTACGCGCAGCCTTTCGAGCGGACCCATATCCACAAGCGGAAATGGTTCAGCCTCTGTTTCAACGGCCAATTGTCAAACTATGGGGTCCTCAAGGAACGCCTGCTCGCAGACGGTGACCACCACCTGTCGCTCAACACCGACACCGAGATCTTGCTGCACGAGTTCGCTCGGGTGTTGAGCGAGGCCCCCGGTCGGGTGCAGTGGTTCGACGTGATCCGCCTGGCGTCGGAACTGTTCGACGGGGCCTACAGCATCGCCGTGCTGACCGCCGAAGGCGAAATGATCATCGCCCGCGACCCGCTCGGCATCAAACCGATGTGCTACGTCCACGAAGGCCCGTTGTTCGCCGCGGCGAGCGAGAGTGTGGCCCTGCTGAACCTCGGGTTCGAGAACGACCAGATCCGCTCGCTCCCGCCCGGACACGCGATCGTGATCGATCCGAACGAAGGGTTTCGGCTGGAACAGTTCGCCGAACCGCGGTCGCCGGCGCACTGTTTCTTCGAGTGGATCTATTTCGCCAACGTCGCCAGCACACTCGACGACCGGAGCGTGTATCTGACGCGGACCCGGCTGGGGGAGGAACTCGCCGAGGCCGAACGGGCGCTCGGCCGAGTCCCGTTGGACGACCCCGACACGATCGTGGTGCCGGTGCCCGATACGAGCAAGGCGGCCGCCGACTCGATGGCGTACAAGTTGGCGATCCCGTGCCGCGAGGGGTTGATCCGAAATCGCTACGCCGGACGAACGTTCATCGAAGGGGGCCGAGCCCGCAAGGCGAAGGCGTCGACCAAGTACACGCCGCTTCGAGAGGTGCTCGAAGGGAAACGGGTGATCCTGGTGGAAGACTCGATCGTCCGCAGCACCACGATGAACGTGTTGCTCGACCGGATCCGCGACGTCGGCGGGGCGCGAGAGATCCACGTCCGGGTCGCCTGCCCCCCGATCATCGCGCCCTGCTTCTACGGCATCGATATGAGCACGATCGACCAACTGATCGCGCCCAAGTATTTCTCGGTCGAGGGCGAACTGACGGACACCGCCCAGCAAAAACTCGCGGATGACCTGGGGGCGGATTCGCTGCGATACCTGCCGGTCGAGGCGATCGCCCGCGCGATCGACCTTCCCACCGACCACCTCTGCCGGGCATGCGTGACCGGCCGGTACCCGACCGAATGTGGCCAGCACCTGTACCAGATCGCGCTCGACAACCGTGGGACCAAGGTCGACGACCAACGGACGTACGAACAACTCTCCGCCGCTCTGGCCGGGCCCCGATAAAAAAACCTGCCGACCCCAACTGGGAACAATGGCGACCCCGGCTGAGGATCAGTTGCTGCCGCCGCCACCGCTCACGGGAGCAACCACCGCAGGCCATCCTCGCCGAGCAACTCGCCGTCGACGGAGACAAACTCGTTCGAGGCTTCGAGTGCCCCGTACGCCGCGGACGCAAGCCCCGGCTGACGCCCGCCGTCACCGACGATCCGCAGCGGATAGGGGGCCCGCAGCGCCATCAGCGCCGGTAAATCGCCATACTTCACCGCCCCGGGAACGAACGCGGGGTCGCTGAAGTGGGGGACGTCGGCGAACCGGAACCCGTCGGTGTCAACGACGACGCGAGTCAACCGATGACCGGAGGCGGCCGCGGCGGGCAACGCCCAAGCCGCCGTCCCCGCTTGGCCGACCAACGCCAACGACGGACGCTCCACGCCCGCCCAGGCGGCGATTACCGCGTTCAGGTCGGCCACCCGCTCGGCGACCAGCGTGCGGTTGTAGCCGAACGTAAACGCCGAGTATTCCCGCTCATCGTCAACCAACCTGGGCTGACCCTCCCGTCCTTCCGCCGCCAATTCGCCCTGGCCGAACAGGTCCGGACAGACGACCGTCGCCCCCGCGTCGAGGAGCCGACGGAGTTCGCCTGACCATTCGCCGTCGTCGGTCCGGGCCGCCCGCTTTCCGCCGGCGGCACACCAGATCACGACGCCGCCCGACTCATCACGATTACCCACCCCGTCGCGATCACCCGAGTCCTCGGCGGCAGCGGACAACACCAACACCGGGACTTGAACCCCGCGTCGGACGTCGAACACGACTCGATAGTCGACCTCGACGTCGTTGATCACCGCCTCGCGGGTCGACCGCGTCGTCACCTCGTACGGCTCGGGGAACGGTTGGTCGAACAACACCCCCCACGCGGCGCCGACCGATTCGTGGAACGCAGCCACCTCTTCTCGCGTCGTCGGCCGGGCCGCCTCCAGCCACCGCGTCGCCTGTTCGTCGAACCAACCGAGCACCTTCCGCTCGTGGGCGATCCCGGTCTCTTCAGGTGCCGGATGTTCGTCGTTCCAAACCGAGGCCTCGTCTTCGCTGAGCGGCTCAAAATCCCCTTCGACGATCGGCTCGTCGATCCCCAGCTCCAAATGCCGGTTCATCCACGAGTACATCTTCGCACGGGTCACGTAGTTGTAGTTGTGCGGGAAATGGAGCAGCGGGTAACAGTCGACCGCATCGGCGACCCCGAGCATCCCGTACAGCCTTCGGAGTTCGGGGAACCCGTCGGTCATCATGTCGCGGGTCCAGTCGTCCGCGGCGGTCATCGCTTGGGGCCGCGGGGCGAACATCGCCGCCAATTCGACGTTCCCCGTATCGATCCGCAGCAGGCAACAGTTCTCGCAGTAACACCCGCCCTGCATCGACGTCGAAACCATCCCGTTGGGGAACGCGGCCCGCGGCCGCGGGTCGATCGCCCCGAGCAAGATCGTTTGGGTGCCACCGCCGCTGCCGCCGGTCACCGCCAGCCGGTCCGGATCGACGTCGGGGAGCGAGGCGAGGAAGTCGAGGGCGCGGACCGCGTTCCAGGTCTGCAGCCCCATTACCGATTGCAGCCGCAGATCGGCCTGAGGGCTGAACAGACACCACGGCCCCGGCTCTCGCTCTTCAGGACGTGGGTCGCGATGACGATGCGAAACCTCGTACTCGATCTGGATCGAATCGGCGTACCCGAGCATGTCGAAGATAAACGTCACGCAGCCCATCCGCGCCAACTGGGCACACCGGGCCAGCTTCGGATAACGCCCCGACTTCTCGTGCTTCTCCGCCCCGGATTCGATCTGTTGGGCGATCTGCGAATCGCTTAGTCGCTGCATCCGACCGCCGTGGCCGTGCGGACAGAGCACACCGGGACGCGGCGTGCTGGCGGCGTCGGCCGGATCACCTTCCGGTCGGAACAACAGACCCGTGACGAAGTGCCCCGGCAAACTTTCGAAGTAAACCCGTTCGACGCGAAATCCGTCCCGTTCCACCGCGCCATGGATCACCGCGTTGAGCGGCGTCTTCTCGGGCATCGGCCACAACCCGGTGGCGACCAACACCCGCCGCCGCAACGCTTCACGGCGAGCCTCCCACGCTTCCACGCTCTCGGGAACTTCAAACGGAAAATGTCCGTTAAGCGTTTTTGGGTCTTCCCACCGCGGGTCATCCGCCGACACGTCGCCCGCCGATGCCTCGCCGGCGAACACCCGCAACGAGGCGTGACCGTCCGCGGCAGCGGCGCCACCCGGCTCGTCGTCGGCGCCACCCGGCTCGTCGGCGGCAACGGTGGCTGAGACCATGGCGGCGATCACCAAGCCGGTCACCGACGCGCCCACGGCGGCTCGAAAATTCGCCACGCGATCTCGTGGCAGGCAACGCGTGATCACGCAGCCGATCCACGAAACGTGGGGCGGTCGAACAAAACGGGCGGATCGTGTCGTCGTCACGGAGGTTGGCATGGCAGGTTCTCGGAAGGCGGGTCGATGGCAAGTCGGCGAACCGATCGACGAGTGACGTCGGATGGGCGCCGCCGGAAAAGCACTGGCACGACTGAGAGCCTATCCGAAAAGGGGGCCGTTATGTCGGGGGATTCGACGCGTGAGAGAACGCCGCCGTCCCGCTCGCAACGGAATCCGGTTCTGCCGAGGGTCGCCAATCGACGAGCTGGATTTCGACCTTGCGGAACCCTCGGAACTCGTTGATCACCGGGCGATAGGCGATCTCGAACGGCTCGTCGTACCCGTTGATCTCGTCGCACCGCTCGCCCGCCCCGAAGGCGACACCGCGGATGACCTTCTGCCCCTGACGGACTTTCAACGACAGGTGACGGTCCCCGCCCCCGATCCGACGCGCGGGCTCGTCGAGCCGCACGCCGCGGCTGCATAACGTCGGGGCGGGATTCCCGGCGCCGAACGGGGCGAGCATGTCGAGCTGACCCATGAGGTGTAAGTTGATCTGCGACAGCGGCGCCTCGGCGTCGATCACGATCTCGGGAACCACGTCGCTGTCGGCCATTTGCCGCGCGACCGCCTCGCAAAAATCGCCGCGAAACGCCTCGATCTGCCTCTCCTCGATCGTCAACCCGGCCGCCGCCCGGTGCCCGCCAAAGCGTACCAACCGGTCCTGGCACTCCTGCAGCGCCTCGTGAAGATCGACCGGCGTCCCGCCGACCCGACCCGAGCCGACCGCGTGGGCCCGGCCGGCCGTATCCATCGACAACACCAACACCGGCTTGCCGTAATTCTCGCTCAGCCGCCCCGCGACGACGCCGATCACCCCTTGATGCCACCCCACCCCGGCGAGCACCAGCGCCGGGTCCGCCTCCGGGTCGAACTCCGACTTCGCTTGCTTCTGGGCCGCCAAGTGGACGCTCCGCTGCAGGCTGTCGCGGGTCAAATTCAGCTGGTCGATGTACTCCGCCAACGCCGTCGCCCGGGCACCGGCCGGTGAGGTCAGTAGCTCGACCGCGAGCTGCGCCTGGCCGAGCCGCCCGGCGGCGTTCAGCCTTGGCGCGAGCGTGAACGCGACGTTCTCCGCGGTCACCCCGGATACCTGATCCAGCTTGGTGATGCGAAGCAATTCGCCGAGCCCCGGCAGCGGCTCCTCGCGGATCATCCGCAACCCGTGCTCGACCAGCACCCGGTTCTCGTCGAGCAACGGAACGACGTCGGCGATCGTGCCGATCGCGGCCAACGCCAACGACTGCATCAGATAGCGCTTCATCGGCTCGGTGACCCGCGTCGCCCCGCAACTCGCCTGGCACAGCGACCACGCCAACTTGAACGCGACCCCCGCCCCGCAGAGTTCCCCGAACGGATAGGCGGTCCCGGGCAACCGAGGATGAACGATCGCGTCGGCGTCGGGAAGCGACTCGCCAAGGGTGTGATGGTCGGTCACGACCAACCGCACGTCGAGCTCGCGACACAGCCGGGCACACTCGACGCTGGTGATCCCGCAATCGACCGAGATGATCAGCCGCTTCCCCCGCTCGGCGAGCTTCCGGATCGCGGCCTCGCTCAGCCCGTACCCGTCCTCGAGCCGGTTGGGGACGTGATAGCTGACGTCGGCCCCGAGCAACCGCAAGCCGTTCACCAAGATCGCCGAACCGGTCATCCCGTCGGCGTCATAGTCCCCGTACACGACGATCGGGGCACCCGAACGGATCGCCTCGCCGATCACCGACGTCGCGACAGGAATCCCGGGTAATTCTTGCGGGTCGCGGAGCCCCGACAATTTCGTCGCGAGAAAGCGGCTCGCCTGGTCCGCCTCGACGATCCCCCGGCTGACCAAAATCTGAGACACGACAGGAGGCAACCCCGACGCTCGCACCAGCAGATCGACGCGGCCGCCGTCGTGGGGGATCACCCGCCATCTTCGTCTCATCCGTGACGTCCCCCCGGGCCCTCGACCCGAACGCGGTTTTACTTCTTCTTTTCGGCGTGCCAGGTATGCTTCCGCAAGTGCGGGCTGTACTTTTTCAGCCGCAGCTTCTCGCCGCCCGGCTTCCGTTTGAGCGTGTAGTTGTATTGGCCCGTCTCTTCACAGACGAGGAAAATCGTTTCGGCTTTCTTCTTGCTACGTCCGGCCATGGCTGTGATCGGTCTTCAAAAGGGCGTGATCGAACTTTCAAACGGCGCGCACTCGAACGACGCGCATTCTAACGGCGTGTGGGGTTTCGGCGGCCGTGTGACCCGAACCTGGGAGGCAATTATGCCTCGAGAAGACGCTGTCGGGCAAGCCGTAATCATTCCCCTTCGACAACCGCCTCCTTGACCCGCCGGACCAAGTCCCGGCGATCCCACGCCCGGTCGGCGATCCGCTCGACGTCGACCCCGAGGGCCCCGCCGACCCGTTTCGCTAAGTCGACGTCGCGGACACCGTGATATTGGTTCGTCGGCCGGTCACCCAAATAGATCGTTTGGCGGTCGTCGTCCCAGCCCGATTCGAGCGCGTCTGCCAACTCCTCCACCCAAGCCTCGGGCACCCCCCGCGATCGGCAGTGGTCGACGCTCCAAATCTCGTCGCCGGTACACTCGCCGAGAATCGCCAAGGCACGGTCGCGACGAATCATCCCAACAATCGGTCGATCTTGGCGGCGACGATGAAGTCGTTCTCGCTCAAACCGCCGATCGCGTGCGTCGTCAACTCGACCCGCAAATGCCGGTAACCGGTCAGGTGCAGGTCCGGGTGATGCTGCTCCGCCTCCGCCAGCTCGGCGATCTGATCGATCCGATCGACGCAGCCGACAAAATTGCCGCAGCGGAAATCGCGGGCGATTCCCTTTCCGTCTTCGGTCAGCTCCCACTCGGGCACCGCCGCGAGGTGGTGGCGGATGTCCTCCTCCGGCATCGGCGGAACGCCCCCTTCGCACGGGGCGCACTTCGCCTGGCACAGTCCGTCTGAGGTGATCGTCATGTCATCCTCCTCCATTCGATTCGCGGAAATCGGGAACTTCGAGCTTCGCCCCATCCGAGCCTCCTTCGGGGCCGCCGGCGGGCGAGTCGTAATCGGGCTCCTCGTCCGGCAAGCTGTCGGGATCGATCCGACCGTCGGGCGAGTTCAAGATCGCCTGATGCGCGTCAGAACGGATCCGACCCTCGTCGTTCATCATCTTGACAAAACCGCGAAGCGGGAAGTCTTCGGGCAACTCCTCGCTATCGATCGCCACCCGGTATCGCTGAATCGATTCGTACAAGTCCTCGCCGGTGTCATCGATCACCAAAATCGGAAAGTCCTCGAAGATCTCGGCCCAAATCTCGAACGCTTCTTCGTAGAGCCCGATCGCCTTGTCGATTTCCGCCTCGGCGTTGGCCTTCTCCGCTTCGTACACCAAACGACGAGCCCGCACGGTGCGCTCTTCCTGCTCGGCTTCGGTCAACGTCCGCCAATACGAATAGTTGATCTGTTCTCGGTACGCATCGGTCTTCGACGCCCGCGCGGCCAAGTCCCGAATTTCCCCCGCCAAACGGATCGCCCGCAAACGGACGTCCGGATCGGCCTGACGTGCGACCGAGTCGGGGGCGGGCTGGATCCGGCGACGGATCCCCTGCAACTGGTAAGACTCGTCATCGGTCAGCTGTTCGCCTTCGTCGGCACGCTCCAGGATCTCGCGTTCCTCCTCGGACAAACTCTCGAGCAACCGTTCACGCTCCACCTCGTAGGCATCCCCGGTCAGCTCTCGGAACTCCTCCATCCGCTCGTCGACTTGACGGGACAACTCGTCCAGTTGGTCGAGCTTGATCGTGAACGGGGCCGTCGTCGGGATGCTGCGGTTGCCGAACCCGATCCAATCCTCGCGGGCCAACTGCCAAGCGTTCTGGGCCCGTTCGTCGAGAACCCCTTCCCGCTCGATCGCCTCCGCATGCCGGATCCGCCACTTGGCACCGGTCTCGTAGAAATTGAGCGGCGTTTGCCGGCGAATCTTCACGCCCGAATCGACCAGATCGTAGCCGCGGTTCAGCCACAGTCGGCCGACGAGCCAGTTGTCGGGCTTGCCTAGCGGCCCCCGCGCCTCGGGACTGTCGACCGCGATCCGCTCCTCGAGCAGCCGCTCGTGTAACGCCTCGTCGTCGGCGAACAGACGACGGAACTGCGTTTTCTCATCCGCGACGCCGATCTTTTGGCCATAGAACCAACCGGTGTACCAAACCAACCGCGGCGCGTTCCGGTTCTGATTCACGCCCCGTTGCAGGAACTCAGTCCCCTCGCGGACCATCTCGTACCGCTGACGATAGTCGTCGAACTCGCTCGACACGTTGTACGCCAAGTTCCAAGCCTGGTGCTCCCAAACCTTGTCGAAATGGGGCTGCAGCAACGCAATGTTGTTGAGCGCCGCCTTCAACCGGTCCCACTCGTGGCGAACCTTGTACTCATGCGCTTTGTTCCATAGCAACGTCGCGGCGACCCCACGCAACCCGAGCGACGCGAGCTTCGCGGTCTCGCTCGCCGGGCTGATCTCGCCCAGGTCGCTCTCGGCGATGTTGAACTCCCGCCGCATCTCCGTCAGCCGGCCACCCGGGTCACCCTCCCCGCCAGACGGTTGGCCCAGCAGAAACAAGGGGACCAACATGGCGACCAAGACGACCAAATAAACGATCTTGCGTCCGAACGCAGTTTGTCGGTTCATGCCGCGATCTCACGTGATTTAAGAAAGAAGTAGCTGACCAAAAACGCCAGCAAGCAATAGCCGAGAGTGGCGGTCGCGTGCCGCGCAAGAAGCGCGCCGAAGACGTCAAACCCTGATGCCGCGTACTCGGCCGTCCCCACCATTTTCGGCAAGTTCGGCAGCGCCGTGGCGACCGCGTCGAGCGCGTACACGATCCCCGCATCGGCGGTCTTGATGACCCGCGACGCGATCGTGTCGACGTCCAACTGGGTCGTCATCGCGTCTTGCCGAAGGATCCGCACGATCGACTCGATCGGCCCGCCCCCCATGTCGATCCCCGCGTCGATGTGATACCGCGTGTCATAAACCCGCTCGGCGGAAAACCCGAGCAACACGCAAACGGCCGTCGCGACCATCGCCACCGGGCCACTCAAAAACGTGCTGAACATCACACCGAACGCGATCACCATCGTCATCTGCAGCCAGATCGACCCGTACGCCTTCGTCAGGTTCCACCCGAACGAGTTCTCCCCGGGCTTCAAGTAAACGCCGCTCTTGGTCATTCCCAAATACTGACCCCGATCGACACAGCGGATCACCAGTTGCAACCGTCCGTCCTCGGTCACCAAGTCGTCAAACAGACTCAGCACCCGTGTCTCATCCCCGTCGGTCCCCTCGATCTCTGGCGGCAACGTCCGCTCGTCAATGTCGTACTCGTTGACCTCAAACACGATCGGGTTTGACTCGACGTCGCGATCCGGATGCTTGAGCGTGATCGAACCTCGTAACCCGCTCTCGATGTCCCCCTTGTGCGCCCGGTAAGCCCGGATCGAAATATCGACCGGGATCCCGTCCGGGTAACGCTGAGGCGTGACTTGATCAAACGTGTAAATCGCCGCCGCGAGGGTTCCCCCCTCGACGTATCCGTGCGTCAACCTCCGCGGCCCCTCGGCGACGCCCACAAGCCGCGAAAGTCCGGCGCTGCCGTAACCCTCCCGCAACTGTTCGTTACCGACGTCGATCCCTTCCTCCTTCGGCTCCCCGGATCGGTCCAAAAATTGGATCTCGCCATATTCGGGGATCCGCGCCCGAAGCGCCCCGACGGGCGGTCCGATCTCGAAATCGCCGTCGTCCCCGCGAGTCACCAAGTGCCGGTGGCCGCGGACCACGTCGGTGTACCCCCGGCCGTCCGCCTCGACCGTGAACGAGTGGCGGTGGGAACGGGTGTAGTCGGTCTCCCCTTGCAACCGGCCGTCGCCCACTTCCTCGACCTCGACGACCTCGACGTGCGTGTGGCGGAGGCCCCGTGTGACGAACAGATAACTCGCGAGCCCCATCGGGACGAGCATCATCGTCCCCACCCCGACGAATCCGAGCATTCGCCCGAGCACGATCTCGGTCGGCCGCACCGGCTTGGTCACGATCGTGTAAATCGTGCGGCTCTTGATGTCGGCGGGAATCGAAAACGTGCTGATGAATAGCGCCAACGCCAAAATCAAATAATTCGTCGCCGTCAGCACGAAGCTGATGTAGAGCCGCGCCGGGTCGTCACTCTGCGGGTTCAGGTACCACCCCGCGAGCATCAGCCCGACGACGAACAGCCCGATGACGAACAACACCCGTCGCCGGATCGCCTCCTTGAACGCCAACCGCGCCAGCGCCCAAACGCGGCGGACACGCGTCCCCGGCAAGTCCGTCCGGACCAAATCCCGCACCGCGCGGGCGACCGCGTAAAACCCTTCGCCCGGTCCGTAACGCACCGCGGATATGATGTAACCGATCATCAACCCCAGCACGATCACCAACACGAACAGCACGACCCCCTGCAAAAACGCGCTCTCCATGAACGCGTTGGGACGCATCAGCCATTCGTAGTACGACCAAAAATCCTCCGGCTGCAGCGTCATCGGTCACTCCCCCCCGCCGGCTCGCCGGGCGTCTTTCCCGCATCCGAACCTGACGCCCCGTCCGAACCGGACCCGCCGTCGGATCCGGGCGCCGCGTCCGCACCGGCGGAAACCCGCCGCGCCCCCGGCCGCGCTTCGCTCTCGCGGACGATATTGAGGAACAAGTCCTCCATCGTCGCCGTCGGGTTGTCAATCGACTCGAGCGTCCCGCCGTGCCGCGCGATCACCTCGCCGATCTCACGCTTGGCGTCCTCGCTCAACCCCCGGGCGTGAACCTCGGTGATGTCCTGAACCTTGAGCAGGTCGCTGACGCGGCCGAGCTCCTTGAGTTCCCCCTGGTGCAAAATCGCCACCCGGTCACAGACGTCCTGGACGTCGGCGAGCTGGTGGCTGCACAGCAGCACCGTCTTTCCCTGCTCGCGAAGCGACAAGATCAGGTCCTTCATCTCGCGGGTCCCGATCGGGTCGAGCCCCGTCGTCGGCTCGTCGAGCAGGACCAGGTCCGGGTCGTTGATCAACGCCTGGGCGAGCCCCACCCGCCGCGCCATCCCCTTGCTGTACTCGCGGAGTTGCCGGTGCTTCGCCCCCTGCAGCCCCACCAACTGGATCAGCTCGTCGACTCGACGCCTGCGGTCCGCCGCCGACATGTTGAACAGCCGCCCGTAAAAGTCGAGCGTCTCCTCGGCGTTCAGGAAGCGATACAGATACGACTCTTCGGGCAGGTATCCGATCCGCTCGTTCTTCTGGGTCTCGGTCGCGTCGTTGCCGAACACCAGCACCCGACCGCTGGTCGGGAACAACAATCCCAGGATCAGCTTGATCGTCGTCGACTTGCCGCTCCCGTTCGGACCGAGCAACCCGAAGATCTCCCCGGGCCGGACATCGATGTCGAGCGACTTCAGCGCGTGGACCTTCTTTCGGCCCCAAAAGTCACGGTAGATCTTGCTCAGGTTGCGGGTTTCGATCACCACCCCGGCGTCGCTACGGTCGGCGGCCGCCGCCGTGGATTCAGGGGACTCGGCGACCGCGGTCGATTCGGTTTCCACGAAATTGTCCGGATTAGGGTCAGGGTTTCAGAAAAAGGCTCGTCGCATGGTAACGCTACGGAAGGCCGTCGCGGAGGGTTCGGCGCCCTCGTAAGTTTCGGCGCCCCCGTAAGTTCTCGTCAGTCGAAAGCGTTCTCATCGGTCGAACGTGCGTTCGCTTGCCGGTAAACCCGATCGCTTGCCGGCAAACCCGATCATTTGCCGACGAACCCGAGTCGGGGCTTGCCAACGGGTTCGTCGGCGGGGTCAACTTTCGGTTCCTCCGCCCAACCCGCTTTCGTCGATCCGTCCCGACCGTGCCCGATCCGACCCGCGAGCCCGATTCGACTGCCGCCCCGCGCTCTCCCGGGGACCTGCCGCCGGAAGACCCGTCTCGGGGGCCCGACTACCACCGCGCCCTCGGGTACCTCTACGGCCAGATCGACTACGAACGGCTCGCGGGGGTGAGTTCCGGATATCGATTTCGGCTGCGGCGGATGCGGCGGCTGCTCCGTCGTCTCGGCCTGCAGCATTTCCTCCATCACCCGGGCTCCCCTCCGGAAGCCCCCGCCGAAAACGACGGATCCGTTGAAACCGGCGGGTCCGCTGAAACCGACGGATCCGCCCCGACACCCGACGGGCTCGCCCGAATCGGCCGACCGGATCGGTTCGACGCCCCACAGTCTAACCGGACCGGAACCGGCCGCGAGCCACCCGCGTCTCCCCCCGCGACGGTTTCGTCTCCCCCACGGATCCCGCTCGTTCACATCGCGGGCACGAAAGGGAAAGGCTCGACCGCCGGGATGGTCGCCGCGATGTTGACCGCGGCGGGAAGGCGGACCGGGCTCTACACGTCGCCTCACCTGCAACACCTGGAAGAACGGTTTCGGGTCGACGGTCGCCTCGCCGACGAGGACGAATTCGTGTCGCTCGTCGAGGAAGTTCGTGCGGCGGCGAACCGGTTGGCGGCCGAGGGCGAAGGGGAGGCCTCGTTCTTCGAACTCACCACGGCGATGGCGCTGCTCCACTTCCACCGCCGCGGGTGTGACGCGGTGGTGGTGGAAGTCGGCCTGGGAGGACGCCTCGATAGCACCAACGTCTGCGCCCCGAGCGTCTCGGTGATCACCAGCATCGGTCTCGATCACCAACACGTCCTGGGGGACACCGTCGACGAAATCGCCGCAGAGAAAGCGGGGATCGTCAAACCGAACGTCCCGCTGGTGTGCGGCGTCCGCCGCCATGACGACCCGCACCCCCGCCCGCCGGTCGACGGTCATCCGGCCGAGGTGATCGCGGAGATCGCCTCCCGCCACGGCGCCCCCCTGTTCCAAATCGGCGTCGACTTCGATCTTCGCGCGACCCCCCATGCGGACTGGGGGAGTCGCCTCGACGTGCAGACGCACACTCCGCCGCTGAAAACGATCGCCGGCGTGGAGCTCGGCACCGACGGCGATCACCAAGCGCACAACGCGGCGGTCGCGATCGCCGCGGTCCAGTTGCTGTGGGCCCGCCACGCCGCCGAGCCCCCCGCTCGCTTCGCCGACGTTTTGGCGACGCTCACGTGCGAGGCCAGGATCGAACGGTTCCTGCTCCCCGGAAACGTCGTCGGGATCATCGACGCGGCCCACAACCCGGACTCGATCGCCGCCCTGGGCGACACGATCCGCCGACGCTTTGCCGACCGCCCCGCGGCGATCGTGTTCGGGACCAGCCGCGACAAGCCCGCCGCGACGATGCTCCGACAACTCGCCCCGCTAGCCGATCGGTTGCTGCTGACCCGCTTTCGCGGGAACCCACGCTTCGTCGATCCCGCCGACCTCCGCGACCTCGCCCCCGATTCGATCGCCGAGAAGATCGAAGTCCATGACGACCCGCTCGCCGCGTGCCGGGCGGCGTTCGGATCACGCTCAGCCGGCGGACTCGTCCTCGTCTGCGGCTCGTTTTTCCTCGCCGCCGAAACGAGGCCTTGGATGCGGGGGCTGCGGGTCGCCATCGACAGGACCCGAATGGGCGATGCCCCCCTCACCGACGACGCCGCCACGCTCCCGCGGCCCGGCGAATCGGCCTGACCCGCCGTCCCCGCCCGACTCCCCGTCACACGCACCACCGCTCTCGGAATCCGACGCCCCCACCCTGCCTTCGTCGAGGACGTTCGCGCGTTCTTGGGGGACGTTCTCACTCAGCCGCCGCAGTTCCTCGATCCGACGGTCCGCCTCGCGGACCATCACCTGGACCACCGCGATCTTGCTGTCGAGTTCCGCCTTCAACTCACGCTGCAAATCGAACATCGCGATCATCCACCGCCGCGTCTCCGGAGGCGCGTCCGACGTCGGCGAAACGTGCGGCTTCGGGTTTCGCGATTGCTCCGCCATGCGGTCCATCTCCCGACCGGCACGGATCGACTTCCGCTTCCGTGAAATCCCCCCCCGGATCAACACCCAACCCAACAGCACCATCCCGCCGAGCAGCATCCACTGCGGCGGGTCGAGCTGGGAAAGCAAGATCGGGGCCGACAACGACATCGGGGCACGACGGGAAGGGGGCACGACGGGAAAGGGGCACGACGGGAAAGGGGCACGACGGGAAAGGGGCACGACGGGAAAGGGTCACGGCAGCGGACGAAATGTGGCGACAGACCGAATCGCGAGGACAGACCCTGTCCTGTCTGCATCGGACGAAAGCGGCCGGTCGGTACAGCCCGTCCCCGAGAATGTCGATTCCGCTAACCTAAACGGTTGTGACCGTCGACACGGTTGCCCCTTCTCCTCGTCCGTGCCGATCACCCGATTTGGCCCGAGCCCCCTCTTGGTTAGAGACCCGCGCCCCCGTTTGGTTAGAGATCGAGGTACCCGTTGACCGATCCGCCCCGCACGATCCTTCCGGATTCCTCTGACACCGTGCCGCTGTGGCACGCGGCGGCGTCGCGGGCCGCCCCCGGACCGACCGAAACCCTCTGCGAATCTTGGCTCTCCGACGACGAACGGGTCCGCGCCGACCGGTTCATGCAACCGACCTCGCGGAACCAACACGTCGTCGGTCGGGGCATGGCCCGGCGGCTGCTCGGCGGGAACGAGATCGACCCGCGATCGATCCGCTTCGCCTGCTTGCCCCACGGGAAGCCGGTCGTCGAAGCACCGGCCCGCGCCCGGCGGCCGTTTAACCTCGCCCACACCGACGGCCTCGTCGTCTGCGGTCTGGGACACGGTCCCCACGATCTGCTCGGCGTCGACGTCGAGCCGTTCGACCGACGCACCGACCCGGAACTGGCTGATCGCTATTTCGCCCCCCCCGAAATCGACCTGCTGCGGCAGATCCGCGGCGACGAACCGCGGCAACGGATGTTCCTGCGAATCTGGACGCTCAAGGAAGCGTTCATCAAAGCGATCGGGACCGGGCTACAAACGCCGCTCGCCGACTTCGCGTTCGTCGACCCCGACGCCGACTCCCCCCGCATCCGCTGGATCCGCCCCGGACTCGATCGCAGCCTGCGATGGCGGTTCCGCGCGGTCGAACCCCGACCCGGCTACATCGCCGCCGTCGCCCTCGGCACCCCCCAAGACGCCCAAGAACCCGACGGCCACGACTTCGCGGCATCGCTCACGGTCGACGTGAAAGCCTTTGAGACGTGGGGCGGATGACTCGGAACCCACCCCGTAGCCGGACTCGTCAAGAGTTCCGGGCGCCGCCCTTGCCCGCGGCCCCGCCGGAAGTCTCGACGACGTCCGCTACCGGGAACGTGTTCCGATACCGCCACGGATGTCCCGAAAAAATCTCCCTAGCGAAGCCGTCACCAGCAACAACTGCATCGGGACCGTCGGCAGCGAATACCGATCGTAGAAACTGACCACCACATACGGCAGCAACATCAGCACCGTCAGCGCCAACGCGACCCGAATCGCCGGGTCGACCGGTCGACGGCTCCATACGAACAGATAAATCACACACAGCGTGGGTACCAACACCAACGCCCGCCGGAATCGCAACTTCCAGGGCGAGTTGTACTCGCGGAGCCGGAACGGCTCGTACCAAACCGTCGCGGCCCACACCCGCTCGGCCACCCGCTCCGCGAACTCGAGCGGATCATTCGCGATCGCCTTTAACGCGAGCCGCCGTTTCTGCCGCACATACTCCGTTTCCCCCAACGCCTTCACCTGTTCCAACTCCGTGCCGGTACGGTTCACCATAGGGTGCGCCCGAATCGTTTGCGCATCGAGCACGCCGTCGTCGTCCACCACCATCGACTGCCACAGCTCATAACCCATGTTCGACTTGACCGGGACGAACGTCCCCATCGCCGAGTATTGGTAGATGATCCACGGAAGGATGACGAGCACCGAACACGCCGCCATCAACGCCAGCAGCCCCTTCCGATCCCAAAACCGCCACGCCGTCTCCGCCGCCCAAGCGAACGCCAACGCCGGACCCGCCCACGCCAACAACCCACCGATCGCCCCATACCCGATTGCCCCACGCGTTCGAAGCGTCGTTCCCTGCACGGCAACCATCGCCATCCAGGTCAAACTGACCAGCGGAATGAGTAGCGTGTGGTCGTGGGTCCACTGGAAAAGATCGTAAAAATACCCGGTCAAGCCGATCCCACACACGATCACGGCCGGGCCGAACATCCCGTTCCGAGCACCCCACAACAGCGCCGGCAAAAAGCAGAGGAACGCCGTCACCCACTGGAAACCGCCTACCCAGGTGACCACGGTGTCGAGCGAATCGTCGGCAAACCAACGGAGGCCTGCTAACAGAAACGGGATCGCCGGCGGCATCCATCCCGTCGGCCCGGTGGGTTCCTTGAACGGATCCGAAAATCCACGACCCTCGCGGATCGATTGGCTGATCTCACACATCTCATAACCCAACCCCGCGTTGCGATCGTCGGGCAGGACGGACCATCCGATCCATCCCCTCCGGTGCGATTCCGCAACCGCAAAGCCGAGCGTCGCCAACACCGCGGCCGCCGCCAACGCCCGGCCGTCACGCCCCGCGAACCGGCCGAGCCCGATCACTCCGGTCTCTCCCGCCCGTCCGGAGTCATGGCGGCCCGCAAGACCGCGGGCGATACCGACGAAGGCATGAACTCGACGTGGCCGTCGGCAAACGCGAAATGGGCGCCGCCCCGATGCGCCGACCCCCAATTCTCTTTGAACGAAATCCCCACCCCGTCACCAAGGATCCGATCGCCCGAACGTGCCGTCCCCTTGGAACCCCCCAACCAAAAGGACTCGTCCCAATACCACGACGTCGGCGTCTGCACGCTGGGGTCGAACGCCTTTTCTCCCACCAAGACCGTGGACGAGGTCCCGTCGACGATCGATCCGAACGATTTCGACGCGGGACGCTGGCCGATGACCAGGTCGTTAGCGCAAAAGTCGGTCTTCGCAAAGACCAACCCGGCACCCTCGTATAAACCGAACTCGTCCGTCTCGGGCGGCATCGTCGGACCACGGCCCCGTGACGGACAACGAAACAACTCGACCGGCCGGGAGTAATCTTCGCCCCTCTGGATCGCACCCAATTCGATCGATGGCAAGATCGAATAACCCCACGACCCGGTCTGCTTCACCGCCGACCAACGTGTCGCGCCGACACCCCAGTCGTACTGTCGCATCGTCGCCAGGTCGAACGTGTAGGGCTGAATCGCCTCTCCCGCGTCATTAACCAGCCGACTTTCCGGGTCCGGCCCGCCGTTGCTGGGGAAGACGCCGTGCTGGTCGTGAAATTGGTGCATCGCGAGGGCGAGTTGCCGAAGCCGGTTCGCACACGTGGTTCGCCGGCCCGCTTCCCGCACGGCCTGGACGGCCGATAACGTCAACGCCATCAAGATCCCGATGATCGCGATCGAAACGAGCAGCTCCGTCAGGCTGAACCCACGCGAACGCCTGACGACGGATGCCCCCCGCTTAGTCATCGTATTTGTCACTCCCGCCTCGGCTGGCGCCCGCCCCCAGATCCACCACGTAGATGCTGCGCGCGTCCCAGTCCCGAGGATGCCGCCTCTCCGCGAGGTCTCGATCCAGATGCGTCAGCACCGCGAACCGATCGCCCGCCCCGGCGAGTCCAAGTTGGAACTTCGTCTTCCGCTCAAAGTCGACCGCGTGCGACTGAACGATTGCCGCGGTGGCCAGATCGAACACCTCCAAAAGGTTTGCTCCCGGCTCAAAGTACACCAATCGGCGGCGCCCCTTCCCGATCTCAATGATTGGGTGGACATAATCGTACCCGTGCCGAACACGCTCTACCAAGATCACCGATCGCCCCGGCGAAACCTTCACGAGCTGGAAATGGCGACGCGCATCAAGAACACGGACCTTCATGATCGCGAAGCTCCCCTCACAGTCGGTTTCGCCGACGACAAAGTGAGTTATCTGCGAAACCTCGTATCGCGGAAGCACCATTAAACGTTCCCACGCTCGCGACGGGTCTCCTCGGAACCGATCGGTCACACCCCCGACGTCCTTTCGGTCCAAGCGAGCGTGGTGGATACGAAACGTTTTTCCACACAGCGAAGGGGCAACCGTGCGAACGCGACCCGGAACGGGTAACCGAGTGACGTCATCTGGCGCCGATAAATCGATTACCGCGACCTCGCTGCTCCTCGCTCCGACCCGTGCGGCGAATGCAAATTTTCCCTCTCCAAAAAAAGCGGTGCGATTCCCCCTTCGATTACCGAAGAATCCACCGTTCGAGGTAATTGATGACGCCAATTCATGATGCATTTCGCCCGCCGAAAACAGGGGACTTAATTCGGGAACGGAAAGGACCTCGAGCGTGACCTCACGGTCTCCCGTTCGCGAAACCGCTGCGACAAATCTGCAGTGGGGATCCATTTCGAGATATCCGCCGAGAGCCCCCGAGTGACCGGAATGAGATCGCTCGATGCTCAAACCGCCGTTTTCGTCGATCGATCCCGTCGTCGTGATGAACCGCCCTTGATCGACCGAGGCAGCGAACCACCGTCTCGCATCCCCCGCGATCAGCAGATTCACGACCATGCCGGGAACGGTCACCGCGTCCCCACACTCCATCTCGCTCAACCGCACTGGCACCACTTCTCCCTCGCGGGTGCCGACCACCGCCAACGGCTCGGTATCGCTAAACCCGGCGGCCGAGATCACCCCGTCGGTACAGCGAACCCAGCCCCCACGCCCCTCGGCCGCGTCAGCCGAGGCGACGAAAACCGACACGCTAATCGCGAGCGTCAGAACGAACCGCATGTCGTACTCTCCCAAGCAAGAATCTTCGCGGGGTTTCGCGGCCGATGGTCGGTGCTTCGAATCCATGTCTGAGCGTCCGTCCTCGGTCACCATGGAAACGTCCGGAGGTAGTGCCTGATTTCCGCAGGTCTACCGATAGCTGCGCCTTCTGGCAAAGACCCCCAAAAAAATGACTAGTACTACGAAGACGACGACCCAAAGAAGCTTCGATTCATACCACTCGGGCGGCGGCGGGTTCCACTGAAACACCTTGTCGGCAGCAGCGTCGCGGACCCATGCCCCTGCCGGGATCTCTAGCCGAAAACGGCTGTCGGGGACGGAGGCGAGCGTCTTCGCGATTTCGCAATTGCACCGGCACTCATCGATCGGCCGACCGTCGATAAAATAGAATTTCTTCCCTCGGATACTGGCGACCTGAAAAGACCCGGAATCGAAGTCCGTATAGCTGAGTTCCGTGTCTGACACGAGCGTCTCGCCGACGAACTTCCGCGCACGCTGAACCCGGTGCCGACGGCCCGGATTGAGGTGCAATTCGGTCGTCGATGTCGTCCCGGGCCGTTCTTGATCGAAGCGGACGACCACAAGCCGCCCGTCGTCGGTTTCGACCGTTCCCGCGTCCTGCAGGTTGAATCGATCCCGAAGATCCTTCAAGTCGTCAATTTCGTCCAAAAGAAACGTGAAGTGTCCGTGGGCATAGAGAATTGCCCAGTACGTCGCTTCCGTCCACAGGCCCGGTGACCGAGTCCCGTTGACCGTGTATTCGACGTTGAAGGGACGGGGCTTCTTCACGGCGTCCGGGTCGCTGCCGTTACCACGCGTCGGCTTGTAAATACTGGCTTTGCCCCGAAGAAGCGTCGCCGTCTCGCGGCGATGCGAAAAATGTCCGTCATCACGCGGAATGTGCCTTTCGAACGAGACGCGGATCCGATCGGATCCGGGATCGATCAGGATCTCCTGCACGTACGGATGAGACACCGGTTCGCTTGGAAACGACTTCGACGTTGGGGACATATTCTCGTCGAGTACGTCATACGCGTTCGCGAACGTCGTACGTTCCCCCGTCATTCGGTAATGGAGGATCGGCGAGTCCGCCGCGATCGACTCCCAATCGCGGACGATCTCATCCAGGTCGGCGGCGGTGGCGGGACCACACGCCACCAACATCAGCACGACGGAGCGGACGGACACAACCCACCCTGACGTGACGTTAAGGCGTTGGCCGAATGAAAAGTGTCTGTGAAACCAAGTGTTCATTCATTCGTCCTTCGACGCATCTCTTGAGCGATATCCAGAACCGTTTGTAAAATCGTCGCCTCGGGTGATGCGGTAGTCGAAACACTTGACGGAAAAATCCGCGGTCTCCCCCGTGTCGAAGACGCAACGAAACCGAAGCTCTTTCTCGCCGCAGAACATTTCCTGTTGCGACGGATCCGGTTCAATTACAATTTTGACAAAATTTTGATCTGAGTTGAGAGAAGAGATTTCGTGTAGGTAGCAACTGTGTTCGTCAAGCCGAAAAACCTCGCTAACGGAGGCGTCACCGGGAAAGCGGACCAGGACGACGGAATCATCACCTTTACTCGCATCAGTAAAGAGCAGCGTTCCCGGAATGACGTCAACTCGATTGAAAGGATTGACGTAAACTGGAATACGCACTTGAAAACCGCCGTCCGGCCCGGTTCCCTCGATGCGAATTTCCGTCGCCGGCGCACCCGCCGGGGTATCATCAACACAGCAGACCCGTATATGAGATTCTGTGTTTGTCCGGCGTTCCCAGTCACTCGACAGCCCAGACGACACGTCTCCTAAATCGACGCGATTAATTCTCACGCCCGGGTCATGCCGGAAGACAATACCCCTTGACGATGACCCGCCAGCCCGCTGCCAGTCGTTTCCCTGAAATGTCAACCGAGATCGGCTGACCGAGAAAGACCGCCGGAACTCTGTCTGCAGGTTCCACGCGTCAGTAATCCGCGGTCGCCCCCCCCGCGAATCGCGATAGATTAGACGCAAGAGCGCTCGGTGATCACAACTCGCCTGGGTAATCGGGCAGAAGTACTCTTCGTCAACCGCAAGACCCCCGTCAACGATTCGCTTTTCTCCCGAACGAATCAAGAGAGGCAAATCGGAAGAACGAAACTCTGCACGACACCCAAAGTCGACTTCGACTTTTTGCAACTCAACATGCTGTCTAGAATTGTTGCGAACCGTGACCTCGAATCTTAGCTGATTTTGATCGTCCAGAATCAGACGTCGAGAGTATGCGTCAACCGCGAGAGGCGACGTCTCGCTCGACCGGCTAACGATGACCGGCAGCAAGATCGCGGCGGCGGCGATCATCGCACACGTTCCGACCCACGTGTACGGAAATGTCTCAGTATTCAATGGGCTGCCCTCCCTACACTCGCTTACGCAGAGGATATTTGTCTCTGTGTGCAAAGCGAAATCAAATCCGAGGCTAGCGGTTGTTCGATCGGTGTCAAGAAAAATCTCCGCAAAAATCGGGAGAGTTTCCGAATCGAGCGGGACCTGAGCGTCTGGAATTCCGAGCGAACCGAGTTTCCTGGAACCGCAGTACGGAAACAGTTCCGACGTCGCTTACTCATCACCCCGTCGCCACGCTTCCCACGCCGCTTCGCGGATGGCTTGGCTCGTTGTCCCACTCGACGACGCGACGTCGCGGGCGTCGTCCGCCTCGACGCTGAACCGCGTGGAGCCATCCGGCAGACGCACCTCCTTCCCGCGGACCGGTCCGTACGTCGTCTCGACGGTCACCGGCCGCCGCGCGAGCTTGTGCCGGTCGGCGGCGTGTCGCCGAACCCCGATCGAAGACGAATGCTCGAACAGGATCCTCTCCAACGACGCTGCCCGCGTGTCCGACGTGATCACGCTCAACAAGATCCCGGCACGCCCCTTTTTCATCACGCACGGGACCTGAAACACGTCGAGCGCCCCGCCGGCGAATAGCCGCTCGACACAATCGGCCAACTGCTCCGGTGTCGAATCGTCGACGTTCGTCTCCAACACGACCACACGATCCGATTCCAACCCGGACGTCGCCACGTCGGCCGATTCCCCCAACATCACCCGCAACACGTTCGCCTGGTTATCGAAGTCTTTCGACCCCGCGCCGTAGCCGACCCGGTGCAGCGTCATCGGTGGCATCGGGCCGAACGCCTTCGCCGTGGCCCGCAGGATCGCCGCCCCGGTCGGCGTTGTCAGCTCCGCCTCTTGGGTCGAAGCCGCGATCGGCACCCCGCTGAGCAACTCCGCCGTCGCCGGCGCCGGGATCGACACCCGGCCGTGCGCGATCGTGATACTTCCCGAGCCGGTCGGGACCGCCGACGCGTAGACTTGGTCGATCCCGAGCATCGTCATCGCGATCGCCGAACCGACGATGTCGGCGATCGAATCGATCGCCCCGACCTCGTGGAAATGCACCTTCTCGATCGTCGAGCCGTGGACCTTCGCCTCCGCCTCCCCCAACCGCGTGAAGATCCGCTTGGCGAGCCCCTTCGCCGCGTCGTCGATCTCGGCCGCCCCGTCGATCATCTCGGTGATGTGATGCAGGTGCCGGTGGGCGTGCTCGGGAGGATGCCCGACGTCCGCCTTGATCGCGCGGAACCCGCACTTCTTGACCACCCGCGCCGTGATCGACAATTCCGGAAGCCCCATCGAGCGGACCCCCGACTCGATCGCCGCGACGTCGGCCCCCAGATCGACCAACGCCCCCAGCGTCATGTCCCCGCTGACCCCGCTCAGACAATCGAAATAGGCAGTTCGCGACATCGCTGGAAGGCTTTCGGTCAAGAGAAATCGGTTGCCGGACACCCTCCCACCGAGGGCCCCAGCCGTTTGGCGTTGAAACGGGAGCGATACACGGTATACTCTCGCCCCTCCCAATGAACAGATCCGCCTTCGCAAGGCGCCGATCCCAAATACAGACGAGAACGACCCGATGAAAGTTGTCAGCAGCATCGGTGCCCTCAAGTACCGACACCCCGATTGCCAAGTCGTCAAGCGACGCGGACGGGTGTACGTGATTTGCAAGAGCAACCCGAAGTTCAAAGTCCGCCAAGGCGGCGCGAAGATCAAGAAGCAGCGGCGTTAAATCCCCGTTCGTGATCCGGTTTCGCCCGAGAACCTGGGCGTTGACCGCATCCGCAAAACAGATCTGAACTGAAAACCCAACGACGAGCGCCCTGCCTCTCCGGCGGGGCGTTCATCCATGCGCGGCGGCAAGAAGCCAGCGCACGGCAACGATCCCTTCGACATCGTTGCCAGACGCGAGGTTGGTACTCCCCCCCTGCGTCGCGTGATGGTCCTGATTGCGAGTGGCGGCCTCTCCGGGCCGAAACGCGGCTGCGACACGAGTTGGCCGCACGTCGCCTACCACGACCGCACGTCGCCTACCACGCCCGGTTGGGGCCTACCACGCCCGGGCGACTTCGTAGGCCGCGATCTTGTCTTCTAACTGCAACGTCAACGCGATGTCGTCGAGTCCTTGCAGCAGCTTTTCCCGGCGGCTGGGGTCGATTTCGAACGACCGCTCGAAACCGTGGTCATCGCTGACGGTTCGGCTTTCGAGATCGACCGTTAGTTCGTACGGCGTGTGTCGGGCGGCGCGATCGAACAGTTCGTCGACGTCGGCATCGGATAACGTGATCGGCAGCACGCCGTTTTTGAAACAGTTGTTGAAGAAGATGTCGGCGAAGGAGGGGGCGATCACCGCTCGGAACCCGTAATCGTCGAGCGCCCACACGGCGTGTTCGCGGCTGCTCCCGCTGCCGAAGTTCTGGCGGGTCAGCAGCACCGACGCGCCGCGGGCAGGCTCCTGGTTCAGTTCGAACGACGGATCCGGCGTCTCGCCGTCGTCGAGGTACCGCCAGTCGTAGAACAGGAACTGGCCGAACCCGGTCCGCTCGATCCGCTTGAGGAACTGCTTCGGGATGATCTGGTCGGTGTCGACGTTGGCCCGGTCGAGGGCGCCGACGATGCCGCGGTGGCAGGTGAACGGTTTCATCATCGGTTTAGCCCTTGTATTGCCACTGGCGGATGTCGGTGAAGTGACCCTCGATGGCGGCGGCGGCGGCCATCGCCGGGCTGACCAGGTGCGTTCGTCCGCCTTTGCCTTGGCGGCCTTCGAAGTTGCGGTTACTGGTGCTGGCACAACGTTCGCCGGGGGCGAGCTTGTCGGGGTTCATCGCCAGGCACATGCTGCAGCCCGCTTCCCGCCAATCGAAACCGGCCTCGGTGAACACCCGGTCGAGCCCCTCGAGCTCGGCTTGCCGTTTCACTTGGCCGCTACCGGGGACCACCATCGCGTTGACCGAATCGCGGCATCGGTATCCTTTCACGACCGCCGCGGCGGCCCTCAGGTCTTCGATCCGGGCGTTGGTGCAGGACCCGATGAAGACGCGTTCGACCGAGACCTGCTCGATCGGCGTTCCCGCCTCGAGACCCATGTAACGGAGCGCCTGGGCCGTCGACTTTTGGTCGACCGCGTCTTCGAACTCGGACGGGTCGGGGATCGAATCGGTCACGCTCCGCACTTGGCCGGGGTTGGTGCCCCACGTGACCTGGGGCTCGATCTCGGAGCCCTGGTAGATTTGGGAGCGGTCGTATGTCGCCCCGGGGTCGCTCGGCAATCGCCGCCAACGCTCGACCGCGGCGTCGAAATCCTTCGGGACCTCGGGTCGGCCCCGCAGGTATTCGAACGTCGTCTCGTCGGGGGCGATCATGCCGGCCCGGGCGCCCGCTTCGATCGACATGTTGCACACCGTCATCCGTTGTTCCATCGACAACGCCCCGACGCAGTCGCCGGTGTATTCGAGCACGTACCCGGTTCCCCCCGCCGTGCCGATCTTGCCGATCAGGAACAGGATCATGTCCTTGGCGGTCACGCCGCGGGGGAGCTCGCCGTCGACGCGAAGTTCGAACGTCTTCGGCTTGTACTGCAGCAACGTTTGGGTCGCCAGCACGTGTTCGACTTCGCTCGTCCCGATCCCGAAGGCGAGCGCGCCGAACGCCCCGTGGGTGGCGGTGTGGGAATCGCCGCACACGATCGTCATCCCCGGTTGGGTGTAACCGTTCTCCGGCCCGATGACGTGCACGATCCCCTGGCGGACGTCCCCGATGTCGAACAGCCGGACCCCGAACGCCTCGCAGTTGGCCCGCAGCGTCTCGATCTGCTTGCGGCTGATCGGGTCGGCGATCGGCAGGCTGCGGTCGGACGTCGGGACGTTGTGATCGGGGGTCGCGATCGTTCGCTCCGGCCGGCGGACCGAGCGTCCGGCGAGCCGTAGCCCTTCGAACGCTTGCGGACTCGTTACCTCATGGACGAGGTGCAAGTCGATGTACAGAACCGCCGGGCCAGATTCGGGGGCATCGACAACGTGCTCGTCCCAGATCTTGTCGAGCATTGTCCGCGGGGTGGGCACTGTCCGCGGGGAACGCATCGTCCGCGGGGAATTGGGGGTCGCGTCGGGCATGGAGTGGGTACAGAAAGGTGGTCCACGGATGACAATCCCGACACTCTCAACTGTCGGCCGAAAACTGTCAATGGTTCCGCGGCTTGGCACCGCTGCGCGAAACGCATCGTCCCGGCTGGGTCGGCAGATGCCGGCGTTGCGGGGACGCCGTGGGAATCTGCCCCGGGACGATGCGGACGCTGTTCCTCCCCGTCCCCGACGTTGGGCACCCGCCGCGGATACGATGGGGGGGCGTGGGGACGGCGTCCGGGACCGGGGGGCCGTGATCGCGGTCCCCCCCGGCGTGGATCGGGTTACCTACGCGACGCCGGGGCTTGGTCGGCGAGTTGAAAGTGGCCGTACAGCATCTCGTCGCGGCGGACGATATAAAACCGCGCCCGCGGCCCCTGTTTGACGTCGGGGTGGTCCAAGATCCCCGCCAAGTCTTGCTCGGTGACCGTCTGCCACTCGTGGATCCCCAGCAGCACGTCCCCCGGTTGGACCCCTTGCCGGGCCGCCGGTGATCCGGGACGGACCGAGGTGATCGACAGGCCCCCGTTGTATCGGGTCCGCATCCGGCCGTTGATCCGTCGCATCGTCGCGCCCTCGAGTGGCCGGACTCGGATGCCGAGGACATCCCAGGCGGGGTCGCTCGGCGCGGCCGGTTGGCGGCTGGCGGCCGGTTGGCGGCTGCTGGCCGATTGGCGGCTGCTGGCCGGTTGGCGGCTGCTGGACGGTTGGCGGCTGCTGGACGGTTGGCGGCTGGCGTAGGCCCGCATCGCGACCTCCACCCGTTCGCCGTCCCGGTCGATCTCCATCTCCAGCGGTTCCCCGGGGGCGACATCGAGCATCGCGAGGGCGTAGTCGAGCCGATCCGAGACCGACTGCGAACCGACCCGCACGACCCGGTCCCCGGCTTGCAGCCCTTCCGCGGCCGCGGGGCTGCTGGTCGAGACGTCGGCGACGTTCACGCCACGGCCCCGCCGGCTTCCGTCGGTGCGAAGCCCCATCGTCAGCCGTTTCTCGTTGTGCTCTTCGATCATCGCCGCGACCGTATCGATCACCTGGTCGACCGGGATCGCGAAAGCGATTTGCTGCGCCCCGACGCGGACCGCGACGTTCATCCCGATCATCTCGCCGTCGATGTTCAACAGCGGCCCGCCCGAGTTCCCCGGGTTGATCCCGGCGCTGATCTGGATCAGGTCTTCGTAACTTTGTGTTTCGTTGACCGGGACGTCGCGGTGGAGGGCGCTGATGATCCCTTGCGTACTGGTGTGCACGTACCCGAACGCGTTCCCGATCGCGATCACGCTCTCGCCGACCATCAGGTCACGGCTGGTCCCCCGCGGGATCGTCGGCAACCGGTCGGTCGCACGCACCTTGACCAGCGCCAAGTCGTTGCGGGGCCGGGTCGCGATCAGGTCGGCGGTGGTCGTCTCGCCGTCGTCGAGCGTGACCCGGATCTCCGAGACGTCCTCGACGACGTGGTGGTTCGTGATCACGTAGCCTCGCGGGTCGATCACGACGCCCGTCCCCATCCCGTTGACCTGGCGGAACGACTCGGGACCGCCGGCCCCGGCGAATCCGGCGGCCGTGTTCCGCACGGTCTTTTGGCCGTGAATGTTGACCACCGCGGGGGACGCCCGGCGGATCGCCAGCACGGTCGGGGTTTCACGCGTCGGCGAGACTCCCCGCGACGCTTCTTGCGAAACCCCCTGCGACCCCTCGGGCTCGGTCGCCACGGCATGGGGATGCGTGACGAGGGAAGCCAGCGTCGAAGCGACCAGGCACGTCAGCACCGCGGCGACAGAACGCCAGCGCGGGGAAACTTGTGTCGTTTTTGGCATAAATCCCCGCACCCACCGAAGCATTCCGATGCACGGGCTCGACGAACGGCACGCCCCTTCGCCGGCCCTTGTACCGGATCGACCGGTACGGCCCTAAGCATCGGAACATCCGGCCGCGACGCTTGATGCCACACCGCCGGCGCCGCAAGGTTTACCACCCTTAACATTCGCCATCTGGGCATGAAAAAACGCACGCGACCGAGGCGGCCGCGTGCGTCATAAACGGATCGCTCGGCCCGCTTGCCGATCAACCGTTCGACTTGATCTCGATCTTTCTCGGCAGCACTTCGGGCCGTTTCACGAGCGTGATCGAGAGGACGCCGTCCGCCATCGTCGCTTCGATCGATTCGGCGTCGACCGATTCGGGCAACGAGAACGCTCGGGTGACTTCGCCCCATGCCCGCTCGTCGTGATGCAGCCGGTACTCCCCTTCGGGCTTCGGGCGTTTCGCGGACACGAGCAGCCGGCCCTCTTCGAACGTGACGTCTACGTGTTCGCGGTTGACCCCGGGTAGCTCGACATCGACGTGGAAGCTCTTTTCGTCTTCCCAAACCGACGCCGCCGGCACCCAACCGCCCCGCGGCCGACCGTTGCCGGGAAACTCAAACGCGCGGTCGAACAACTCGTTCATCTCGCGGCCGCCAATCGTGAACGGGTCGGAAAACAACGAGCCGAGTCGTTTGGTGGTGAGTCCAGGATTCATGGAATGTCTCTCCTCGATAAAAAGGAAGCGGAACCTGAAATTCGCACTGCCGATTGAAGGACATCCTTTTTGGCAGTCTCTCAACGTTTCGACGAAGAAATATGCATCTGGCGTGCCAAAATCATGCCGCCGGGGCGCTCTCGTGGCACCGAGCGATCCGAGCTCACACCGACCCGTTCTGAATCGCGCCGGTCCGTTTATGGGGCAACTAGCGTTCGCGGGCCATTAGAATGCGTTCGCGGGCCACGACCTGACCGTGGGTCCCAACCCTCCCATCCATTCTCTTGAGCCCTTGAGCCCTTGAGCCCTTGAACCCTTGAGCCCTTGAGCCCTTGAACCCTTGAACCCTTGAGCCCTTGAGCTTTTGAGCCCTTTGTCCCGTTATCGGAGTTGTCCCGATGTCGTCCCGATCGTCCGGCCGAGCGAACGCCGGCTGTCGAACCCGTGTGATCCGGGATCTGTTCACGGCGAAGGTCACGTCGGCCTCCGCGAGCCGCTTGGTGATCGTCGCGGTGACGCTGGGGTTGGTCGGCTCGATCGGCCGAGTGGCACCCGCGGACGACGCCAAAACGGTGGAGCCGCCGAACGTGTTGCTGATCATGGCGGACGACCTCGGCTTCTCCGACCTGGGGTGCTATGGCGGCGAGATCGAAACGCCGAACCTGGACAAACTCGCCGAGCAGGGTCTGCGGTTCACTCAGTTCTACAACGCCGGTCGGTGCTGGCCGACGCGGGCTTCGCTGCTCACCGGTTACTACCCGCACGGCGTCCGCCGCGACCGGGTCGATGGCGTCCCCAGCGGCGGCCGTGGCAAGCGGCCGGACTGGGCGCCGTTGATTTGCGAGCCGCTGGCCTCCGCCGGTTACCGCACGTATCACACCGGGAAGTGGCATCTCGACGGGATGCCGATCGCCAGCGGGTTCGATCGGTCGTACTACCTCAAAGACCAACATCGGTTCTTTAACCCGACGGTTCATTGGAAGGACGACGAGCGGCTCCCCGCGGTCGAACCCGAGTCCGGCTTTTACGCGACCGTTGCCCTCGGCGACCATGTCATCGAGTGCCTCCGCGACCATACGCGAGACCACGCCGAGAGTCCCTTCTTTCACTACCTCGCGTTCGCCGCGCCCCATTTCCCGCTGCACGCGTTGCCCCAGGACATCGCCCGCTACGCGGACACCTATGACGACGGATGGGGGCTGACACGGCGGTCACGGTTCGAGCGGATCCGGTCGTTGGGGATCGTCTCGGCGCCGCTTTCCGATGTGATGCGTGACCTCGGACCGCCGTACGACTTCCCCGATGCGATGGAGACCCTTGGACCGGCCGAGGTGAACCGGCCGCTGCCGTGGGACGAACTCACGCCGCAGCAGCGAGAGTTTCAAGCAACCAAGATGGCGATCCACGCCGCGATGATCGACCGCATGGACCGCGAGATCGGCCGCGTCCTCGACCAGATCCGCCAGATGGACGCGTTCGACAACACGCTCGTGTTGTTCCTTTCGGATAACGGCGCCAGCGCCGAGATCATGGTCCGCGGCGACGGGCACGACCGCGACGCGCCGATGGGCTCGTGGCGTTCGCACCTTTGTCTCGGCCCCGGCTGGTCGACGGTCTCGAACACCCCGTTCCGGTATCACAAGACGTGGGTCCACGAAGGGGGAACCGCGACACCGCTGATCGCCCATTGGCCCGACGGGATCGCCGCCCGGGGCGAACTGCGTGAAACCGTCGGCCACGTGATCGATCTGTGGCCGACGATTCTGGACGTCGCCGGGGTCGGCGAGCCAGACATCACAGAGTCCGAGGTCACGGCGTCTGGGGATTCGGCGGAGAGCGATTCGCCGCCGCGGCCGGGGATCAGCCTGGTACCGGCGTGGTCGGGCGACTTCACCCCCGAACGGACTTTGTGGTGGGAACACGAAGGGAATCGCGCGCTCCGCCGAGGGGACTGGAAGATCACCGCGGCCGGACCCGAAGGCCCGTGGGAACTTTACCGACTCGATCGCGATCGAACGGAAACGGACGACTTGGCCCAGCGGCACCCCGACCGCGTCGAGTCGATGGTGGAGGTCTGGGAGGACGTGAGGGACGCGCAATTCGAAATGGCACGCCATGAGTGAGACCGAGCCGGAGACGCCGCCGAGCCCGGCGTCTGATCCGGAGGGCGAACCGGATCACGGCCGCGGATCGGATCCGGAACGCGCCACGGGTCAGGAACTCGCGCCGGATCGGGCGCGAGCGTCGACCGACACTCGATCGCCATCCCGAGCGTCGGCGCGGACCGGTCGGGCGTCGCGGGGAGAGATCGTCGCGGCGTTGTTGGGGACCGTCGCGGCCGACGCGTTCGTGTTTCGGGCGGCCGGCTACGCCGGGCTCGCAGCGATGTTTGCCGCCTTCCCGTTGTTCGGGTTGCTCGATCACGAGGACCGAATCATCCACGACGGGGTACGCGCGAAGTTGGCCATGCGGCAATCCGAGATCGAACGCTTCTCGTGTGAAGCTCATCGATCACCGAGCGTTAGGAGCCTTGAGCCATCCTCTTCAGCGACTTGAACGGTAAATACAGCCGCATCGGATAGCCGGGAAGTTGTGCGAAATCGAACTGCCGGTAAAACGCTTTGGCGGCATCGTCCACGCAGTCCAAAACGACGGCGATGAATGCGAACGTTTGGCCAGCGTCGTAGCAGTCACTGAGGGCAACGGCCAACAGTCGCTTGCCGATACCTTGGCCTTGATAAGTCCGGTCGATCCCCAGCCACGCGAGGACTGCGACCGGCAAACGGCGGCGTGGCAGTGACCGAGCCACGTCGGCCGGCAAGTCCGAGAAATCGATCTGCGACGTGGCGAGTGTGTAGTAGCCGACGATGCGGCCCGCCGCGTCAAGCAACACCTTGGTGGTACTGAGACGCTTTTTCTGACTTTGCAACGCTGACTGCCGGAGCCATCCGTCCACCAGCTGTTGGCCCGAACAAAACCGTCGCCGGCTGTGAGACTTCGAGAGCAACTCCACACGCCAGCCGACAGGAAATCGGGTGCCAGTCACGCCTCTCCTCGCATGATCGCTCCCAGTTCTTCTTGTGCCGAAGTCAACTTTGGCGGTTTCGCAAGGGCATTCCAGAACTCCTGCTGCTCTTCCGTCGTCATCGCGATCGACTGCGATTCCGCCGCCGCCAGCTCGCGAGTCGCCTGACCGACTACGACCGACCGCACGTAGTCGCTGACGCTCACGCGTCGAAGACTCGCCGCCGCCTCAAGTAACGACTTCGACTCTTCATCTAACCGGACCATCAGCGAGCGATTCTTTTGCATTGCGTGCCGTGACCTCCCAGATCCTTAGAGAAACACACGAAAAACGTATTGCATATCGATATACGTGTCAAGCTTTGTG
The DNA here is from genome assembly GCA_041685355.1 of Pirellulaceae bacterium. Taxonomy (GTDB): domain Bacteria; phylum Planctomycetota; class Planctomycetia; order Pirellulales; family Pirellulaceae; genus JAWLFY01. Next base: position 5,708 of record JAWLFY010000030.1, on the reverse strand, counting down.
GCTCTTTCGCGATTTTCGTGGGCAGTGGGGTCGAGGTCTCCATGCTCGGGATTCTTTTCGGCATGCTCCGGTGTCCCAAGGCTTCCGTCGTGACGACACGCCAAATGAATCGTCCCCTGAATCGTCCCCGGCCACGATCCGCTGCCAGGGGGACGAAAAGCAAACTTGGCGTCCCGCCGGCACGATCTCGCCGGTGAAGTCGCGTGCCTGCGAAACCGGATTTCCGTTGTCCCGGTGTTTGGGAGCCAATGGGACTCGGCGAATGCTTATTCCCCCTTTCCCCTTTTTTGTTTTCTGAGAGCAAACGGGGACGGGGAAAGCGAAGTTGAGCGGGAGCCCGACCGCGATCCGTCAGGTGGTCGGGGTTAGCTGGCTCGCGACTGGTCTTCCATGTCTTGGATGTAGCGGCGGAGTCGTTCGAGTTCGTCTTCGGTGTCCCGCCACTTGAGCATGTTCTCGACTCGCTTGAGCAGTTCGATCTTGTTGACCGGCTTGCTGAGGAAGTCGTCGGTGCCGGACTGGACGGCCCGTTCGATGTCCCCCAGTTCGTTGAGCGCGGTCACCATCAGCACCATCACCCGCGCGGTCTTGGGGTCGTCCTTGAGTTGTCGGCAAACCTCGAACCCGCTGAGCTTCGGCATCATCACGTCGAGGAGCAGCAGGTGGGGGCGGAACTCGGCGACCTTCGCGAGGGTGTCCTGGCCGTCCGACGCGGTCTCGATCTCGCAATCGACTCCCGCCAGATAGGCTTCCAGCAGTTCGCGGTTGGCCGCGTTGTCGTCGGCGATCAAGATTCGGGGCATGGTGACGGCGTGGGAGGTGAGGGGGGAGGAGATCGGGCGAGTCCCGGTCTCGCTCGGATCCCGGTCTCGCTCAGAGCGGCGGTCGCATGATGCCCGACCGTTAAGTTGCCCGACCGTTAGCTCGCGACTTCGACCGTGGGCAACCGACCGGCGGGGACGGGGAACGATTCGCTGAGTTCCCGAACTTCGCCGCGGATCGTTTCCAACACGGCGTCGTCTTCGTGATGCCGCAAGGCGCGGCCGATCCAACCGGCGACGCGTCGCATTTCGTCTTCCCCCATCCCTCGGGTCGTGAGGGCGGGGGTCCCGATGCGGACGCCCGAGGGGTCCATCGGTTTGCGGGTGTCGAACGGGATCATGTTCATGTTGACGGTGATCCCGCAGCGGTCGAGGACGGCTTCGGCCCGTTTGCCCCCCAGCCCGAGGCTGGTGACGTCGACCAACAGGAGATGGTTGTCGGTCCCGCCGCTGACCAGCCGCAGTCCCGTTTCGAGGAGCGACTCGGCGAGCACCTTAGCGTTGCGGACGACGGCGCGGGCGTATTCGCGGAACGGTTCCGACATCGCCTCGGCGAAGCAGACCGCCTTGCCCGCGATGACGTGCATCAGCGGCCCGCCTTGGGTGCCGGGGAAGACGTTGCGGTTGACGAGCTTGAGATGTTCGTCGCGGCACAGGATCAGCCCGCCGCGGGGGCCACGGAGCGTCTTGTGGGTCGTCGTCGTCACGTAGTCGGCGACGGGGACCGGGTTGTGGTGGATCCCGGCAGCGACGAGTCCGGCGTAGTGGGCCATGTCGACCATCAGCTTGGCCCCGACGTCGTCGGCGATCTCCTTGAATCGGTCGTGCGGGATTTCACGCGGGTAGGCGCTGGCGCCGGCGACGATCAGCTTCGGGCGGTGCTCGCGGGCCAGCTTGGCGACTTGGTCGAAATCGAGCCGGTGGGTATCCGGGGAGACGCCGTAGCTGTGGAAGTTATACAGCCGACCGCTGATGTTGAGCTTCATCCCGTGGGTGAGGTGCCCGCCTTGGGCCAGGTCGAGCCCGAGGACCGCGTCGCCCGGTTCGAGGCAACTCAGGTAGACCGCCGTGTTCGCTTGGGAACCGCTGTGGGGTTGGACGTTCGCCGCCTCGGCCCCGAACAGTTCCTTGGCCCGGTCGATCGCCAGAGTTTCGACGACGTCGACGTGTTCGCACCCGCCGTAGTAGCGTCGTCCGGGGTAGCCTTCGGCGTACTTGTTGGTCAGCACGCTGCCGACCGCCTGCATCACCGGCAGGCTCGTGTAGTTCTCGCTCGCGATCATCTCCAAGCCGTCCTGCTGACGGAGGGCTTCGGCTTCGATCGCGTCCCAAATTTGGGGATCTTGTTGCTGCAACGGGTTCATGCGGGGATCGGGGTTCGAAAGGTGGAACGGGGTAACCGCAGGGCCTTGATTGTCGGGTGACGGGTAAAAACCGTCAATGTCGGGCGTCACGAGCTGAAAATCTGCGACGGGGGATGACGGATTGGGTAACCTAGGCTCTAGGGATCGATTCCTCTAGAACCGAGTGATATTCGGAATGAAAACTGCCTTTCGCTTGATCGCCGCGTCGCTCGTGGCTTTCGCCGCCCCCACCGCTTGGGCTGAACTCCCCAGCTTCGAGAAAGTCTCGGAGGGGTACAAAAAGGTTCCCGTCTCGGACCAGCAAGACCCCAAGGGCTTGTTCGACGTGTGGGAGAGGGAGAAGGACTCCCAACTGATCGGGGAGCTCCCGAAAAACTTTGCGTCGAAGCGGTACTTCATCGCCCTCACCGTCAGCAGCGGAGACCGGTATGCGGGTCTCCAGTCGGGGGATTGGGTGGTCCAGTGGCGGCAATATGACGAACGGTTGGCGTTGATCGCGCCGAACTTGTCGATTCGGGCGTCCGGGGAACCGGAGGCGAAGGCGTCGGTGAAGCGGTTGTTCACCGACCAAGTCCTGCTCGACGTGCCGATCCTCGCCCTCGGTCCGAATCGGGGACCGGTCGTTGACCTCGACGCGCTGCTGGTCGGGAACGCGTCCAAGTTTTTCGGGTCATCGATTCAGATCACGAACCCGCGGATCATGAAGGTCGAATCGGCGAAGGTTTTCCCCGACAACATCGAGCTGTCGTTCGAGATCGTCGGTCGCGGCGGCAAGCTGCAGACGCTGCACTATTCGATCAGCGAGGTTCCGCCGTCGAGTTCGGGTTTCAAGCCGCGTGAGGCGGACGAACGGGTCGGTTACTTCACGACTTCGTTTAGCGACTTGAGCAAGTACGACGACGAAGAGACACGGGTGCGGTACGTCAACCGCTGGCACCTGGAGAAGCGTGACCCGAAGCTCAAGCTCAGTCCGCCGAAAGAGCCGATCCGGTTTTACGTCGAGCACACCGCGCCGGTCCGCTATCGCCGCTGGATCAAGTCGGGTATCGACTATTGGAACAAGGCGTTCGAAAAGGTCGGGATCATCGACGCGATCGTGATCGAGTACCAGGACGCCGAGAGCGGGGCGCATATGGAGAAGGATCCGGAGGACGTCCGATATAACTTCATCCGCTGGCTCAACAACGATGTCGGGACGGCGATCGGCCCCAGCCGAGTGCATCCCGAGACGGGCGAGATCCTTGACGCGGACATCATCCTGACCGACGGCTGGATCCGCCACTTCAACTTCAATTACCACGACCTGATGCCGAAGTTGGCGATGGAAGGGGCCAGCGCCGAGACGTTGGCGTGGCTTGGTCAACATCCACGCTGGGATCCCCGCGTCCGCCTCGCTCCCGCCGAACAGTCGAACCCGCTTCGCGATCGGTTCGCCCGTGAATCGCGGGAGCCGATGGCGGGGTTTGCGATGGCCGGCGCCGACCCGTCGCTGCTCGGCGACGACGAGTACGACGGGTTGTACGGCCACATCAGCCAAAAGAACGGTCTCTGCATGGCGGCGAGCGGCCGGAGCCTCGACCTGGCGCTCGCCCGCATGAATTGGGCGTTCTTGTTGGCTCTCGACGAAGAAGCCGAGAAAGAGAAGTCGAAGAAGAAAAAGAAGAAGAAAAAGAAGCAGGACGAGTCTGAGAAGGACGGCTCCGAGAAGGAGAAGTCCGAGGATTCGGACGACGCGAAAGATGATTCGGAGGAGGATCCGAAAGAGAAGGACGACGAAGAAGACGGGGATGGCGAGAAGGACGGCGAAGACGAGAAAGAGGAATCGGCGAAGGCCGACGAGCCGAAGCCGGAGGTCGACCTGCTCGACGGGATCCCCGAATGGTTCGTCGGGCCGTTGCTCGCCGATTTGGTCGCCCACGAAGTCGGCCACACGCTCGGGCTGCGACACAACTTCAAAGCGTCCGCGCAACTTTCTCTCGCGGAAATCAATAGCGAGGAGGTGAAGGGGAAGAAAACGTTCGCTTCGTCGGTGATGGACTACAACCCGATTAACTACCGGTTCGAAGCGGGTGCGGTCCAAGGGGACTACGCGATGATCGACATCGGCCCCTACGACTACTGGGCGATCGAGTACGGCTACACGTTCGACGACAAGAAGCTCCCCGAGATTCTGAAGCGGTGCACCGAGCCGGAACTCCAGTACGCGACGGACGAAGACACCAGCGGTCCGGATCCGCTCGCCCGACGGTATGACTTCTCGTCCGACCCGCTGGAGTACGCGACCGAGCAAATGAAGCTGGTCGACCTGTACCGTGAGCGGATCTTGGACAAGTTCGTCAAGGAAGGGGACAGCTGGTCGAAGGCACGCCGTGGTTACGAGTTGACCCTCGGGATCCAGATGCGATCGGTCAGCATGATGGCGAACTGGGTCGGCGGGGCGTTCGTCAACCGCGACAAGAAGGGGGACCCCGGGAACCGTCCGCCGGTCGAAGTCGTCCCCGCGGAGCAGCAACGCGCGGCAATGCGATTCGTCATCGACACATCGTTTCGCGATGAGGCGTACGGGTTGACCCCCGAACTGCTCGAGCGGATGAGTGTCGACAAGTGGCTCGACGGGGGCGTCCATTCGTCGCTCTCGAACGAGGCCGCATGGCCGGTGCACGATCGTATCCTCAGCATGCAGGCGTCGACCCTCACGTTGCTGATGAACCCGACGACGCTCCGCCGAGTGTTCGACAACGAAGTCCGGTTGCCCGCCGATCAAGACGCGGTGACCTTGCCGGAGTTGCTCGAAACCGTGGGCGCGGCGGTATGGGGTGAGCTCGACGCCGATTGTCCGGAGGCGAGGAACGACCGCCAGCCGATGATCAGTTCGCTGCGTCGGAATCTGCAGCGGGAACACCTGCTGCGGCTGATCGACTTGGTGCTTGAGGAAGAAGCCGATACGGCGGCACACAAGCCGATCAGCAACCTCGCCCGGATGGAGCTGAAGAAGTTGGGCGGACGGATCGGTTTGGCGATCGAACGTTGCGGGACCGAGATGGACGCGTACACGTTGGCGCACCTGACCGAGTCGAGGGAGCGGATCACGCGAGCCCTCGACGCGAGTTACTCGCTCAACGGAAGTGACTCGGCACCCCCGGTGATGATCCTGCGGGTCGGGGCGGAACCGCCGGCGGCCGACTGAGCGCCCATCCGAAAAGACCCCTTTCGGATCGGGTCGCCAAATGAAGTGATCGACCGGCACGTCGTGAGCGAGTGACATCGCGCGACGTGCGGGTCGCGCGGGCACGTGAGCGACGACGTCGTCGCGGCTCGATTTCTAATCCTCTCGTCGCGTCTCTCGTGCCGTGTCTGACGCCGCAACGAGTCCCCGGTCGGCCTTGTCGGGCGCGGCCAGGAGTGCTCTTGGGTCGGCCTTGTCGGGCGCGGCACAGGAGTGCTAACGCCCCCCCGTGGGGGAAGTCAATCAATGCGGTTTTGGCGTCGTCCAGCTTGACTGGCGCCCCGAGTAACCCATTTT
>JAWLFY010000165.1:4423-10638 GCA_041685355.1 Pirellulaceae bacterium | reverse complement strand
GATCAGCATACTTCATTCAACATTCGGACATCGCAGCGATGCCTGAAAAAACCTCGCCGACGCCAGCCCGCAAGCCACTAAAATCGCGGAAGAGCCTTCAGTTGGCGTCTTGCTCACCCCTTGCCGCCTAAAAATCGTCCGCCTCTCGATACGCGGCGATCACCCGGCGTTCCCCCTCGGCCCCACGCCCGCTGTTGCCGTGCTCCATCCCCACCACCCCGGCGAAACCCTTCTCGTGCAGGTGGCGGAACACGTTCCGGTAATTGATCTCCCCCGTTGACGGTTCCTTCCGCCCCGGATTGTCGCCGACTTGGAAATACGCGATCTCGTCCCAGCATCGGTCGATGTTCGGGATCAGGTTCCCCTCGGTGATCTGCTGGTGATAGATGTCGAACAAGATCTTACACGACGGGCTGTCGACCGCGCGGCAGATCGCGTACGCCTGGTCGCTGCGGCGGAGGAACACGCCGCCATGGTTGGCGAACCAGTTCAGCGGTTCCAGTACCATCACCAATCCGTGGGGCTCGACCACCTCGACGCACCGCCGTAGCGTGTCGATCACGTTCGCCGTTTGATAACCCTCGGCCAGACGCGGGCCGCCGTACCGATTCCAATCCCCGCCGGGATGCTGCTGATCGACGCTGCCAGGGACCACCGTGAACCATTTCGCGCCCACCCGCTTGGCGACCTCGACCGCCTCGCGTAGCCGATCGAGGATCTCCCGTGTCGTCTCCGGTTCGGGACGCGCGAACGTCGGCCGGTCGAAGCTGCCGTACGCGACGAACACGCCCATCTGCATCCCGAGCGAATCGAGCGTCTCCCCGATCTTCTCCTGCATCGCCGACGTCTCGCTGGGCAACCCGTTGTACTCGAACGCCGTGAACCCCTGGTCGGCGCTGAACTTGATCTGGTCGATCACGTCGTCGCCGGCCAATTTCTTGAACATCCCCGGGTGAGGCGCATACCCGAGCTTGAACTTCTCGGCCGAATCCCCTTCCGGTTCCTGACCACAGGCAACCGACCGCCGCCCGCGTGCGAACGGGCCGGCGGTCGCGGCGGCGATTCCCGCCGCGGTCACAGTTCGGAGAAGTTCTCGACGTCGCATCATGGATAGACTCTTCCTATGTCAGCGGAACGACGATCGAGTATAAACCATCACTCGCCGCCTGACAGGGCGATCGGTCCCTACCGACGCCGCCGCCGAGGCCGGTGAAGTTCCGTTTCGCGATCCGGATCATGGTCCGGGTTGGCGACCGGCATCTTCGCGTCGACCCGCTCCCGCCACGCCGCGAGCGACTCCCGAAGCTCGCCCGCCAGCTCCGGCATGTCGTCCGACCGGTCGTTCGTCTCCCCCAAATCCTCCTTCAGGTTGTACAGCTCGAGCCTGCCACCCTCGAAGAACTCGATCAATTTCCACTCGCCCCGCCGGATCGCCCCCGCCGGGGTGCTGTGGTGGTAGTGCGGCAAATGCCAGTGCAGCGTGTCCCGGCCGAGCGACGCGTCGGGGTCGCGAAACAGCCCCGCCAGACTCACCCCATCGACCGGCTGGTCGTCCGGGAGCGACCCGCCAGCCAGCTCGACGAACGTCGGATAGAGATCGAACGTGATCGCCGGCGTGTCACACACTTTTCCCTCCGGAATCTCCCCCAACCAACGGGCGATCGCCGGAACGCGGATCCCCCCCTCGTAAAGCTGACCCTTCTCGCCCCGCAACGGTTCGTTCGATGTCACGACCCGGCCACTCTGCTCGTGTTCCAGCCCCCCGTTATCCGAAACGAACAACACCAACGTCCGCTCGCCCATCCCCGCGCCGTCGATCGCGTCGACGATCCTCCCCAGACTTCGGTCCAACTCTTCCATCAACCCGGCGTACGCGGGCAGGCTCGGGTAGCCGTCGGCCGACTCCTTCGCCTCGTACTTCGACAACAACTCGTCCGTGGTCGACAGCGGGATGTGCACGGCGAAGTGCGAAACCTGCAATAAGAACGGTCGGTCGTCGTCGGTCTCGATGAACTCGATCGCCTTCTCCGTCAAGAATTCCGCCGTCCGCCGCGGCCGCTGCTGGCCGGTGACCCCCGGGGGCAACACGTTCCGCTGACATTCCAGCACCGTTTGCCACCCCTGATCCTCCGGCCCGAACCCGTTGCCGCCGAGGTGCCATTTGCCGAAATACCCGGTGCGGTACCCCGCCGCCGACAACCGCTCGGCAAACGTCTCGACTTCCAACGGCAACTGCCGCGGAACCACCGGATCGATCATCCGCGCGAACGGGCGGCGATGCCCGGGAATGTGTTGTGTGATCCCGAACCGGGCTTGGTCTTGCCCCGATTGCAGGTTGGCGCGGGTCGGCGAGCAGACCGGCCCGGCGTAGAACTGACTCAATCGCACCCCCTCGCGGGCCAACCGATCGATCCGCGGCGTCTCGTTGAACCGGTTGCCATAACAACCCGCATCGGCCCAGCCCAGATCGTCCGCGAACACGAGCACGATATTCGGCGGACTCGTGTTATTCGGCGGATCCGCCGCCACGGCGGACGCAGCCGACAACGCGGCGCTCGCCACCATCAGCCCCCAAACGAGTCCCAAGACCTGTCGAGCCCCTCGGTCCCACCGACCCCGAGCCCCTCGAGCCCACCGACCCCGAGCCCCTCGGTCCCACCGACCCCGAGCCCCTCGGTCCCACCGACCCCGAGCCCCTCGGTCCCGACGACCCCGGAAAGCCGTCCCGCGATCTCCAGCCGCGCGGCGGCTGCCTGCCGTTCTCATCAAGTTTCTCCGCCAAAGGAACGTTGCGAACCGCCGAGTATAACCTCCCGAGGCCGCCCAGCCCCGCCTGTCATTCCACACGCCGCAGCCGCCGCGACTCGAATCGGTGCTCGGGCGTGAACAAGCGGAGATAGCTCAGCAGCACCGCCGAAGTCGTCCCGATCGCCGTCCCGGACGCGATCAGGAACATGATGACGATCTGGTATTTGACCGCTTCGATCGGCGGCGTCCCCGACAAAATCTGTCCGGTCATCATCCCCGGCAAACTGACGATCCCGACCACAAGCATCGAGTTGATGATCGGCATCATCCCCAGCCGGACCGCATGTCGCACCGCGGGCCGGGCCGCCTCCCAACGCGTCGCACCCACCGCTAACGCCCCTTCCACCTCCGGCCGCCGCCCCGACACCGCCTCGGTGAACGCGTTCAACCCGACGGTGATCCCGTTCAGCGTGTTCCCCAGGATCATCCCCAACAGCGGGATCGCGTACTGCGGCCCGTACCACGCCATCTCGCCGCCCCCGGCACGCAACACCAACAACAACGCGAACCCCGTCACCAGCCACGAACTCGCCCACACCGAGACGATCGTGTTGAACCCGATCCCCCGGTACCGCCGTTCGTTCCGCCCCGCCGCGGTGAACCCGGCGATCAGTGTCATCACCGCCGCGATCCCCAGCACCCCTTCCCACCGGTCCAGCCGGAACACCCATTCCAAGATCAAGCCGACCAGCAACAACTGCACCACCGTGCGCGCGCTCGCCCACAACAACGAACGCTCGATCCGTAGACCCAGCCACAGCGAAATCGCCGCGTTGACCAGCACCAAGCACGCCGCAACCGCCACCTGCCCGTAACCCAGCGTTTGCAATTCCCCCATCAAGTCCACTCCGGCCGCCGAGGATCCACCGGTGACATCCTCCGTCACGTGGCCGCCAAGATCAATCGTTGGCAATCGCGGAAGAGCCTCCTCCGGTTTGCCGATGACACCGACCGATTTGTCCGGTGAGTTCCGCGGAAGGGGGCGAGGTGCTTATCGATCGGTCAAAGCCGCCGCGCGAACGCGAGGCTGGGTTGCCCGCCGGTTCTGCCGGTCGGGGAAACACGTCGGTTCCGCCCCGCCTTCGTACGCTCGGTCGGGGCCGCAATCGGCATGGGATCTGCCCTTGATAAGAGCCTGCAATCAGCGGGCTCAGCAATCGGAGCGATGTGCCCGCACGCCGCGAAAAGACCGCACGCCGCGTCAAATTCACGACGGCGGCGAATCCGCTAACCGTCAAGAAAGCGAAAGCCATGCCGGAACAAGAATTCACATTGACCAGTCCCGATTTCTCGCCGGGGGACGTCATTCCGACGAAACTGACGTGCGAAGGCGAAAACCTCCCGCCCACGCTGCGGTGGAAGCATCCGCCAGAGGCCGCCCGAAGCTTCGCGTCGATCTTGGACGATCCCGACGCGCCCAACGGAACGTTCACGCACTCGGCCATAACCCTCGGACGTCTCCCGGAAGCATCGCCCTCACGTCGGACAGTTCCCCCGCGGTGACGTGCCGGCTGAGCAGCCGAAACACCGCCCTGGCCGCCTCTTCCGGGCTGCCGTCGACCGCCTCCTGCAGATTTCGGGAAACGTGATTCAGGAACGCTTCCAGGCTGCGCTCCTTGGTTGGCGTCTGGCTCGGGTTGTAACCTTCGTAATACAGCCCACGAATCAGCATAGGCAGTTGCGCCCCCAGATCGGTCGCTTCTTCGACAGTTAAACGGTCACGCAACGCCATCAGCACCGCCCGGAGCGTCCGGTACGATAGTTGGGCATCGTCGCGGCCCAGTTCTTGTCCGAGCTGTTCGAGCCATTCGTTGGAAATGTGGACGGTCTTCTCGAACGGGGTGATCGTATTGACGGTCATCGGTTTCTCCGGATGGACGGGGTGAACAAGGGAACGACTGGATAAAACGGCCGGCCGGTCCGACCGTCGCGGGAAGCCGCGACGCTGTTTTCGTCACTTCGGGGCTTGCCCGCTTTAAACATCTCTCCGGGCCGGGGATATCTCACCGAGCCGAAGATTCACAAAGGGAGCAAACTCAATGCCAAGCGGACGATTGGCCAAGGGCAAAACGGACAATCCGCCAAGGGCAAACGGATGATCGGCCAAGGGTGATGTGGTCGGTTCGCGTCCGCCTTCCGCCAAGCCGCCGCGAGCTTTCGGCCGGCACGTCGAAAGGTCCGGCCTTTCCTCGGCCGGGCGTGACCGAGCGAACCTTGGGATTCCTTGAGGCTCTTTCCTTCGCACGCGTTGCGGGGCTGAGCAGGCGTGCCCGGTTGGCGCGCGAAGTGCAGTCGCTACGTCCCGGGTGTAACCGCGATAGACATTGACGACGGGTGAGGCCTTGATGACGCCTGTCCACTCGAACTCGAATCCTTGGGTTCGCCCAGACGCCTTGGGTTCGCCCAGACGCCTTGGGTTCGCCCAGACGCCTTGGGTTCGGCCTGACGCCTTGGGTCCGGCCTAACACGGTGTCCGGGTGCGAGCGACATGCCCGCCAGGGGCGGTGGCGTTCGGCCGACGATCCCGCCCCACACCCACTTCGAACACATCCTTCAACCAAGCAACCATTTGGACGGAGTTGATCATGGCTTTTTCCGATACGAGCTATAACTTGCGGATCGAACTCGATACCCACAACTGTGACCTCACCGCGGAGGAGATCGAGCATTTCGAGGAAGGTCTCAATCCGCTCCGCAAACCGGTCGAAAAGTTCCCGGTTTCCGATCTGTATATCACCGTGACTTTCCAGCCGCGGAGCAATACTTATCGCGTCAAAACGGCGCTCGTTTTGTCGGGGCGAACGTTGGCCGCCGCGGACGTGGAAGAGAATGTGTATGCGGCGTTCAAACGTTGTGTCCGGAAACTCACCCGGCGACTGAAGGCGTACCAAGCCGATCTGGAAAACGCCGACGATCGCTCGAAGCTGCAAAAAGGGACGCACCACGAACTGCATCCCGACCAGATACCTGATGCGGAGCGGCTCCGCGAAGCGATCGACCAGCAGGACTATACCGAGTTTCGCAAAGCGGTGGCGGTGTACGAAGAGCCGCTGCGAAATCGGATCGGCCGCTGGACCTATCGGTACCCGGAAGTCGAAGCGAGGATCGGCGGCGATCTGGCCATCGACGACCTCGTCGAAGAGGTCTTCTTGAACGCGTTCGAACGGTTCGATTCGAAAGCCGAAGAAGTGCCTTTGGGGGATTGGCTCGAGCATCTGATCGATCCCTCGATCCGCCTGTTGGCACAACATCCCACCGAAGAACTCGAGAACATCGAGTTCGCCAAAACGCTCCGCGACCTGTGAGCGGAAGCCGGAAAGGGGACGTCGACCAATCCAAAGCATGGAGACCTTGCCCCCTGCTGAAGCGCCAAAGTTAGCGGCAGGGCGCGAGCCCTCCGGTGCGTC
>JAWLFY010000165.1:0-4323 GCA_041685355.1 Pirellulaceae bacterium | reverse complement strand
CGCCAAAGTTAGCGGCAGGGCGCGAGCCCTCCGGTGCGTCGCGCCGCGGATGGGACCCGACAGCTCGCGCCGTTCCGCGATCGAGCGGCTGAGTGCGTCAAATTTTTCCCGACCGTTGCTTGGCAGGCCGTTGTCGGGAGGGTCAATCCAGGTCACGCACGCGAATGCTGCGGAACTTGATGTTGTTGGGCTGACCGTGATCCTGGAGCCCGATGAATCCCTTGCGAGGGCGATCGGAGAGAGGGCTTTCCGAAAGATCAACATCAATGATCGGTTCGCCATTGAGCTCCACCGTCAAGTCGTCGCCGACACAGGTGATCACCATGCGGTTCCATCGGTGCGGCGGCCGCGACATGTTCTTGGTCGGGGCCGCGGTGCCGATGATGCCGCCGTGGTCGTGCGGGCCGAGGGCATTTCCCTTTTGCGATGAGTCGAGAATCTGGGCTTCGATCCCCTCTTCGACCGGATTGTCTCGGTCGCCCACCCGGAAGAAGACGCCACTGTTGCCTCCGGGGGGATACGCGTACTGAAGATCCAACACAAAATCCCCGTACTCCTTTTCCGACCACAGGTAGGCATCGTACCGTTGCCAACCTGTCTCGCCCTCCCGCGGCTCAATCAGCAGCGAACCGTCCGACTGCGGCAGCCAGTTTCCAGCGGTTTTCCAGCCGCTTAAATCCTTGCCGTTGTACAACGCTTCGAAATCGCTCAGGTCTCGAAGACGAATGTTCCGCCAACGCACCTCGTAAGGGCCCTCTCCCGAGCGAATCCCGTGCACCTGAAGACCGATGAACCCTTGGGGGTGCGACTCGAATTTCTCTCGGTCGGTCAAGTCCGAAATCAGATGACCGTTCAGCCAGACCTGGATGGTGGGTCCGAACGCGACGACCCGGTAGGAGTTCCATTGATTCTCCTGGAAGTGGTCGTGTGGCGTTCGAGCCTCATCCGGAGTCATCCAGCCGCCGGCGGCTTCACCGTAGATGTACCCCGCAGTGCCGTTGGTGGCGATCTCCACCTGAGGCCCGTTGACGCGACCCTGGGGATCGTCACCTCGCGTCTGCGAACGAATCTGAACGCCAGAATTCAGGGGGCTGTCCAGCTTGACCTCGAAGGTCAGTTCAAAGTCGCCGTACTCCTCGTCGGTGCACAGGAACGAGTTAGGGCTGCCCTCGGAAGTCGTGCCGACGATGGCGTCGCCCTCGGCGCGATAGGTCGCAGTTCCGTTACGTTGCGTCCAGCCGTCGAGATTTTCTCGGTTGAACAGATCGACAAACCCATGGTCGTCGGCCAAGGACGGACTTGTTCCGACGGCCAGCAGGGCAAGTCCCAGGCAAGTGACGCGTAGCATTGATGATTCACCTTGAGCAATTGGACAGGGGAAGTCGGGGAGAATCTGCGAGGCTGTATTGTAGCCCCACCCGACGCTGCGGGCGTCCCACCGCCCGCCCCCGCTTCGGGAAGTCGAAAAGCGGGCGCAGCTTGTTTCCCGATTCGCACCGTTCCGTTGAGGTTGGGTGAGATGTTTTCAAAAGTTAGCGGCAGGGCGCGAGCCCTCCGGTGCGTCCCTGCCGCGTCGAACACCGAGACCGGACGGCTCACGCCGTTCCGCAGGCGCCTCTTCTTCGATCTCGTTAAGCGGCGGGAGCTCGTCGGTTTGGACAACGGTCGCGATCTTGCCGGCCAAGTCTTCACCAATCGCGGGAAGTTCCGAGAGCGATTCGGCGTCGGCCAGCATCGATTCGGCGTCGGCCAGCATCGATTCGGCGTCGGCCAGCATTGCGTGGGCGTCTCGCGGAAGGGGCCCGGCCGTTTGCGCCGCGGTTCGAGAAGCCCACTCCCGAAATTCGTTCTCGCCGCGGATCTCTAACCAGTCGGCGAGTCGACCGAGCTTGTCGGCGATTTCTTGATCGGGGACCGGCATGAATGCACCTGCGGCAAGTTGCGATGGCGGCCCACAACGCGAATCCTAATGTTGCTGACAGCGGGGACAGATGGACGACTTGCGTCCCGTTACTTCGATCTCCTCCAACCGGCCCCCGCACTTCGGACAATCGTCGCGTTCGGTCCCCCGACGGTGCAGCAGGAAGTGGTCGGGCATTCGGTTCGGATCCGCCCGCGCACGCGTCGCCTCCTCGAGGACCGCGGAGATCGCACGGAAGATTCGCCCCAACGTTTCACGGCTGAGTTCCGGGACCGACGCCCGCGGATGAACCCCGGCCCGGAACAAGATTTCGTCGACGTAGACGTTTCCCAACCCGGCAATCGTCTGTTGATCCATCAGCGCGCCCTTGATGGAACCACGCTTGCTGCCGAGCAACTCGCGAAAGCGATCAAAATCGAGCTCCTCGCTGGCGGCGTCGACGCCGAGCCCCTTGCGCTCAAGATAGCCTTCGACGTCCGAGGCCCAGTCGACCGTTCCTAGCATCCGCTGACAGACATACGCCAGCCGCGCGCCTTTATTGAAGTGGAGGCACAGCCGGGTGTGCGGCGGAACCTCCGAGGCACTCGAGTAGTCGAGTTGGCCGGTCATCCCGAAATGGAGCACCAGACATCCGTCTCCCGAAAGCTGAGCGAAGAGATACTTGCCGTACCGCCGGGTCGACTCCAGGGAGTGTCCCAAAAGCCGCTCGCGGAGCGAACGCCGCGAAACGTCACCGAGAATGTCGTCCCGATCGAGATCGACCCCCTCGATCACTTGATGAAGCGAGGTCGCATCGATGTATTTCTTGAAGTACTCAACGTCCGGTAATTCGGGCATCACGATTCAACGTGTGGGTGAGATGCGAATGACCGTCGTGGTCACGAAGAGGTTCAGATCCGAAGGGGGAACGTGGAGGTTCCGATCACAACGGCGATCGCGACCTTCGGCACGCCCGTGGCGAGCCGCGCAGCCCACCGTGGGCGATCGGCGGAAAGTCGCCGATCGCCTTTCTCCGGCGGTGGCGACGATGCCCAAACGTCCTACCCCCGATCGTGCGAATCGCATGCCGGAACCTGACTTGCATCACCGAAACGCATTTCCGGACGGGGACCGAATCTCGGTTTGACGCTCGCGCCGCCCACTTGGGAGACTGAGTTCTCGACGACCACGGCGTCGCCGGCTACCAGTCCAGCGTCAGCCATCCCGAGGAATCACGCCGGACCGACGTCCCCAGTTCTCGCCCTTCACGATTCAGCGTCCCTTCCAGCCAACCGACGTCGTCCGGATCCGGCCGTTGGAGCCGCAAGCGATTCATGATCGTCGGTCGCATCCGCAACCGTTTCAGCTCGCCGCTTCCCCGTTCGAGTTCGGGAAAGTACATCAAACCCAAGCCGCCGCGGTACGACGTGTGGCCGCTGATGCCTTCGTAATCGGTGATCAGGTCCCCGCAGCCGTACAAGATGAGTCGTGAAGTTCCGCATGCACCGGGTGGGCGAGGATCTGGTCGATCCCCCGACCGGTCATCACGTCGCCACTGAGAAAGAGCGTCAACATATCGATCATTCAAAGCCACCGCGCGAACGCGAACTTGGGTTGTCCTCTGGTTCTGCCGGTCGGGGAAACACGTCTCGATCCGCCCCACCTTCGGAGGCTTGGTCGGGGGCTGCTATCGGCACGGGGTCTGCACTTCGTAGGATCTGCAATCAGCGGGCTCCGTTTTTGTCGGGGCCAACGTTGGCCGCCGCGGACGTGGAAGAGAACGCGTACGCGGCGTTCAAACGTTGTGTTCGGAAACTCACCCGGCGACTGAAGGCGTACCAAGCCGATCTGGAAAACGCCGACGATCGCTCGAAGCTGCAAAAAGGGACGCACCACGAATTGCATCCCGACCAGGTACCTGATGCGGAGCGGCTCCGTGAAGCGATCGACCAGCAGGACTATACCGAGTTTCGCAAAGCGGTGGCGGTGTACGAAGAGCCGCTGCGAAATCGGATCGGCCGCTGGCCGATGGGGTGAGTTCGGCGGCGGGGCCGAGACCGCCGGTGCCGTCGTTTGTCGCGGCGATGAAAGCATCCGCAACGCTACGCAACTCGGTTTCCGGAATCTCAGATTCTGGTCCGGCACCCATGCCGTAGATCTCATCCATGCTTTCATCCTATCCAGGTTCGCGCACTCGTTCATCGAGATAGCGTTCATACAGACATTTGGACATGCGTTGCGGATCATCGCCCGCGTCAATCTCCGCTTTAAGCTCCATTCCAAATCGCTGCTTTACGCCGCTCACAGCCCCAACCCCTTCGCTGTTGGCTCTTCCGCGATTTTAGTGGCTTGCGGGCTGGCGTCGGCGAGGTTTTTTCAGGCATCGCTGCGATGTCCGAATGTTGAATGAAGTATGCTGATCG
>JAWLFY010000164.1:0-10690 GCA_041685355.1 Pirellulaceae bacterium | reverse complement strand
ATCAGCATACTTCATTCAACATTCGGACATCGCAGCGATGCCTGAAAAAACCTCGCCGACGCCAGCCCGCAAGCCACTAAAATCGCGGAAGAGCCCGAATTCTTGGGCGCGCGGAGCGAGCCGGTTCCCTGTCCGGTGGGAAAATGGCGGCATGAATCTCGCGTCCGTCCTCCATGCCGTTCTCGATGACGACGAGCTTGTCACGGCCATACGCATGGGCGGACGCAAGAAGATTCAATGGGCGGATGAACGCGAAACGTTTCTCTCAGACGTCCGCGTCCGTGGCGTCGATCGCGACCTTGACGACGACCTTGTGGACGGCGACGGAGGTGCCGAGCGGGGCGTGGGCGTCTTCGGGGTAGAACACCGCGAGGGTCCCGGCCGGCACCCGTAGCCAAGTGCCAGGCCGGTCGTCGTAGAAACCGAGGTCACGTCCTTCGTCGAAATCCGGCTTCGGCCGCCGGCATTCCGACAAATCCGACCACCCGATCAGATCGAACCCGCTGACGACGTATTGAATGTCGACATACCGGCGGTGCGATTCGAGTGTCGCGTCTTGACGCCCGCGGCCGAGGTCCCGTGACACGATCGCGAAAAGTCGGTCCCCGTCGATCTCGTGCCGACCGTCCGGCAATCGTTCCAAATCGGGTCGCCGCAAGAAATCGGTCGCCGCCGCGAAGCGAGGGTGGCACGCGGCGTAGCGGTCGAATGTCGTGAGACGACTGAGGATCATCGGGAGGTCGCGGGGATCATCGGGAGGTCGCGGGGATCAACGGGAGGGCCGGGGCGTTAGCGGACGAGAAGGCAACAATACCACCCGTCGGCACCCTGGACCATCGCCGCACCGCCGTAGGTCGCGTGCATGTCGAGACAGCAACTGAGGAAGCGGCCTTGCGTGTGTCCGACCCCTTCGGCACGAGCCCCACCGAGTGAACCGCCGATGTGATTCTTGTAACGACGGGAGGCGGCGATGCGGGCTTTCTTTAGGGCCAACGCTTGCAACTGGGGGTCCGGCTTCAGGTTCCCGACGCCGTTCTTGCGACGCTCGTGATTCGCCTTGTCCAGCGCGGTGTCTCCCGGCGTATGACTGAAAGGCATGCCGGAGCGGACGAGCGTCCCGTCGATGTTGGTCGCGACGACCTCGGTTGGGCCTCCCGATGACCGCTCGGAAGACTCGCTCTTCGAGGCCGCTTTCTTTGATTCCGCTTTCTTGGCGGTCGCCTTCTTGGACGACTCGGCCGCTTGCTTTGAGGTTTCGCTCGAGTTAGCCGACGCATCCGTCGTGGTCGTTTTCGCCGGTTGGGCGGACCGCTTCTTCGCCGGCTGGGCGGACTGCTTCTTCGCCGGCTGGGCGGACTGCTTCGAGGCCTCGACTTGGCGGACCGCCCCCTCCACCGAATTTCCCGCGGCCCCGTTCACCGGGACCCCGTCGATCGCGACGATCCGTTCCCCAGGCTTGAGGTCGAACCCCGACCAATCGTTCGCGGCATGGACCGACGCCGAACCGAAAACCGACGACAGGACGAGTGAAATCGTGCAAAAACGCATCCGTGAGCTCCTGAAAAAAGCTGAGTAGTGACGCTGGACGCCGGCGGCGTCCCGGGTGAAACCGCATCCGTCGGACAGATCGGGCTCACCGCGCGAACATTGAATGCGGACCCGGCAAAGGGGGCAAGCGGTGCGGGTCGGTGGAAATGTGCGGCCGCGCGATCGATTCAGACGAAACCGTAATCAGATTGGCTGCGCCGCCCCGACCCTTCCGCTGCGGGCGAGTCGGCGAGAGGCATGCCTCGCATGTCGAGGCGAATCGACCCCTCTGCAGAGCCGTCTCTGGGGGGATCGGCGCCGTTGCGGGTCATCAGTGCCAAGATCCGTCACCTTTGCCCTTGCGCCGGACGGGCTGTGACGCATTGGCACGTCGGATGCGGATCGGATCTCGGAACGGAAATTGCGAACTCGGGAACGGCGGGACCTCAAGCTGCGGATAAATTTCCTCGGTTTTTTTGACATTCGGCGGCCACGATGGCGGGTGACCGTCGTTTTCGCCGTTTCATGGCCGGTTCCGCTCGTGGCGGAGAACGATTCGACATTTCCAGGAGCGATCGTCGGTTCGCCTTGGGTACGCGGGGGGCGTGGGGGCGTTCGCACGAGTGTGCTAAAACGAACCACTCGACCGGCAGCGGCGTGGGGTCGGTGGCGGCGAGCGTTTTGAATCGCCGTCTCGGCCGGCCGACGACGGGGTTCGGTGGCTCCAGCACGTCGTGACCCTGACCCAGGAGTTGTCACCGCTCATGCCGCCTTCGCCGTTAGAACTGTTGTCGCAGGTCGCCCGGATTCCCGAAGCGGAGCGTCTCGCAGCGCGTGATGAGCTGAAGTCGAGGTTCGCGCCGAAACTCGCGACGACGCTCCAGAAAGACGTCTTGGCGTGCCTACTCGGTGAACCGTGCTTGAGTGCTGCTGCCCAGGCATGGGCGCAAGCGTTGCTCGACGAATCGGACAGGGGGTCGGAGGAGTCTCCGCGTCTGAAGGATCGCGGGATCGAGGGGGACGCCTCCGACGGCGACTTTGGGTGATCAGCCGCAAGGGGGCGTGAGGGCCGAGAGGGATCGGGACGATCCCGCCGCGTGGGGAAGCGACCGAAGTCGGACGCCGGAGTACAATCGGTCAAAATTTTGTGCCGTCCCCTTTGCCGACTCCATTGCCCCGAGGATTGATCTGATGTCATCGACCGGTTTTCCCCGATCGCTCCGTTCCTTCGTGCGGCCCGCCTTTGTGCGGCCCACCTTTGTGCGGCCCGCCCTCTTCGCCGCGTTGTCGATCGTGTCGACGCTTTCCGCGACCGCGGAATCCCAGTGGCGAGTGTTATTCGACGGGAAGTCGACCGACGAGTTTCGCAACTACCAGAAGGATTCGCTGAGTGACGGATGGAAGGTAATCGACGGGGCGTTGGTCCGGGCCGAGAACGGGGCGGGTGACATCATCACCAAGAAACAGTTCGGCTCGTTCGAACTGGAACTCGAGTTTCGGATCGCCCCCGGCGGCAACAGCGGGATCATGTATCACGTGACCGAGGACAACCCGCGACCTTGGCACTCCGGCCCGGAGATCCAAATCTTGGACAACAAGCGGGGAGCCGACCCACAGCGGTGCGGTTGGCTGTACCAGTTGTACGCCGCTGACGTCGACACGACGAATCCGGCGGGCGAATGGAATCAGTTGCGGGTCGTGATCACGCCCGAGCGGTGTGCCCATTACATGAACGGGACCAAGTACGTCGAATACGTGAAGGGAAGCGACGACTGGGACGCGCGTGTTGCGGAGAGTAAGTTCGCCAAGTTTGACGCTTTCGGAAAGGCGACGAAGGGACATCTCTGCTTGCAGGATCACGGCGACGAGGTGGCATACCGGAACATCCGGATCCGCGAACGTTGAGCCCCGTGACGGCGGATCAGGACGCGGAAGATCCGATGATGGCGGGTCGGGACGCGGGGGGTCGGGACGCGGGGGATCGCGATACCGGGCGGTCGCTCGGACTCGCCACCGGTAGCGCGATCGTGACCGCGAGCATGATCGGGGCTGGGGTCTTCACGACCAGCGGGTACGCGATCGCGAGTCTGCGTTCGCCATGGTGGGTGATCACGGCGTGGTGCGTCGCGGGGATCGTCGCGATCTGCGGGGCGATCGCTTACGGCGCGTTGGCGACGCGGTTCACGGCGTCGGGGGGAGAGTACCTGTACCTCGGCCGGACGCTCCACCCGGCGGCCGGGTTGATGGCCGGTTGGGTCTCGTTGTTGGCGGGGTTCACCGCCCCGATCGCGGCGGCCGCGGTCGCGGCGGAGGCGTATCTGCGGCCGATGTTGCCCCCGTTTCACGCGCGGGTTTCCGAGGGCGGATTCGCGATCGCGTTGATCCTCGTGGCGGCCGGGTTACACACGCTGAGTGTCCGACCGTCGGCACGGTTTCAGGACTTGGTCGTCGGGATCAAGTTCATCGTGATCGCGGCGTTCCTGGGGGTGGCGCTATTCGCGTCCGAGGGTCGTTGGGAGGGGTGGGAACCGCTCGCCGACGTCGACGGGGTCCCCGCCACCGCGTTCTTGACGTCGTTGCTTTACATCTCGTTCAGTTACGCCGGGTTCAACGCCTCGATTTACATCGCCGGCGAGATGCGAGACGCGGCCCGGAACGTTCCCCGTTCGATGGTGATCGCGACCGTTTCGGTCACGATCCTCTACGTGGCCATGAACGCGATCTTCGTTCTCGCTCCGCCGCGATCGTTGATCGCCGGCGAGGAGCAAGTTGCGAGGATCGCGGCGGAGTCTTTGGGCGGGCCCTCCTTTGCCAACGTGGTGGCGGTCGTGATTCTGTTGTCGCTGTTCACCTCGGTGTCCGCGATGGTGATGACCGGCCCGCGGGTGTACGCGAAGATGGCCGACGACGGTTATCTTCCCCGGTGGTTCCGTCACCGTTCGCGTCCTCCGGTCGTCGCGATCTGGTTCCAAGCCGTCGCGTCGATCGGGGTGGTGTGTGTCACGGAATTGTTGACGCTCTTGTTCTATCTCGGGATGACGCTGTCTCTCTGTTCGGCGCTCACGGTGTCGATGTTGTTTCGGCCCGGATCCGACGTCGGCCATGTGGGGCACCGGGTCGCGGCGGGCGTATTCGTGGTCGCCACGTTCGTGATCGCGGCGGTGGCGGCTTGGGAAGAGCCGCTCCGCGGTGCCGCGGCCGTGTTGACGATCGGGCTAGGGGCGATCCTGTATCCGTTTTCCAACCGTCCGCCGAAGGCCGGTGACCCGGGTGACGGCGTCGCGAGCGAATGAGGGCGTGAACGATGGAGTCGATTTTGCACCGGATCGATGGCGTGGCGACGCCGCCGGAGAGCGGGGCGACGTTTGAGGTCCGGCGTCCGCTCGACGATTCGCTATGGGCGGCCGCCGCCCGTGGATCGGCGGCTGACGTCGAGCGCGCGGTCGCGTCGGCCGAGTCGGCGTTCCGGTCGTATCGCGAGGTCGGACCGAGTCAGCGTGAGGCGTGGCTCCTTTCGGCAGCCGACCGGCTGCAAGCCCGAAGCGACGAGTTAACCGAACGGTTGATCGAGGAGACCGGGTCGCCGATCAGCAAAGCGCGGAGAGAAGTCGCCACCGCGACCGGGGTGCTTCGCGCGGCCGCCGGGGCCGCCCGCCGGGTCAACGGTGACACGTTCCCGACCGACATCCGGGGACGACTCAGCCTGAGTATTCGCCGGCCGCTCGGGGTGGTCGCGGGCATCACTCCGTTCAACGTCCCGCTGATCAAGGGAATCAAGCACACCGCGATGCCGTTGGCGACCGGAAACACGGTCGTGCTGATGCCTTCCGCCAGCGCCCCCGGGGTCGCGGTCGAGGTGGCGAAGATCTACGCCGAGGCCGGCTTACCGCCGGGGAGCGTCAACGTCGTGACCGGGTTCGGTGAGGAAATCGGTGACGCTTTGACCGGCGACCGGCGGGTCCGCGCGATCGGGTTCACGGGATCGACCCGGACGGGACGTCACGTCGCGGAAATCGCGGGACGCCTCGGCAAACGGGTGACGCTCGAGATGGGAGGGAAAAACCCGTTGGTGATCATGGATGACGCGAACCTCGCCGCCGCGATCCCCGCCGCCGTGATGGGCGGGTTCTTGTTTCAAGGCCAGATCTGCATGTCATCCAGCCGGGTGTTCGTCCAGAGGCAACGATTTGACTCGGTTTGCGAGGCGATCGTCACGGCGGCGAAGACACTCCCCGCGGGGGACCTGCGGGACGAAGCGACCGTGATCGGGCCGCTCATCAACGCTCGCCAGCGGGACCGTGTGCGGGAACATGTCGACGACGCGATCGCTCGCGGGGCGCAGCTGCTTTGCGGCGGCACGTGGGAAGGGAACCGTTGCCGACCGACGGTCATCACGGGAGTCGACGACTCGATGCGGATCGCCCGCGAAGAGACCTTCGGACCGGTCGTGACGCTTGCCCCGTTTGACGACCTGGACGAGGCGATCGCACGCTGCAACGAAACGCCGTTCGGGTTGGTCGCATCGATCTTCACCGCGAAACTTTCAGACTCGCTCCGGTTCGCCCGTGAGGTCGATGCGGGGATGGTACACGTCAACGGGGCGACGATCCAGGAAGAGCCGCACGTGCCGTTCGGCGGCGTCGGCGACAGCGGGTTCGGTCGCGAAGGGGCGCTCGTCGGCATCGACGAATTAACGAGTTGGAAATGGGTCACCCTCGCCGGCGGTGACTGACGCGTCGAGGGTGGCGGTGGACAACCGATTTTCCGTTTACTCCTCCCGCGATTCCGTCATCGGCGTCGCTCCTCGCGTCCGTTTCCCCGCGTCAATTCGTAAAGAAAAATAGCGGCGGCGACGTTGACGTTCAGACTGTCGACGCCGAGCCGCATCGGGATCGTGACACGGTCCGTCGCCGCATCCTCAATGTCGCGGGACAACCCCTTTGCCTCGCTGCCAAGCAGCAACACGGCCTCGCGATCGTCGGTGGCGAATCGTTCGATCGGGGTCGCGCCGTCGCGGAGTGTCGTCGCGACCGTTCGGATATGGTCCCGGGCTGACAGTTCGCGGAGCTGTGTGGACGGGGCATCGAGCCGGTAGAAACGG
Organism: Pirellulaceae bacterium; assembly: GCA_041685355.1. Classification (GTDB taxonomy): domain Bacteria; phylum Planctomycetota; class Planctomycetia; order Pirellulales; family Pirellulaceae; genus JAWLFY01. The sequence goes on along the minus strand of JAWLFY010000164.1, from coordinate 4,062 downwards.
AGCTTGAACGCCGCCGCCATGCTGGTTCGGATCACCCGCCGCGAAAAGGGATCGCAGGTTGCGGGGCCGAGCAAGACACGATCGATCCCGAACCCCGTGGCCGTCCTCAAGATCACGCCCAGATTCGTCGCTTCCGATACCCCGATCGGGGCGAGCGAGACCCGGGGGGACGCCGATGGTGAGTGCTCCGGTTCGGTCAGGAACGACGCGAACGATGCGAGCGGTTCGCGAATCCCGCAAGCGAGAACGCCGCGGTGAAAATCGAATCCGACGATCTCGCGGATCCGTAACTTGGAGACCGCGTAGACCGGAACGCCCTCGGGGACTTTTGGGGCGAACTCCTCGACGAGCGCCTCGTCGAGTAACAGCGAAGCGAGCCGATAGCGACTCGCGATCAATTCGTCGACCACCAATCGGCCTTCGGCGACGAAGAAGCCGTCGTCGGGGCGTGTGGAACGGTGTCGAAGATCGGCGTATGCGGCCAACCTCGGGTCTTGCGGGTCATCGACTCGGACGACCGTTGAGCTTCCCACGATCACACACCATCAAAACGAAAACGGCGGGGTGACAGGCCCAACTGTCACCCCGCCGTTTGGATTCAACCCGCGAGAAAGCTTCTCGACCAGAACGCCGCAATCCCACACCACGACGCGCCGAAAGAGATCCTTTCAGATCCAAGCGTCGGGCGACCACGTGGCCGCACCTCGCCGGCAAGGTTAGGTTTCGGCCACACGCCAAACCGGATCGGATCTAATTCTCCGATTGGTCGCGAAGAAGTTTCGGGCCGGACAACCGATGCGGGACGCAACGTATGTGACGGTCGTACGAGTCGTGACGGCGGGTTCCACCGTGAACCTGGGCGGCAACGCGGCGGTCGGCGGGATCTGGGTCGGGGACGTGGGCCGGGGGGGAGTGTTGGCCGCGACGACCGAGTTGGCAGATCAGTCCGATCGCGACGACTTGGATGAATGCGACCATCAACGGCGGAGTCGCCCGAAGCCGACGGAAGGCGTGGCGGACCCAAACGGGCTCGCTCGCCTCGAGCGCTCGGACCCGTTCGCCGAGCGACGGCCGGTCCGAGCGGTGCCCGGACGCCGGCCAACTCGCCACGTGTTCCCATCCACGACTCGTCCGCCGCCATCCCGACGGCGGAACCGACCGCCCGCCCGGCTTCTCTGTCGGCGGTGCGTTGCCGACGCCGATCGTACTGGGCTGCAACGTGTTGTTCGCTCCCGGTTCGTTGGGCGCCGGAGAGCGGAACTGGGTCGCCACGCCGAGTCCCAAAAGGAGCAGCATGATGCCACCGGTCGACCGGAGCCGTCGCCGCATCCATGCCCAGTCTTCCGCGGGAAGGTGAAACGTGTTCATGGGAGTCCCTCCCAAGCACGCCGCGGTCCTCGATCGCCATGTCGCTCCCAGTGAATCGACGCAAGTCACTACTAGGTAATTGCTTAGGTAATGTGGATCGGGGCCGTGCCGGCTCCCTCGTCTCTCCCGTCCGTGGCGAGAACGCAACGTCCGTTGTCGGCCAGAGGCGACCGTGTCGCGTCGAATCAACACCCCTCGCGTCACCACCCGACACTTGGCTGGTGCGTCGATCGCGGGACCGTCGGTTCCGTCACGGTGTGCCTAGCCCCCCCATTCGATAAATCCGCCCGAACACCGCGGGGCCGCGGTCACCACCGCGACGGAATCCGACGGCGGCCGATCCGGCGTGTCGTACGGTTCAGCGGGTTTCGAACGTGGCGGGTCCGTGACGGGGATCCGACCCCAGGCCGAGCCGGCCGAAACCGAACCGCATCCCTTTCCCCAAACGCCCGAAAGTCCGACATGCGCACGGCCGATCAATCAACCGCGTTGGAAGACGTTTTTCGCGCTGAGGTTTTGCCGGCGCTCCCCCATAGCGCCATCAACCTGCTGCAACTCTCACAGCGGGACGACGCCGGTCCGCCCGAGTTCGCCAAGCCGATCGAGGCGGACCCAGGGCTGATGGGACAAGTCCTGAAGTTCGTGAACTCGTCCTACTTCGGGTTCAGCCGCGAAATCATGAGCGTGCAGCAAGCGATCACGCTGGTCGGCACCCGGGCGATCACGAACTTCGCCCTCTGGAATGCCGTCTTCAGCGTGATCCCGAATCCGAAATTCGGCCCGTTCGACCTGAAATCGCTGTGGCAGGACTCGCTCCGCCGCGCCGTGTTCGCACGGATCCTTGGGCGGTCGCTGAAATTGCCCAACTCCGAAGACCTGTTCGCCGGGGCGCTGCTCCAGGACATGGCGATCCCGCTACTGCTCAAAGAGCTGCCCGAGCAGTATCAGTGGCTCGTCGAACGCCGGGCGACCGAGGGCCGCCGACTCAGCGGACTGGAAAACGAGATGTTCGGTTGGGACCATGCCGACGCCGCCGCGATGCTCGCCCAACGCTGGAGCTTGCCCGACGAGTTCGTCACGCTCATCGCCCGTCACACCCAGCTCTCGGAACTGCTTCGAGGCGGTGACGGCGACCGCGGGGGCGCGTGCGTCGCGCTCGCCTCGTTGCTCCCCTCGTGCAGCGACGAGACGTGGTCCGAACGCGACGAGTTTACCGCGGCCCATCGGGAACTCTCGGGCCAAGATGCCGCCGGCGAATCGGAAATGCTTGCCCAGGTCGACGAGGCGACCAACGAATTCGCCCCGATGCTGAAACTCCCCGCCCCGAGGAAGTCGCTCGTCGAATACTTGGTCGAATAACTCAACACGCGATCGAGTCACTCAACACGTGATCGAGTCACTCAACACGTGATCGAGTCACCTCCGCCGCCAAGTCTCGTGTCATCACCTACCGCGAGGGCTTCACCTACCGGGGATCGACGACGAACGTGCCGTTGTCGGCGACCGGCATCAGCGGCGCCGAGTACCGTCGGCCGCCACGACGCGGCCCGCCAGGCCGAAACACAAGGCCGAGCGACACGTTCCACGCTTCGTTGCGATGCTCGACCGGAGCCAAGCTGTCGTCCGGGATCAGATAGGTGAACCCGGTTTGCAGCCCGGCACGCTTCGTCAACGGGAGATCGATCCGGGTGCCGAGAAGCCCCTGATCCGACTCGCTCCATCCGGCGAACGCGGTCCAACTCCCCTCGTCCCGAAGCCGCCATCGGTAGAAGAACCGGTATTGGTTCGTCGGTTCGAACGACGCGGTGGAGGAAAACGAGTCGCCATTGGGGTCCCGAAGCGTCGTCGCCGACTCTTCCCCGCCCAGCCCCGTCATGAATTGAAACCCGAACTCGTCACACCGCCGCGTCCGCCAGTTCAGCTCGCCGCGGAGCTGCGTCAGGTCGGCTTGGTAGTACCAATCTTCGTTGAGGTAGTCGACGACAAGCCCGTACTGCAGCCCGTAATCGACGCGGCGAAAGAAGCCGCCCGTCACAAACACCTGCTGTCGCGTTTCCGGCGAAAACTCCGCCCCCGACAAGTTGGCTTGCGTCGCCCGCACGCCGAACTGGGCCGCCAAGTCGATCCCGAGCCAGTGACGCAGCGAGCGGCCCTCGTTGAACCCTTGATAAAAGCCGAAGCTCCCCGAACCGTTCCCCGCCGCGGCGTTGTCCGGATCGGCGGCGGCGAAATTCATCGGGCTCGCGTAACCCTGTACGCCCGCAAACAGGTCGAAACGACCCCAGTCGACACGGAGCACCGGTAGCAGCAGCGGCAATCGGTCGAGCTCATGCGACGAGACGCATGCGTCACAATCACACGGGACTCCCCGGTCCGCCCCGCAAACGGGTTCTCCGAAGCCGGGTTCTCCGGCGTAACGTGGCTCGGTGCCGCACAGCGGTTCGCCTCGGCATGTCGGGCAGCTTTCCAAACCGCACGACGCCTCGATGCCACATGACACCTCCGGATAGCCTCCCACGGCCGGGTGTTCGAAATCACGGAGCGCCGGACCGGTGACGAAACCGTGCCCGCCGTCGCAGTCGCACACCGGGCCGCATTGATGGCCGTAATCTTCCAAGAATCCGACCGGGACGACGACATCCGAAGCGGGGTTCGTCGGTCCCGTGCGGCCGCGCCCGAGTTCCGATTTCTTCT
>JAWLFY010000029.1:0-40133 GCA_041685355.1 Pirellulaceae bacterium | reverse complement strand
TCGATCAGCATACTTCATTCAACATTCGGACATCGCAGCGATGCCTGAAAAAACCTCGCCGACGCCAGCCCGCAAGCCACTAAAATCGCGGAAGAGCCGTCTAGGATTTTAGTGTTGTCATGCGTCTGCGCGGGAAAACGAGTAAAATCCAACCCGATATTCGCGGTGCCCAGCAACTTATAATTTTCTCCTTCTCGTGCTCCCAGGATCGCAAAAAGGGGAAGGGGGGAATAAGCTCGCTTTTCGTCAACCGACCCCCTTTTCCTTTCCGCACCTTTGGACGATGAGCCGGGCTTGGGGTTCCTCGCTCCGAGCTTAGTCGCAAGTCCGCAGCAGGACGGCGGTGCAGGCGCCTTCGGAGGTTTGCGTCAGGCAGAGCACATGGTCGCCGCTGAGGGGGGTCGGTTCGGATAAGAGGTTCGCTTCGGCGGGGGCGAAGCGGGCGTTGACCGTGGGCGGGATGACGCCGGCGACGATCGCGGCGGCGGCGGCGGCGATTCCGAACATGCCGCTGGCGGCTCCGCAATGCCCGATCCCCGGGATCGGGGTGAAGACGGGGGTGTTTGGGAACCGGTCGGCCAGCCCTCGTCGTTCGGCGGCGTCGGTTTCGGGATCGCCCATCGCGTGTCCGACGATCAAACCGACGCGAGAGGCGTCGATCCCGGAGTCATCCAGAACCGCCTCGATCGCCGCGGCGACGGCTCGCCATGCCCCACGTCCGGTGTCGGTCGGTTGCCGGGTCGGCGTCGAAGCTTGCTCGTCGGGTTGGCCGCGCCCGCGAGAGGAAGGCGAGGCGGGGCCGGCGAGTCGCTGGCTACGACGGCGGATCGCCGCGGAGGCGTGGAAGCGGGAGGCGGCGCTGACGACTTCGGCGAGCGGGGTCGCGCCGCGGTGCCGCGCGGCGTCGGCCGTTTCGAGGATCATCGTGGCGGCCCCTTCGCCGCCCACGGTGCCGGTTGCAGCGGGGAAGTGAGGGCGGCAGGCTTCGGCGGGTGGGTGTTCGGTGACGGTGAGCGGGACATCACCCCGGTAGTTGATCCGGGTCGCGTTGATCCGGGTGCCGACCGCGCCGGCGACGATGAGGTCCGCCAGGCCGCGACGGAGGCACGACGTGGCTTCGATGATCGCCGAAGGTCCGGAGACGTCGCCGAGGACGAGCGTGTTGTTAGGGCCTTGGGCGTTGATCGCGATCCCGACGTGGCACGCCGGCATATTCGGCAGGTATTTCAGCATCCACAGCGGCATTACCTGTCGGATCGCCGCGTTCCCGAATCGAGACGGGTCGACGCGGTTGTCGGGACCGATGCAATCGCGGAGGGCGTCGAGCATTTCGTCAGGCCGCCCGTAGAACATCTCGCTACCGAACACCGTCCCGATCCGTTCGGGGAGGAGGGGACCGTCGGGCGAGGCGGGGAGCCGTTCCGCAAGACCCGCGTCGTCGATCGCCATTTGGGACGCCGCGAACGCCGTTTGGATTTCGCGGCACATCACCTTCAGGGCTTTTCGGGGGCGGACCCATTGTTTCGGATCGAAATCGGTCACGGCGCCCCCGATCGTCGTGCCGGCGGGGCGGGTTCCCGCGGGGAGGGCGACGTCGCCGTCGGTCCGCTGGGCAAGGGGGATGATCCCGGATCGCCCTTGCAGGAGCGATTCCCAAAATGCGTGGCGTCGCAAGCCGAGCGCCGAGACGACGCCGATGCCGGTGATGACGACTTGACTCGTGGGCATCGGTCAGGCGTGGGGCTTGTCGAGAGGGATGCGATACCGACGGGACTCGGCCACGCGGGAGGCGCGTCGGCCGAGGGACGCGAGAAGTATGATGGACACTTGGTTCGATCGCCAGCGGAGGCCCGCGGGATGCGTCGGCGGAAGGCGTGCAGCGACCCCGTGATCGGGGGCTCGTAATTCGCGGAGGCTTCGCGTGGGGGCGATCACTCGGTGGTCAGCGATCGATCGTAGATCCGGTGGACTTTGGTTCGTCGGGCGCCGCCCCGTTCGATCGTTCCTCGGGACAGCGAGTTACTTTCGAGGACCCAGGAGAATTCGCCGATTTCGATTCCGAACTTGATCGCGTCGGGGAGGATGCGGGCGAGCGTGACGAGTCCCAGGCCCCATTTTTGATACTCGGGCAAGACGTTCGCGCTGATCAGACGCAGCCGGTCGATGCTCCGTTTGCCGGTGAGAAGCCGGAACCAGCCGAAGGGGAAGAGGCGTCCGTCGATGTGGCGGACGATTTGGTTGTAGTCGAGCAGTCCGAACCCGGCACCGACCGGCTTGCCATCGATTTCGGCGATGCTGGTGAGTTCCGGAACGATCAGGTGTTTTAGCCCGGCGGCTTGGTGATCGATTTCCGCTTCGCTCATCGGGACGTAGCCCCAGGTTTGCTGGAGCGACCGGTTGTAGATATCGAGGAACGAGCGAACGTCACGGTTGAAGTGTCGTCGGTCGATCGGCCGGCATTCGACGTTGAATCGGCGGGTCGCCTCGTCGATGACGAATTTCAGTTTCGGGTCGAGATCTTGCAGGATGTCGACGTGTGCCTCGTAGCTGAACAGGTCTTGCGTCTTGGTCAGCCCGCAACCTTCGAGGAGTTTCGCGTAGTAGTCGCGGTGATAGGGGATCAGGAAGGTGGGTGGGGAGTCGAACCCTTCGATCAGCAGGCCGCACTCGTAGTTGAGGCTCGGGTCGACCGGCCCGCGGACGTCGGTCATCCCTCGTTCGCGGAGCCAGGAGAAGGCGGCGTCGAACAAGGCCGCGGCGGCATCGGGATCGTTTTCACATTCGAAGAAGCCGAAGAACCCGCGTTTTTCCTCGTACCGCCGGTTGTGCGCGTGATTCACGATCGCCAAGATCCGGCCCACGGGACGATCGCCGCGTCGCGCGAGGAAGGCTTGGCAGTCGGCGTCGTCGTAGAAAGGGTGCCGTTTGAATCCGACCATTTCGCGACGGACTTGCCAGATCGGAGGGATCCAGTGGGGGGCGTCGCGGTAGATCGTCCGCTCCAGGTCCAAGAACAGGCGTCGCTCGCGGCGGTTCTCGACCGCTTCACACCGAACCGCCTCGCTCATCTTCATTTCGTCTCCGTTTTCGCAATCGATCTTTTAACGCCACGCTGCCGAATCGTGACCGTTCCTGTTCGTCCGCCCGAGGGTCGTCTGGCGAGGACGACCGGCGAGGGCCACCCTTGGGATGCCAAGGGAGGGGGATCGGTGGTCGGCCGCACGAGGATAGCAGAATCACGATGACAGCGTCCCGGTCAATTCGCGACGTCGGCGTGGCGATCAAGAGCGCTGCCAACCCGACCCTCCGGCGGCTGATCCGGCTCCGTGATCATCGGCGGCGGCGGCAGGCCGGTCGGGTACTGGTTGACGGATGGCGGGAATGGCATCGGGCGGTCGAGTCGGGGCTGACTCCGTGCGGGGTGTATCTGTCCGACCCGCCGGAGGAACCGCCGGAGGAGTTTCCGGACGCGGCGGGACGGGTCTTCGAGGCGGCCGAGCGGGGTGTTTGTTATCGGGTGTCGGCTGAGTTGTTCGAGCGGATCGCCTATGGCCGTTCGCCGCGGGGGGTGGTCGCGGAGTTCGAGCGACCGGACCGATCGCTCGATCAGTTGCGGCTCGGGGCGAATCCGCTGGTGTTGGTGCTCGACCGAGTGGAGAAACCGGGGAACTTGGGGGCCGTGTTCCGTTGTGCGGACGGGGCGGGGGTCGACGCGGTGATTTTGTGTGACGGCTCGGGCGATTTGTTCAACCCGAACGCGATTCGCAGCAGTTTGGGGACCGTATTCTCGGTGCCGGCCGCGACGGGCGGATACGAGGCGGTGCAGGCGTATTTGGGACGGGTGGGGCTGCGTGTTTTGGCGGCGCGGGTGGAATCGTCGGTACCGCTCTGGTCGGCACCACTCGAGGGGGCACTCGCGGTCGTGTTGGGGAGCGAGGCGGAGGGTCTGGGGGACCGATGGCGGACGATTCGTGGCGAGCCGATCGGCGGGATTCGGATCCCGATGCGGGGGCGCGCGGACAGCTTGAACGTGTCGGTTTCGGCGGCGCTGATCGCGTACGAGGCGGCCCGACGTCGCCAGAACCGGTAGGACTCGGACGACCGATCCGATCGGCAGAATCGTTAATGTCGGAGGAATCCGCACCCGATATCTAATGCAACCGGCCATCCAGGCCCGCTGGCGTGCGTGCCGGCGGGGCCGACGGAACGAGTTTGCACCGATGCAGAGTTCGCGATGCGTGATCGAATCAATCGGCGACTACCGCGAGCAAGGCGACGGGCGCTCCTCGCCGCATTCATCTCGATTTCGTGCGGCGGTTCGTTCACGTCCGCGGAGGATCCGGTCTCGCCGGGGCGGCTGCCGCCGTTGCCGCTGGAGTCGACGGGGGCGATGCGGCAAAACCCGTTCTGCGAGCCGGTCACGCGAGACTCATTGCGTCTCGTTTCTGGCAGCGATGAGGGCAGCCCCGGTGACGCGACGAACGGTCCGCTGCGACCGCTTCGCGAGCGTGTCGGGCTGGCGCCGATCCGAGTCGCCTTTGGAGATAACGCGCCCACGAGGGACCACGCGCCCACGAGGGACCACGCGCTCACGAGGGACCACGCGCGGCCAGGGGGCAGAATGCCCGAAGTGATCCGGGAGTCGGATCCGTCGTCGGGATCAAGGGGGGCTTCTCGGCGAGTCGGCGTCACCTCATCGCCGGTGACCCACGACCCGGTTCAACGCAACCCGTACACGGGGTCGTCGGGTGAAAGCGAGGCCCCTTCGGGTGGCGTCAACATGTCACTTGGGGACATCGGGGATGGAAAGCCGGCCCCGTCGCCGCGAGCCGCCGAGCCCGTGCGAGCCGCCGAGCCGCCGCGAGCCGCCGAGCCGGTGCGAGCGGCCGAACCGGTATCCGAGCCGAAGACGCCCCGTACGGTATCGCTCGGACGTTCGGCACGCGTGTTGAAAGTCCCCGAAGCCCCCGACGCCACAGAGCCGCCAGACGTACCCGTGGTGAGAGAGGCGGCCGGGGGGGCAGAGGCGGCGGAAGTCGCGGAAACGACGGAAGTCGTGGACGCGGCGTCGGCGGTTCCGATGATCTCGGAGGCGGCCCCGATACGGATCTCGCGGGAGCCGGAGGGGGTGTCCAGTCGGGCTCGACGGGTGGCCGCACCGGCCGCAACGACGCCGGCCACGCCCGGTGATCCGACCGACACGGAAGGTCGGTCGCTGGCGTCCGGCCGTGGCGACCGATCGGCGATCGGTTTGACGTTGCCATCGTTTGACCAATTCGCAGAAGCGATGATCGACCGCGGCGGGACGGTCGCCGGGGGCGAGTCCAGACGTGGTCCAAGCGAGCACGTTGAGACCGTCGGAACCGGTGGGCGTATTGAGACCGAGAAGCCCGTGGAGGCGGATCGCGTTGTAGAGGAGACGGTCGCGAGCCCGGTTCCGGTGATCGAGGCGGTCGCCCCGCGTTTGCATTCGGTTGACGCGGTCAAGCCGCAACTGGGGCGACCCCCACGCGTCGTCCGGCCTCCGGTGCGGGTGACCCTCGTCGATCGGTCGGAAAAGGCGACGTCATCGCCTGGTCCATCGGAAGACGATGCGACGGGGCCGATCCGGTTTCAACTCGCGGCCGAATCGGCGGAACAGGTCGACCCGACCCCGGCGGCTTCGAAACCGGCCCCCGAATCGAAGCCGGGCGAATCGAAGCCGGGCGAATCGAAGCCGGGCGAATCGATGCCGGGCGAATCGCTGGCGGGCGAATCGCTGGCGGGCGCGGCGGATAATCGGGAGTCGGTGGAGTTCCGGAGTCTTCGTGAAACGGGGGACGATGCCGAGGACGATCGCGACGGCGGGATCGTTCGAGGTGTTCAAGGCGAACGGAAGCCCGTTACCGAGAATGAATCGACCGTGGACGCGTTGACCGAGGACGTGGCGTCAGGCGGCCGCGTTGCCGTGCCCGATGGCGGCACGCGGCGGATCGCGGGGGCGGGTGAGCCCAACCTTTATGCCGCCCTTCATGGCCGGCCGCCGGTCGCCGTCGGGGCGACGCCGGTCGCGTTCGAGCGGGCCGATACCGAGGGAGTCGTTTCGATCGTCCGTCCGACGGTCGAACCGCGGAATCGTGTCGGGGGCGGATCAGACCCGACGAATTCGACCTCGTCGCCGCGTGGGCGGTCGATGGGCTCCGATTCCCGCGAAGCGATTCGTGAACGCTCGAGCGTGCCGTCTTCGGTTGAACCCGCCTTCGCCGAGGAACCGGACACCGGTTCTCCGGCGGCGGCGTTGGAGGTTCCTGCCGGCACACCGGAGACGCGGTTGATGATGGAGAAGGCGGAGGTTCGGTCGTTGACGCTCGAGTTGCCGGTCCGGCGATTTCATGTCGACGATACCGAGACCTGTCAGGTGCTCCGTTCGGGGGCCAACCGGTTGAAGTTGATCGGTACCGGTGCGGGGACGACGCGGCTGGTCGTGTGGGCCGAGCCGAACGGGTCAGACGCCACGTCAAAACCGGCGATGGTTTTTCACGTTCAAGTCAAGGAGACGCTTGACGCGAGCGGCAATGACGTCGCCGATCTGATCGCCCGTTTAAACGAGTCGATTCGTCTCGTTTTTCCGTCGTCCGACGTTCGCGTCGACCGCCAGGGCGAGCGATTGGTGGTGCGAGGGGGATGTGCCGACGAGCGGACCGCCACCGCGATCCTGCGGATGGTCCGCCGGTCGTGCCTGATGCCGGTCCAGGACGCGATCACGGTTCGATAATATTCCAAGCCCAATTCAACCCTTCGCCGTTTCGAATCGATTTCACGGCGAGCGTATCGAGGTTCGATCATGAACATCTCTTTGGTTTGCCGCTTCGCCGGTCGAGCTGTGCGCGCCAAGGCGTTCACCCTGGTGGCGGCACTGATAGGACTTGCCGGCGGCCCGGCGTTCGCCCAAATCGTTCATGAGGGGGAAACGTTCCAGGTCATCGATCCGTCTCAGGTGCCCAACCTGATGTCGGAACTTGGGCCGGGGGAGACGCTCGTTGAAGGTCCAGGACTGGGCCCGCACAGCGGCGAGGGGCTGTACGGAAAGTCGGATGCACACGGGGGCGCTGATTTGTACGATTTCGGCGGCTCGTGTCGCTCGTGTGGCGGCGGTTCGTGTGGAGCCGGTTCGTGCCGCCGCGGACGTGGACATGCCGGGTCTGGACATGCCGGGTTTGCAAATCCCGGGTTTGGGGGCGGGATGACGGGAATGAGTTGCGAACCGTTTTGGTACGCGACGACCGAAGCCCTGTATCTCCGCCGCTTTGGCGACGAAGACTTCACGGTCGCCCGCCAGTTTTCGTTGGACGATTTCGGTTATGAGTGGGCACCGAGGCTCACCGTCGGGACGGTCCCCGATTGCGTCAACGGTTTTGAGGCGAGCTTCACCGGGTCTCTGAACTGGGACATGCGTGACCAGGCGGTCGACGCGGGGAACCTGGAGACGCTATTGGTTCCGAGCGGAGTCTCAGTCGAGGCGGAGGATCTGGATTCGTTCAACGGTGCCGACAGTCAGTCGCAGTCTTACGGGGCGGACTACTGGAGCATCGAAGCGAACCGGACGTTCAACGGATGGGGTGTCGCCAAGTATCTGTATGGAGCCCGCTACGTCGAATACGACGAAGACTTCGTTTATGCCTCGACGCATGCCGCCAACGGGAGCGGGTTATTTCGGAGCTCGACGGAGAACCGGATGATCGGGGCCCAGATCGGGCTCGACCTGTTGTACCCGGTTGCACGTTTCGCGTATGTCGACCTGCGAGGGCGTGCCGGAGGCTTCTTGAACCTTGCCGAGTCACGAATCGACTTGGTCAACAACGGTGAGGCAGTGATCTCGCGTAGCAGCCGTGACGAGGAACTCTCTGGGATCTTCGAGTTCGGGACGGGGCTCCGGTATGAACTCGGCGAGAGCCTCTCGATCCGTGGGGGGATGGAGGCGTGGTACGTCACTCGGGTCGCGACGGCACGGGGTCAGATTCGCAATCCGGTATCGACCGCGATGGGCAGAAAGGTAGACCGTGGCGACGACTTCTTTGTGTTCGGTTTGAACGCCGGTGCCGAGTTCAAATACTAAGCGCCGATCCGGAAACGGCAGACCCGTTTTCGGAAACGGGCGGTGGCGGAGGTCTTCGGGATCACGACGACCGCTGGCGGCGCCGGGGTGTCATGACCGTTTCAAACGGCCGATCGTCGCCCAGCCTGCTCGGTAACCCACGCGATTTCCGTTCGCCACCCTGTCCGCACCCGCTTATGCTAGGGACGAGGGACAGGTCGGAAATCAGGCGAATTTCTTCGTCGAACCGGTCGTGCCGCTGGGGCGGCCGATCGTCCGACGTTTCGCTTCGAGGGTTTTGCCGGTCGCACGGGTCACGATGTCGCACACCGAACCGCCAACCGATTCGCGATCCCCGGATCCCACGTCGTCGGTCGGTCCCAAGTCGTCCGGAGTCCCGAAGTCGTCTGGGGTCGCGAAGTCGTCTGGGGTCGCGAAGTCGTCTGGGGTCGCGAAGTCGTCTGGGGTTCCCGTCCCGCCCCCGCCCCGACCGGGCGCGAATCGGGCGAATCAGCCGCCGGGTGTGCCGACCCGTTCGGAGGGCAGCGGCGGGTCGTCATCGCCGCCGGCGCGGCACGTCACTCCTCCGCCCCCGCCACCCCGGGCGACACCGGCCCCGGTGCGACGGTCGCCGGGCGCATCCGAGGGACGGACTGCGGTCGGCTCCGCGAAAGGGATCCGGTGGCGCGGGGAGCTGGAGACGGCACCTTCCGCGGCGGAACCCGCGTCGAAACGTGGCGAGTCCGCCGAGTCGGGCAGCGTCGAGGGAGCGGGAGACGATTCCGCCGGGTTACCCGGCGGGGATCGCGATCATGTGACCCGCGACGCCCCGCCGTGGCTGATCAGCACGATCCTGCATTTGATTCTGCTGTTGGTGTTGGCGCTCGTCAGCACTCCCGTCGGGGAGGGGATCTCGCGGGTGATGTTGGAAATCGGCGAGAGCGACCGGGGCGACTCGGCGGAGTTGACGGAGTTCGCGATCGATACGAGCGAGTCGGAGAACGACGTTTCCGACGCGGCGGAGGAGGCACCGGTCGATGTCGACGTGCCGACGATTTTTGAGACCGTCGAGATGATCGACCCGGTCGAACCGACTCCGGTGGAGACCGGCCCGGGGCAGGTCAAGATCGAATCGGCCCCGATGTTTAGCGGGCGGAGCGGGGCGATGAAGCAGGCGTTGATGGCGATGTACGGCGGGACGCCCGAGACGCAGGACGCGGTCGCGATGGGGTTGGCGTGGTTGAAGCGGAACCAGGAGAGCCAAGGCAGTTGGAGCATGCGGGGGCCTTACAGCGACGGGATGCACCTGGAGAACCGGATCGCGGCGACGTCGATGGCGTTGCTCGCTTTCTTGGGCGACGGCAACACGCATTTCCGCGGGGAATACTCCGAGGAGGTCGATCGCGGGTTGAGGTTTCTGGTCGGCCGGCAAAGCCGTACCGGGAGTTTTCTGAAGGGCCGCGGTTGGCGGGACGACGACGGCTACGCGCAGGCTCAGGCGACGATCGCGGTGTGCGAGGCGTACGCGATGACGAAGGACTCGTGGCTTCGCGACCCGGCGCAGCGGGCGTTGGATTTCGCGATGGAGGCCCAGTCGTCCGAGGGGGGCTGGCGATATCAGCCGCGGGTCGATTCGGACTTATCCGTGACCGGGTGGTACATGATGGCGCTACAGAGCGGGATTTCGGGGGGGCTGAAAGTCGACCCGTCGGTGTTGCACAACGTCACGCATTTTCTCGATTCGGTTCAGGATTACGACGGCGCGGCGTATCGATATCAAAGCCGGCGACCGGTGTCGGACACGATGACCGCCGAGGGGTTGCTGTGCCGCCAATACCTGGGATGGTCTCGGGATCATCCCCCGATGGTGCGTGGGGCGGAAACGCTTTCCCAGGATTACGGATTCGATATCACGCAGGCCAACGTTTACTACTGGTACTACGCGACCCAAGTGCTTCATCACTATGGCGGGTCGGCGTGGCGTGATTGGAACGGGGCGATGCGAACGGCGTTGCCCAAGGCGCAGATCACGCGTGGCCGGGAGGCTGGGAGCTGGGCACCTCAAGGGGATCGTTGGGGCGGAAATGCCGGGCGGTTGTACCAGACGTGCTTGTCGATTTACTGCTTGGAAGTTTACTATCGACACCTTCCGCTTTACTCGGCGCTTGAGCCCGATTCGGAAGGTTGACGTTCCGCCACCCGCCATCCCCCCCGACCCGAGTCACCATGTCCGTTCCCCGTCTGTTCCGCCTCTCTGCGGTCTCCGTCGTCGACTTGGTCGGCGAGGACGCGGTGAAGATCGCCCAGAATCTGACGACGAACGATCTGGGAACGCTGGAGTCCGGTGAAGGGGTCGAGACGTTCGTGACCGACGTCCGCGGCAAGACGGTTGGGCATTTCGTTGCCTTCCGGACCCCGGTCGGGCTACGTTTTATCGGCGCCGCCGGGCAATCCCGGGCGTTCATCAACCACGTTGAGCGTTACACCATCCGAGAAAGTTGCGAACCGACCGCGCATGACGAGGACGTCGTGGCGGTGGTGATCGGGCCTGAGGCTTCCGGGCCGTTGTTCGACGAGCGGGGCGAATCGGGGCAGGACGAATCGGGGCAGGGCGAATCGGGGCCGGGCGAATCGGGGCCGGGGGGGCCGAAGTATCGCCAACTTCCCTCGCCTCACGCCAAGACGCTCGGGATTCACGAAGTCCCGTGGCTCGGGGGTCGGACCGTCGTCACGTTGGTCGACGTCCTTTCGGCCGACAGCACGCTCGACGAGATTTGCGGGACCCACGGCTTGTTCGAAGGGGCGACGATCGGAGACGACGTGGCGTTCCACGCGAGTCGGGTGCGTGCCGGTTTCCCTTGGTATGGCGTCGATCTCGACGAATCGAATTTGCCTCAAGAGGCCGACCGCAACGACGAGACGATCTGTTTCACGAAGGGATGCTACTTGGGCCAGGAGACGGTGGCTCGGCTCGACGCGTTGGGTCAGGTCCAGAAAAAACTCGTCCGTTGGTCGCTCGATCGACTCCCCGAGCCGGGCGCCACGTTGTCGCACGGTGGCAAGACGGTCGGCCGGATCACGAGTGTCGCCTCCGGCGCCGACGGCGGAGCGATCGCGCTCGGGTTCGCCCGCCGCTCGCATTTCGACCCCGGTTCGGTCGCCGAGGGGGTCGATCAGGAGTCGGGGATTGCGTTTCGCGGTGAAGTGGTCGGCACGTTTTGAAAGGGTGCCGAACTCAAGCGGTGCTTGGGCATGGGGGCAGGCCGACACACGGAACGCATGCTCTCGTTACGGCCGATGGTAGCGGCGATTGAATAGCGCCGGGTCGAACGGGTTTTGGACCGCCGGCAGCCGTGACGGGCGTTTCAAATTGGGGTTGGGCTTTGCGTTCGGATGCTCGCGGGCGACGGCGGTGTCTGCGGCATCGAACGGTGCGGCTTCGAACGGTGCGGCTTCGAACGGTGCGGCTTCGAACGGTGCGGCATTAGGCGGTGCGGCATGATTCGGTGCGGCATCGAAGGCGGCGGGGCTGACTCCGGGGACGAGGTGGCTCGCCGTTGCGTTTCCGTCGACGGGTCCGCTGTTCACGTCGAACGTTCCGCCGGGCGAAGGCACCGCTTGCTCCGTCGCGAAGGGCCCGAGGGTTGTTGCGGGGCTTTGGGGGACCGAGGTTCCGGATGAAGTCGGGTGCGCGTTTCGGATCCAGCGACGGAGCGCGTTGATCGAGGACTCGTCTGCGGCGGACAACGGCGGCGGCCCACCGGCGTGCGGCGAGGTTGCCAACTCGAGGAGTTCGCTCGCGTCGGGGTCGCCTGGTCGCACGAGTTCCAACGCGGCGGAGAGGTTTTGTCGCGATAGCCGTGCGGTGGGTCGCCGATGCCGCGAAAGGACGACCAATTGCCAATCGAGGTCGGAGGTGTGTGTGTGGCAGCCGCCGCAGCGGTTGATCAGCAACGGCTGCACGTGGCGGACGAATTCGTGGAAGGATTCGGCGGAGACGCCAGCGTCGAGATCCTCGGGCGATTCCGCGTCTTTTTTGGGCGGGACCTCTTGGTCGAATCCGACGGTTGCGACGCCCGAGTCGGGTTTGGCGTGAGGTCGGTCCGGTTCGGCGCGCGGGTGGGATCGGGCATGGGCCGATCGGAGTTGGTTTTCGATCACCGTCGCCTCGGGATGATCGGGGACGATCCGGCGGAGCGCGATGAGTTCCTCGGCGGCGAGATCGAGCAGGCCGTACCGCAAGCACCAGCGGGCGTCGCGGACGTGGACGGCAGGGTCCCCGGGGCGGCGGTGGTCGAGTCGATACTGGAACAGGTGGCGCGGCGAGTCGGCCCAACAGGCGACCTGGGAACGTCGCAACCGGACGCGGTTTCCTTGCCCGTTGCGAACGACGACCCAGTCCCCTTGTTGTTCCGCGGTGCCGAACACAACTTGGTCGTTTCGTAGCAAGACGCAAGGGTTCCCGTTTTCGCCGGGGCTCTCCTGCGGGCCGGCTTCG
Organism: Pirellulaceae bacterium; assembly: GCA_041685355.1. Lineage (GTDB taxonomy): Bacteria > Planctomycetota > Planctomycetia > Pirellulales > Pirellulaceae > JAWLFY01. The sequence goes on along the minus strand of JAWLFY010000029.1, from coordinate 27,561 downwards.
GCCTTGATCGGCGAACCCGGATCTTGGGCCGCTGTCGCGCCTGCGAGCGTGATCGTGGCGAGGGTCGCCGCAAAGAGGGCGACGGCGGACCGGCGGCGAGGGGTGGGTGGATCATCCATAACCGCCGTGGGTTAACCCGGCAGCCAAGGCCAAGTCAAGAGAAGTTCACGGATCCCGCCGATGTTGACGATACGCCGACCGGATCCACTCGCCGCGAGTCGTCACGTTTGGCGACGTGTCGATCTCAATGGCTGCGTCCCGGGCGATTTCGTGCCAGCGGTCGCGGGTCCGATCAGCGAGCGATCGTTACTTCCGAGTCGGCTTGAGAAGCGAGAGGTTCGCGTTGGCGGTTTGTCCGTCGCGTACGGTCGCGGTGGCGGTCGCGACACGGCCGGTGGAGGACTTGGAGGCACGAAGGGTGAATCGGCCGGGCGGCGTGATGATCTGGTAACGGCCGTCGGAGTCGGTCCGCGTGGTCCTGATCGGTTTGCCACCGTCGCGGACGACATCGACGTTGATCCCGGGTTGGGGGATCGATCCCTCCAGGACTTGGCCGACGATTCGCGCGGTGGGGGACACCTTTTGGGTCGAAACGTCGCAAGTGGTTTCGAAGGGTTGTCCCGCGATCGTCTTTCCCGCGACAACGATTCGCTTGGGGACGGATTGACCGGACGGCCAATCGGCTTGCCACCGCGCCGTCCCTTGATCATCGGGAGCCGCCTCGACACGGACCGCTTTCTTGGGGTCCGGTGCGGTGGCGTCTCGGAGTGACACCTCGGCGATCCCACTCGGTCCGGGCCGGAGTGATGCGAACAGCTTGATCGCGTCGCCGCGGATTTCGGCGCGGGCGTGCACCCCGTCGGGGGTCCGGTCATCGAACAGGACTTCGCGTTCGGCAACCACGGTTCGTTCGCCGACCGGTTCGGCGGTCTTGACGCGGACGCGACGGTCACCGTTCCCGAAGTCCGATGGGAGGGTGAGTTGCCAATCCACGTGCCGCGCGACGACGGCGACGGAAGCGTGTGAGCCGCCTGTCTCAAATTCGATCTGTTGCTCGCGTGAAGTCGGGAGGCGATGCTGCCACAAGACCCACCCGTCGCCTTCGGTGTTGTCGACGCATTCGACCATCAACGGCAACCGTGCGTCGAGGTTGCGAGCGCGGACGGTCACGGGAAGGGGGTTTCCGGGGACGATCGCGGTTGGCGCTTCGAGTGAAAGCGTGGGGGTCCGGTTCCACGACAGGCCGACCGTGCCGCGTCGGCGGGGCAAGCGGACGTCGAGTCCGAACACACCGTCGTCACCGTCGATCCTCAGCGGGACCGTCGTCGTCGAGGTGGCGGCTTCGGCGACGTGCAAGTCGGTGGCGGTGAGGAGGGTCGAAAGACGGTCCGGTCCGAGTTCGGCCCGCAGCCGACTTTGCGCGGCATCGATTAGCGAGGGGACACGACTGGGATCGAGTCCAAGTCGGAGCGAGGGAGTGTAAGGGGGCTCGTCCTGGTCGCCCGCGGCTTCAGGGGCCAAGCCGACGCGGACCTGCAAACGGTTGGAGCCGTCGTCGTCGACTTCGTAGGACGCATCGCCAAGTCGGATCGCGGTGCGCGGGTCGCGGACCCGGGCGTCGACGTGCCAGGTGGCGAGCTCGGTCCCTTTTCCGGCGTCTTCCACCGTCAGCGTGAACGGTGCGGTGACTTTGGGCGGCGTGCCGGCGGTGCGGTCCTTCGGCTTGGCGGGGGGCAGGAAGCGAATCGGGGTCGGTGTGCCGGGTGTCACCGCGAGCGGCGGCGAGGTGAGTTCGGCCCCCGATCTGGAGCGGAGTTTGGCGACCACGGCCGGGATTTTGGGGTCCCGCACAGTGACTTCCCATGAACTCGGCTGGGGCGAAGCGTTGGGCCAGAACGCGAGTTCGACGTGGCGTCCGTCGGCGGCGGAACGCGGGCCGAAGTCGACATCGATGATCGGCGACGCGGGCGGAGAGTCGATCCGGACGGGGATCAGTTGCTGTTGCGAATCGGTCGTGACTCGCAGCCAGAGCCCTTCGATCGTCCCCGCGTCGGGGAACCGATTGGTAAGACGCAACGCGACCCCGGCCTTCTCGCCGGGTTGGAGGCTGCCGCGATCTGGGGTAACTCGTAGGTTTTTGGTCACCGGATCGAGAAACTCAAAGGTCACCGCGGAGGCGTCCGGAATATCGACCAAGTACCGAAGGTTGAGCGTGCGGGACGGGTCCGACCAGTTGATCGAATGGGGGTCGCCATCGATGCGGACGGGAATCGGCTTCGCGTCGCCGGCGACCGATTGGGATTGAGAGAGCGATCGATAACTCGAGATCGCCTCGCAATCGCGGGTGGCGCCGAGGAACGTCGACCACCAAGATTGGTAGTCACTTTCGGCCGCACGCGTGAAGGATCGGAAGCGGTTGCGGATTTCGGTCCAAGGCATGGCGTCGGGACGGACGTTCTGCGGTTGGTGGTCCGATTTGCCGGAGCGGATGGACGTGAGGGTCGCCGGCGACGATTCGGGTCGGAACCCATTCGGTCTTTGGTTTGACGTGAGTAACTCGGATCGCATCGGCGTGTTGACGGCGGTGGAGACGCCTGCGTGGAATTGGGCGGCGTCGCCGGGGAAGGCCGTTTGGTACGATTCGAGCATCCCTTCCCACTCACGGCGTAGTGCCTCGGAAGCTTGGCCGACGAGGGCCAGGTCGTTCGCGATCACCGGGTTCCCGTTGCGAACGGATTGGCGGAGTTTGCGGAGGCTGTGGCCAACTTTGACGATGCGAGAGACGATCGCGTTTTGTTCCGCTTTCGGAAACGACGTCAGCCCGAGTGAGCGATCGACTTCGAGGGTTGATGCGGTGGCCTCGGCCCGTCGGACCGTGTTTCCGATGATCTGTTCGGCGACCCGAACCGATTCGGCGAACTGGATCGCGCGGCGGAGTGCCCCGCCGACGACCTCGTCGGACGCCATTCCGCGGCTCCACAGCAACTGTTGGGCTTCTCCGAAATGGCGTGTCGACTTTTCGGCTAACGGGCGGATCGCGGCGGTCGTTACCGGGTCGCCGTTGATCTGTTCTTGCAACGCGTACAGACGCACGATCCGGGCACGCAGCCGTCCTTGGTCGAGTTGCCGGTCGTCGGAAGGTTGTTGCTCGAAGGACTCGTCGAGCAACCGAATCGCTTCGGTGATCGGGAACTGCGGGGTGGCGTGCCAGGCGGCGCGAACCCGGTTGGCGAGTCGGACTCGGTGTCGGCCGAGGTCGGTCGTGTCGGTCATCGGTTCGATCACCGCGTCGATCGCGACGACCGCGTCACGTGGCGAGAAGTGAGCCGCGTACTTCTTGATCCCCTTGTCGAGCAACGCGTTGCGTGCCTCGTCGGGGAGATCGGTGGGGATTCCCAGGTATTCCTGCCATAGCGAGGCGTACGCGGCGTCGGCCTTTTTCTCCAAAGCCGGGTCGAAGCGGGCGGCCGCGAATCGGAGGGAGTCCGCACGGCGATTCCGCCGCCGATCGAGGGCGTCCCGGATCGTGGCGGATGCGAACGCTTCGATCCGTTTTCCTTCCGCGCGGAGCGAAGCGATGTCTTCCCCGCGTCGCCATCGGGCTTCGAGGTAGGCCAGCCGTTGTCCCCAGTCCGCCGCGAGTTCGGGGAGCCATGGGAGCCGGATGTCATGGAGGTAGCGATGGCGCGAGTCCCAACCTTCGGCGAGCCACTCCGGGTACTCGTCTCGGTCGATCGCGGCTGTCCCGGCGGAGGCGGGGAGCACCCATTCGACGGCGGCCGAGATGCGCGATGAAGCGTCGACGAGTTCGATCGTTTGTGGTTCGCCGGTCGCGGCAGACACGGCGGCGATCCGCGGCCCGGCCCAGCGGAGGGCTTCGGCCAGGTCGACCCGGCCGTCATGATTCTTGTCGGCATCGGACGACGCGGCCGCCCGCGTCAGGTACTCGGATAGCAGATCACGCCGCCCGTTTTCGTTCGACCGGGACGGCGCCTTGCCGTTGGACCCGAGTACCACGAGGCGGTCCGGGTCGGGGAACCGTTCAAGCTGGGCACGGATCGTTCGGTTCAATCGCTTTAGCCGTGTTGACGGGTCGCCATCGTCCGATCGGAGAGGCCAATGGACGTTCAGGATGAGCAGTTTTTCTCGGGCGGGAGATTGTTGGACCGCCGCGAGCACTTCGGAGAGAGACGCGACCGGGGACGGCGTCCGGTCCGGCCGACGTTTCGACCGGTCGCCCCGCCCGATGAAGAAGACTTGGCCGTGTTCGACACGTGGGATCGCGGCGACGTGAAAGACCAACTGGTCTCGTCGACTGATTTTGCGAACCGCGTCATGCCACCGGGGCGAATCGGCGGGGATGGAGTCGGCATCGCTTCTCGATCCGTGGTCTGCGGCCACGGACTCGTCACCGTTAGCCGCCGTGTCGCCGGGGTCGGTTCCTTGGGCGTTGGTCCCCTCGGTGTCGGTTCGACTCTTTTCAGGGGTGGTTTGCTTCTTGTCCGGAGTGGTTTGGCTCTTGTCCGGATTGGTTTGCTTGTTGTCAGGGGTTTTGTGGTTCCCCGATCCGGTCTTGATCGTTTCGGCCGGGGCATGATCCCGCGCCGTGCGGTCAGCCGGTGTTTCGGTTGAGATTCGGTTCGCCGGCTTCAGCCCGAACAACCGATCGGCTTCGGGCGGGTGGGGCGCGTCGGTGCCGACCGTCAGTTCTTCGGGGGGCGGGATGTAAAGCGAGACGAGCACCGTGTTCGGTCTTGCCGCGGGGAGTCTCGCGATCCCGATGATCGTCCCCACCAGCGCCGCCAACAGACAGCTCGTGATCGCGATCTGTTTGAGCCGGCCGCCGCGATGGTCTTCGGCCCGATACCAACGTGCGATCGCGGGGTTCGACGAAGTCACGGCGGACGACGATTTCGCGTCGGGAGACCCCGTCACACCGTGAGCGGACGTCGCGTCGCGGTTTTCGTTCGCACCGCTCATCGTGTGGCCCCCGTGTGCCGCGTCATGCTGACCGATTTTCTTGAGTTCGCGTCGCGGTGGTTGGTCGAACCGGAGGGGGCGAAGGTGGCTTTGTTACCTGACCGTTCGGCGTCGAGCCGAAACTGTTCGACCGAGATCAGTTCGACCCGCGACAGCGACCGTTTGACTTCCGCGCGGGTGACGGGCCACTGGCGAAACGTGAATTGGCCAACGTCTTGAAACGACCGTTCGTCTTGGCCCGCCGCGGTGAGGCCCTCGGTACGGAGCCGGTAGCACGTTCCCGGCGGGCAACTGCCACGGAGGACGAGGCAGGGTTGCGGATTGACCGATCCGTCGGCGATCGGGACGTCGTGGGTCTCGATCGTCGCCGAATCGATCCGCACTTGACCGCTGCTGAGGTCCCACGATGCGGGGGCTAGATCGTCTAAGTCGCGAAAGTCACGGCCCCGGGTGAGGGTGCCCGTCGTGGTCGTCGGTCGGTCCGAGATCCACACGTGGAACGTGACATCGCGATCGTTCGCCCCGTGTGCCTCGATGTCATAGGCGAGGCCGGGCGCCCCGTCGTGGCGGGAAAGGCGGACCGGCAGCGGTTGATCTCCTGCGGTCGCTTCGACCCAAAGGTCGTCAGGACGTTGGACGGACAATGTTCCCGAGTCGCCACCGGTTTCGAGGACGAGTCGTCGCGCGAAGAGGCCGGGGTCGGAACGGGGGAGCGGTACGAGCGCGGCTTTCCAGCGGCCCAGGTCTCGGTGGGGACTCCAACGATACTCGTGATCGATCGCTGACCAGGTCGTCGTGGTCCCGGAGGGTTCGGTCGCCAGGACGAGACGGTCCCCGTCAGCGATCCGGACCATCGGCCCGTCGTTCCCGTTGTGGGTCAAACGGTACAGCCCGGGGTCGAGACGCGGCGTCCATTGTGCCGGGCCGCTCGGGTCGCTCCGTGGGATCGCGATCGACTTCGACGCGTCTCCCTTGGGTCGGTTTCCGAGGGGGCGAAGCTCGCACACCGGCTCGACCAGCATCATCCCGCGGAGCGCCGACGCGAGTTCGTCGATGTGGTCGGCTTCGACGAATCGACCGGGCGGGAGGAGTTTTTCGACACACTTCAATTGTTGCCGAGTCTCCGGCTGGTCTCCCGATTCGACCCGGAACGCGACGACGTTGAGCGTGATCCCGGAGCCGCCGAACTTCTTTCGGATCAGGTCCTCGGCCGATTCGCCGAGCGGGTTCGTGACCGGGTCGTTTTCGATCCGATTGTCCGCGCCATCGGTGATCACGACGAGGCTACGGAGTCCGTCGTGTGCTTGAAGGTCACCGGCGGCGGCGAACATTGCGGCGACCAGCGGCGACTCGTTCCACGGTTCCAGGATCGGATACCGGATCGCGTCGAGCAGGTTTTGTCTTAGCGAGCGGTCTTGCGGGTCCCAAACGGTTGGCGGTTGAACCCGGCGGATCGCCCGTTCGGCGGGACGGGCGGTTTTGGCGTCGCCGATCGCTTGACCGAACGTCCAAACGCTGAGGGTAACACCGGCGGGGAGTTGATCGAGGAGCGAGGTGACGGCTTGGACCGCGGCCGCGTATTTCGCCCGATCGTCAAAGTCTTCACCCCGCGCTGCCCCCATGCTGCCCGAGCAATCGAGCACCAGCGTGACCGCGCCGCCGTGTGCCGACCGATCGGCATGTCCGCTGCGTATCGCGACCTGTCCGCCGGCCGGCCGGGGTGAATCCGCGACGGAGGCGGTCGCGTGTTCGCGGTACTCGATCGGGACCTGTCGCTCGACGCGGTGGCCTCGGAAATATCCCCGCAACGTCACCGATCCGGAGGTCGGGCGTTTGCCGTCGGCCCGCGGGTCCGCCGGATCTTTGTCCGCCGACTTTGTTTCCGCGGCACGGTTTTTGGATCCACGATGGCGGAGTTGAACAAGGAGTTCTTGATCGGCATGAATCGGCCGGCAAACGCGTTGTCCCGCGACCGGTTGCGTCGCTTCGGCGAACCCGTCCGATTCGACGGTCAAGACGGAGAAGCCTTCGAGCGATGCCGTATCGGTGCTCAACGACGCGTCGAATCGGTCGAAGGCTTGCGTGGTCCAGGTGACTTTTTCTGGGGCTTCGAATTGCAGGATCGCGTTATCTTGCAACGATGACAGGTCGGCGTCGAGTTGAGCATGGAGTCCTTGTTCGACCAGATCACCACCGAGCACGTGGGCGACGCGGACAAAGTAGGGCGGGACGTCCGGTTCGAGCGACGCGAAGGCGTCGAGGATGAAACGTCGCCGTTGCCACACAAGAAATTTTGCGAAGTCGGTTTGCGACGAACGCGTTAGCACGTCTTGGCAAGCCGCGGGCGGCAACGCCGCGACACGGAGTGCGAGATCGCCCTTGGAGGCGGCGAGGGCTGGTCGCTGTTGCGATGCGGGGTCGCGACGGTGTTGCTCCGGAAGCGTGGCGAGAATTTCGATCGCGGCGGATTCGCGAGATCCGATTTGGTGACCGGCGGTTGCGAGGCTTTTCCACCATTCCGATTCTGCGGCGAACACTTGCAAGCGGTGAATCACCTCGGCGCGATCCTCGGCGGCGTCGGCCTTGAGCGAATCGAACAGTGGCGCCGGCCATGAGGCGAGTGCGAGCCGGCCGCGGACCGCGGCGCCGGCCATCATCTCTTTATCGGAGACGACGTCGTCGACCGATCGGGAGGGATCGGCAGGTGTTGACGCGAGGCGGCGGAGCCGTTCCCAAGCGGCGATCCGGTCCGCCGGGTTCCCGCCGACCCGGCAAAGCGCGGCCATCGTTGCCGCCATCGATTCGGTGTCGGAAGTCAAAGCGGTTTGTTGCCACTCGGCGAGTCGGTTCTGCAACGACGTCATCGATTCTCGATACATCGTCGTCCACTGGGCGAGTTGCTCGAATGCCCGTCGACGTTCGCCACGGTCGGTGGGCACGGTCGTTTCGAGTCGAGTCGCGATTTGATCTCGGACGCGGTATAGGTGATCGACCGTTTTCGCGTCGCGACGCGCGGTGTCATGAGGTGCGGGCACCGTTCGGGCGGCGAGCAGATCGCGGATTCGGCCCAGGTTGGCGGGCCCCGCCACGCGAATCGATTCGGCCTCGGCGAGGATTTTGGCGATTCGGTCGACCTCGGCGAGCGCGGTCTCGGCTTCGTCGAGGTGCGCGTCGACACGTCGTCGCGCGTCGGCGTCGCCGAAAAGCAGGTCGCCGGCGAAGCGTCGGGCGCGGTCCGCCCGTTCGATCGGAGGCGTGACCCAAGCGAACGCCCGCGAGTCCCACCACGGTTCGGATGCCGCCGCGCGGTCGCTGCGGAGCATCAGTTGGAGCCACCGGGATACCCGCGTGGCGTCTTGCGAATCGAGCGGCTGGTCGGGGAGGTCGCGGGCGAGAATTCGGATCGCCAATCCGGATTGAGGGACCGGCTGCAACGGGTCGGTGACGGCTTCGACGAGCGTCGCGGCCCGGGCCAGCTTTTCACGGTCCACGGTGGCTTGGTCGTGGAGCAGTCCGATCAAGCGTTGAGCTTGGTGCATGATCACGCCACGGCGGAGCGCCGCGATGCTCTCCACGTTGGGCTGCTGCGCCACGGCCTCGGACCATCGCGCCGCGGCATCGGCGGGAGATGCCTCGGCGAGCAGGACCGCCAACTCGGAGGCGTCGGTATCGAGCCCTTTCGAGACGTCGAATCCGACCATCCCGAGCGGAACGAGCCCGCTGCGGGAGGAGAGCGAGTCGAAAGCCGTCGGTCGCGTCAGGTCGCGGTACGTCGACGTCAGTTCCATCTCGGTCGCGTCGGCGGCGTCGCGGCATCCGGTCATCTCATAGGTTTCGTATCGGACCAGTAGCGATTCGAACCGCCGCCAGAGGACCGGGGCGATGGTCGCCGGGGATAAGTTCCGTGTCTTGAGCGAGTCGTGACGGTCCCACCACTGGGCGACCCGCTGGGACCGTGGCGTCGCAAGCAGCGACGGCAGGCTGACCGGTGCGGAGGTTGCGGGATAGAGCGCCGCCCGACGGCTCCGTTCGACCCCGGTTTCGCCGAGTGGCAAGATCCAGGGGGTTTGTTGGTGTCGACAAATTCGGCTCACCCAATCCGAGGTGTCGCGGCGGGTTTGTCGAAGAATCTCTCGGGCGTCGACCCAGCCATCATCGTCGTGGTCCCCGGCGGCGCCGTTCAAGGCTTCGACCAGAGACGTCGTGAACCGAGTCATTCCCGACCCCGGATCGATCCAGCTCAGTTGGCCGACATCGCTGGACACCATGACCACCAGATTCGGGACCGCTCGGATGTCGTCGTCGAGTCCGCGTAATTGCCGCGCGAAATCGTTGAGCAGGATGCCGATCGACGGACGGGACAGAAAATGGACGCAATCGAGAATCAGAAGTTTCTGTTGGTGTTCGGGAAACGTCGCGAATTTCGCGATCAAGTCGGTGACGGGGACCGCCGGCGCCGCGCCCGACCGAGTCTCGTCGGCCGAAAGGATGGCCGGTCCGTCGACCGTTCCGACGCCATGGGCCGAGACGAACACGACCGCGACGTCGGCCTCAGGATTCGGTTCGATCTGGTCGAGCGATTCGGGGCCACCCCAGCGGATCGGTAATCCGGACAACTCGAGACGGCGCAGCGGGCCTTGCGGTGAACCGGTCACCCAGGCGGCGAGTTGACCCACACCTCGGTCGCCGCACCCGTTCACCGGAAGGTCTGTGCGGTTCCGGTAGTCACTTCCGATCAACGTCAACGCGACCCGTGGGGCGGTGCCGATTCGCGTCGTCGCCCACGTCATGATGCCGGTCAACACGGTGACCGTTGCCAACGCGGTCGCCATCGCGATTGTCCGCCGCGTGAAGTGGCGAGATGAGCCCCTTTGTCCCGCGAGACGCCACGCGGGGACGTGATCGAGCGCCTCGGGTTGCCGGTTCGGCGGGAGCAGCGGGGACGACGATCCGTCGACGGAAGAAGACATGAATCGGGGTCCGATCTGGGGAGAATTTGGGGCGGGCGGCAGGCGGTGGGAAGGGAAGAGTCGCGTCTTGGCAGGCTGGTCAGAGACGGACCTCGTCCGGGCAACGCTACCACACGATTCCGGACGCCCCGGATCGGCCGTCCGAGCCGGAACGGGACCCGACCCTGCGTGCCCGTCACGACCCGAACCGTTTGACGAACTGGAACACCCGCGCTGCGAGTTCCCCGGTTTCGATGGATCCGGGCAAACGTCGACGTGGCATGTGTCGATCGCAATCCCCGGGAGAGTCGACGTCGTCGTCGCGGTTCGCCCGAACGGGCGAGTCGATATCAACGGCACGGATCGCCGAACCACCGTGAACTGAACCCGGCTTCGGACCCATGCCCATGACCACACCCCTTCCGTTCCCGAACCGACGCATTCGGCTGTGGGCCAAACAGGGCGAAACCGAGTTCTCGCCTGGTCAGCTCGAGGTCGTCGAAGTCATCGGCGAGGAGGCCTTTAGCACCCCATACGAATTCCGCCTGAAACTGCGGTCGGAAGCGACCGGGACGTTGCCGCTGGAGACGTTGGTCGGCGCCGCCGCGCGGGTCTCCGTGGTACTCCCCAACCCGAACTGGGCGGCGATCCTCGCCTCGGGTGTCACCGGCCCGACGCGTGACTTTTGTGGCGTCTTCTCCGAGGTCGCCTTCGACGGGGTCGACGACAATTTCGGACACTACACGGCGACGCTTCGCCCGCACGTCTGGAAGTTGAGCCTGAACCGCCGGTTCCGGCAATTCCTCGGAAAGACCACCAAACAGATCGTGACGAAGGTCCTCGGGAATCTTCCCACCCGGTGGGATCTGGGCGGTGCTTCGGAGTTTCGCGAGTATTGCGTCCAGTACGACGAAAGCGACCTGACGTTTCTCAGTCGGTTGCTCGAGGAAGACGGGCTGTTTTACTTCTTCGAGCACCAGTACACGGGTCAGCCCGAGGAACCACACGACCGCCAAGAACGGCTCGTGATCACCGACGGGATCAAGCGGGATGACGACGACACGCCGCCGATCGAACATTTCGACACGGTCCAAGGGGGAAACCGGAGCCGAACACGGATCCGACAGTGGCGTGAGATACGTCGCGTCGTGCCCCAAGGTTTTGTCTCACTCGACCGTACCTTTCAGCGTCCCAAGAAGCTCGTTCGCGACTCGGACGACCTCGGCTCAACGGTCGCCGACGCGGCGGCGACGGTGACCGCGTATCCGTCGGGTGTCGCCCCTCGTGTCGACGAGGTCTCGCCCGCCGGCGAACAGGACGCCTCGAAGCTGGCAACGCTTGATACCCTGGCCACCGCCGACGCAAGGATCCGCCAACAACGCACGGCCTTTGAGCAGTCGGGGTGCGAAGGTGGCGGGGACGTGGCGACGCTGCAACCGGGGCGACTGTTTCTGGTCAGCCGTGACGGGGTGGTCGATCCCCATGCCCACTATGTGACCCGCGTCGAGCACACGATCCGACTCGCCAACCTGACTCGCAGCGGCGAGTCCGCCCCGATCTTCGAATATCGGAACCGTTTCGGCTGCCAATCGGAACTGGTTGCCTACCGGCCCCCCAGGTCGACGCCGAAGCCGATCGTGGGCGGGGTCGTCCCGGCGACCGTGATCAACGACCCCGCCGTCACCGAAGACGACGTGTGCGTCGACCGGTACGGCCGCGTGAAAGTTCGCTTTCCTTGGCAACCCGATGACGACGTTCCGGGATGCTGGGTCCGCGTGTCGCAGTTTTGGGCCGGGAACCGGTGGGGCTCGTTTTTCTGGCCTCGCGTCGGACACGAGGTGCTCGTGGCGTTCGAACACGGCGACCCCGATCGGCCGGTGGTCGTGGGCAGCGTCTACAACGCCGACAACATGCCGCCGTTGCCCCTTCCGGGGCACAAACTTTCCGGCGGCATTCACTCGTGTACCCCCCAGGGGGACGGGCCGCGCCAGCCGAGCGGTGTCGTGGTCCACGATCGACCCGGCGCGGAGTATTTGCAGCTGCATTCCGAAACGTATCACAGCCTGACGTGCGAGACGGAGACGTTGAACTGGGCGGCAGGCCACGACGTGACGTTCAAGGGACACAACTGGATCTTCGACCTGATCGGCGGCAGCGGCGGCGGCGGCAGCGACTTCACCGGGTACGACGGCGGGGCGAACGTCCCGTTCAAAAAACCCGAGGAGGGGGAGAAGAGCCCCAGCGTCGGCGAGATCTTTGCCGACATCTTCGCGATCGCCAACGAAGGCTCGACAACCTACTCGGTCGGCGACTCTTACACGAAACGCTTCGGACGTTCTTTCGAGACCTACTACGGTTCGAACATCTGGATCGGGTGTGACCCCATCGAGTTCGTCGAGTTTCTGATCGACAAGCTGGAGGTTCCCGTATTGGGTCTGATCCCGCCGCTCCTGTTCGGCGCCGGCGGCCAAGGCAAGACGGTATTCGGCGGGACCCACAACCTGCAATTCGGAACCGAAGTCAAGGTCCACGAGGGGAAGACGATCTCTCGGATCGGTCCCAGCCCGAAGGACGGCGAGGCGGTCGTCAGTGAAGGGAATTCGACTCCCATCGACGGGACGTGTCGCAGGATCATCCACGTGCTGCTGGCGATCATTTTGATCATGGATTTGGTGGTGATGTTAATCACCAAGGCGGCGCTCTCCAGTAACAGCAAGGATTGGAAAGGCTACCTCGAATTAAGCGAAATTTGGTCGCTGATGATCTTGCCGCGGCTGCAAGGGTTGCTCGAGTTCATCTCGACCGAATCGAGCGAGCTGAACGAGACCTGGTTCCGGGCCAAGAAGGCGGTACACAAGTCGACGCAGCTAGCCGAGGACGTCGTCCACGTGGCAACGGTTACGGACGACGCCGCCGGGGTGTCGCGGGAAAGTGCCGAGAGTGAAGCGGAGGAGACCGCCGATTCACTGCGTCGGGCCGCCAGCGCCGTGGCCGAGGAAGAAGAAGAGGCCGAAGACGAAGCGGAAGAAGAATCCTCGGGCGGCTCTGCCAGCGAAGCCGACGCCAGCGGTGGTGAATCCAGCGGTGCCGAATCCGGTGGCGGTGCCGAATCCGGTGGCGGTGCCGAATCCGGTGGCGGTGCGGAACCCAGTGGCGGTGCGGAATCCGCCAGTGGCGGCGATGCGGGTGGCGAATCGGCGGATGCCCCTCCGCGTTCCGGCGGCGGTCCCGAATAATCGAGCTCTGCAATCTGTCGACGCGGATTCGTTCATCCGCCCGTCACGCCTCATTGACCGACCCATCAACGCGTTCCGACACCAACCGACAGCGAGCCAAAGATCATGGACCAAGCCCAACAAATGACCGGCGAGCACTCGATCACGTGCGCCGGGTTGAACGTCCGTGCGGAGGTCGTCAAGGAATCGACTTCGCCCGACCTGCCGCTGATGAGTCGCATCGACTTGAGCGCCGCCGGGCCTTCGGACGACGGCGTCATCAGCCTCGACGCGGACGGCCGTGTGACCACCCGCGTTGGCCAGTCGGGGATCGATGTCGAAGACAACGGGGTCGTCGTCGACGCCGGGATGGAGGGCAAGGTTGGGCTCCGCGCCGGCATGGCGCCGATGATGCAATCGGTGACGCTCGGGGGGACCGGTGAGAATATCGTGCTGCAAAACGGCCAATTACCGGTCAGCCCCAAGATCGAGATCACCGCCGAAACGATCGAGCTTTCCGTCGGTCCGAACAAAATCACGATCGGTCCTTCCGGGATCACGATCAGCGGCCTGGAGGTTTCGGTCGAGGGCGAACTGAGCGCGTCGATGTCCGGCGCGACGGTGACCGTTAACGGCCAGATCGAAGCCGCCCTCAAAGGCGCGATGACGTCGGTCGAGGGTGAGGGGATGACGACCATCAAAGGTGGCGTCGTGATGATCAACTGACCCAGCAGAAACCGACCGATGGGATCGGTCCGGCACGACGTCATGCGTCCGCCGACTGATCACGAATGCACCCCGAACCGATCGAGAACCGCCATGCCGCCCGCCGCCCGTCTGACCGACATGCACACCTGCCCGATGGTCACCCCGGGGCTCCCCCCGATCCCACATGTCGGCGGTCCGATCACGGGCCCCGGCGCGCCGACGGTGTTGATCGGGGGAATGCCCGCGGCGGTGCTTGGCGACCTGTGCGTGTGCGTCGGGCCTCCGGACACGATCGCGATGGGGAGTGGCACCGTGTTAATCGGAAGCAAACCGGCGGCGCGGCTGGGGGACACCACCGCGCACGGCGGCGCGATCGCGCTGGGATGCCCGACCGTGATGATCGGCGGCTAGGGCCCGCGTCAGAAACGGACCGATCGCTGGCACCTGGACGAACAACCCGAGAAAGGATCCGACCATGAACCTGGAACAACTCGATCGGCACCTTGCCGAGCAGATCGAATCGCGACGGCCGTACGACGGGATCGCCGCGATGGCCAAGCACGCGACCGCGAGACAATCCGTTTGGTGGGGTTGCTCGTGCGGCTGGTTCCTGTGGCGACCGATCCCGGCGGCGGCCGATGACGCGTCGCTGGGGATCGTCAGCCGATGGGTATTTGAGGGGGACGACGAGTACCGGCGGCTCGCCGCGACCCGTGCCGAATTGCCCGAGGCGGGGTGCTGCAAGTGGCTGCTCAAGGCGGTGGTCAACAGCGGCGGCCGGCTCGAGATTCCGGACCGACCGGCCGCACAGCCGACCCCCGATATCGCGGGCAAGCTCGTCGAGGGATTTCTTCACCAATTGCTCGCGAAAGCCCCGCCGGTGAAGCGGATGGAAACGGCGCAGACGTTCGTCGCGATCGCCCGGCAAACGCTCGCCGAGCCGCTACCGACGTTTCCCGCGAACGCATCCGGCCCCGCGAGTGCGTCCCCAAGTGCGCCCGCGAACGTCGCGGCGGCCGGCCCCATGACCCCCATCCCGACCGAGGCCTGATCGATGCGAAAGCCCCCCCACGACTTGAACGAATCGCTCGACGCCGTCAGCCGACTCCGGTTCCAACTCGCCCCGATCATCGCGATGCTGCCGCCGACCGAAGCGAAACGGATGATCGAAAAGCTACATACCGAAGTCGATCCGTTAATCGATGAAGCCCGGTCGGCGTATGTCGATGCGATCGACGCGTGTGAATCGCAAGAGCGTGACGCGGCCGCGATGCGGGCCAAGGCAAAACAACAGCTGGACGAGTCGAAGGCAAAGCTGGCCAACATGCCGCCGGTCGATGAGGTCAAGAAAGGGTTCGTCCCGCCGCCGGTGTCGCTGCCGGTCGGCGTGTCGGGGATCTTCGCGTCGGAAATGCGACAGCGGTACGCGCCCCCCGGGGCCGCCTTTCCGAAACCCGAGCAGCCAGGTGCCGCTTGGCAGGATTGGACCTTGTCATGATGACGACCGCGACCGCCGAAACGACACGCGGACGCCGCTGTGGCGCCGACGCTTTGGCAGCCATTTTGGCTCGGCATGAGGTACCGGTCGACCGGGAACGGTTGTGGATCGAATCGGCGGTCGACGACCCGTTCGGTGGCGTCGCGACACGATCGTTCCGACTCGCCGCGTTGGCAGTCCGATACGGTCTCGAAGCCGCGGTGCTGCAGTGCCATGCGACGCGAGGCTTGGAGGCGATCCGGGATTGTCATCGCCACGGGGTCTCTCTGATTATCAATCATCAAACCCCATGGGCCCGGCACGAGGGGCACTACAGCCGTCTCGCGGACATCGATCACGACACGGTCACGCTGCACGACCCGACGTTGGACGTGCACCTCACGCATCCGATTTCGACGTTCCTTTCGTTGTGGCAACGGAATCGCGAGGCGGCCGGGTTCGTATTGATCGCGATCGACTCTCCGCAGCCCGCGATCGACTCTCCGCAGCCCGCGATCGACGCGGCTCGGTGTCCGCGGTGTCGCGGCGAGATCCGGTTCCGCCCCGCGATCTTGTTTCGTCCCGCGGCGTGGTCGCGTGAGGGGTGGTGGCGACGATTCTTTTGTGTCACGTGCGACGCCAGCTTCGCACCACGGGACTCGAACGGCCACGGCGTCGTCCGAAAGAGAACTGCCGACATCGAACCCGATTTCGCCGAACGAGTCCGTCGCGCCGGGGGGGGCCGCGTCGAAGCGGGCCGAGTATGGGAAGGTCTCCGCGACGTCTGACCGGACCCCGCACCATCGCGGGACCGGTCAGGCGTCGGCGGGTCCGTTCGGCCCGTTCGGACGATCGCGCCTGTCTGCTTGATCGGGGTCGTCTGGCGGGTTGGGATCGTCTGGCGGCTTGGGATCGTCTGGCGAGTTGGGATTGTCTGGCGGGTTGGGATTGTCTGGCGGGTTCGGGTCTTGGTCGCCGCTCGTTTCCGGCGGCCTGGGTGGCCGGTCGGGCGGGGGCGGATCGTGCGTCAAGTGTCCCGCGCCGGTCGGATTCCCGCCGGTTGGGTCCTCGGTGCGGGGGTCGTGGGCGGACGTCGGCGGGCCGGCCCGTCGTCGTTGTTCCGATTGGCGGACGGCCCCTTTGAGCGAATCGAGCAGGCGTGGGACTTGGCCGGCCGCCAAAAAAACCCGGGCGCTGACGGCGGATTGGGGGAAAAAATTCGTGAGGAAGTCGAGCCCGAACTCGGTCGCGCCGTGGCCGATCATGACACCGTTGGCATAGGTCCCGCTGAGTGTTTCGTCGGGCATCTTCAGGTCGTCATAGATTTCCTGCGGCGTCGGTCGGCGTTGATTCGCGGCGGGCGGTTGAATCGCGGGAGCCGCCGGTTCGCCGAAACGGCTCCGATAGATCGCGAGATTCTTCTGCAGCGCGTCGATGAACTGCGGCATCACCGGGTGAGGGATGACGACTCGTGCGGCGATCCGATGCGGCCGGCCGATCGTTTGCAGAAAGTCGACGATGTACTCGGTCGGCCCGGTCATCACGATCACGCCGGTGCTAAAGCAACCGTCTGCGACGTGGTCGGGGACGCGTGCGCGAATCGCCGGGTTGCTCTCTTCCGGCCCGGGCGGCCCGGCGGGGGGTGGTAAATCCGAGCTCATGCGGTTTTCACGATGGGGTTCGGGATTGGGGCGGTCGGCATTCTATCGCGGATCGGAAGCGGGACAGTAGGGCGCCGACTCCTTCGCGTACCGTTTCAGTTTCCGGTCGAGCGTACTCCGTTCGATCCCCAGGATCGCGGCCGCCCGGGACTTATTACCGTCGGTGTGGCGGAGCACGCGTTCGATCTGTCGTCGCTCCAGTTCGGCCAACGGCAGTTCGACCGGCGCGACTTCGCCGTCGGCATGCGGCGGCGGAGGGGCCGCCGTCGGCTGCGGGGCGAGTGCCAGATCGTCGGCGTCGATCATCGACTTCGTGTTGAGCACCACCGCGCGTTCGATCGCGTTTTTTAATTCGCGGATGTTCCCGGGCCACGGATGATCGATCAGTTTTCGTTTTGCCCCCTCGGTGAGCCCGTCGATGCGGCGTCCCATTTCGCGGTTGAACCGATGGAGAAAGTGTTCGGCGATCGCCACACAGTCCCGTCCGCGTTCGCGGAGCGGCGGGACCACGATCTCGATCACCTGCAATCGGTAGTACAGGTCGCCGCGGAACTCGCCCGCTCGCACCATCGCTTCCAAGTCTCGGTTCGTGGCGGCGACGATCCGCACGTCGGTTCGGATCGGCTGGTGTCCGCCGACGCGTTCGAACGGGTGCCCTTCCAGCACCCGCAGGAATTTCGCTTGCAGTTCCGCGTCCATCTCGCCGATTTCGTCGAGCATCAGCGTGCCGCCGTCGGCCGCTTCGAACTTTCCACGCTTTCGGTCGGTCGCTCCGGTAAACGCGCCCTTCTCGTGTCCGAAGAGTTCGCTTTCGAGCAACGTCGGGGAGAGCGCGGCGCAGTTCAGGCAGACCAGGGGCCCGTCGCGTCGGGGGCTGCCGTGGTGGATCGCCGCCGCGACCAGTTCCTTGCCGACCCCTGACTCGCCGCGAATCAACACGGTCGCCGGCGTCGGCGCGACCATCGCGATCTGGCGGTTGACGTCGGTGATCGCCGGGCTTTCGCCGACGATCCGGACGCGGTCCCCGAGACGCGCCTGCAGTTCCGCGACCTGCCGTCGCGAGCGGCGCAGCGAGCGGTCGAGTTTTCGCCGCTCGGACAGATTCGCGAGCGACTCGCCCAGGATCTCGGCTGCCGCGACGACGAATTCCAAGTCGTCGGTCCCCAGCGGCGGTTGCGGGGGGACCGTGACCAGATGCAGGACGCCGAACACGCCGCCTGTCGAATCGCGGATCGGCGCGATGATCAACGTGTCGACGTCGATCTCGCCCCGGCTGTTCTCGGTGGCCAAGTCTCGGTCGCCGCTGACGTTCCGCGCCAACACCGCTTGGCCGTCTTCTCCGAGGACACCGGCGATCAGCGATCCGGGGGGACGTCGATAACCTCGGGCCCCGGTCTGACGGGTCGCGACGAGCGGGAGCGCGTCGGGACTGGCGGGCGGTTTTCGTGATTCCCACGCGTAGACCCCGCCGCTGCTGATGCCGACCCGCCCGCCGATCGCCTCCAGAACCGTTTCGGCCGCTGCGGTGATCGACTCGCTACCGGCGAGTGAGAACGCGAGTTTCAACAGCGGGCGGGTGACCCCGCCGGTCGGTCCGCCGCCGCCCGACTCGATCCCCGACTCGGCCGGGCCGTGGTCGTGAAGGTGACGGCTGAACCGCCGCCTGTCGGTGATCGACGCGTCATCGAACGCCATCGTGATCTGGTCGTCGGTCGCCTGGGCCGCCTCGTCATCGGCTCCCGCTGACGGTTCCGTCGCCGCGGGGCCCGTATCGAGCGTTTTCGAGAAGTTGATCGCGAACCCCGCGACCTCGATGACGTCGCCGTCCTGCAGTTGCCGCGGGGAGTCGATCGGCCGGCCGTTGACGAGCGTCCCGTTGCGGCTGCCGAGATCCTCGACGGTCCATCCCTCGGGGGCCAAGAAAACGCGGGCGTGTCGCCGGCTTGCCCGGTCACTCCGCACCGCGATTTGATTCGCCGACGATCGGCCGACGACCGCATCACGGCCGGGGACAAGTCGAAACACGTCGCTCCAGCGTCCCGAGGCGCGGAGCACCAGATAGGCGGGGGGGGAGCCGGTCGAGGAGCGGTCGGAATTGGACACGGGCGATCGCGGACATGGGGAAAGCCGGGGCGACGAATCGAACCTCGGTCGGGGCACGACAGTTGTAACCGCATCAGGGCGTAATTATCCTAACCTTCCAGGAGAAGACCCGAAGCGGGAAGTCGGATCGCCGGCCGCTCGACGTTTTTCTCCCCCCCGCTCGTCACTCGATCGCTCTCCATCGTCCCCGATTCGCTGAAAGCTTGGATAGCCATGGGCTCCAAACCACTGACCATTGGCGTCGCCGCACTCTCGCTCGGCGTGATCACCCTCGCCGCCTCCCTCGACGCCGGGGGGATTCTCGGCGGACGACGTTCGGTCGGGGGGGTCTCGATCGACGCTTCGGGGCTCGTCCGAAACGCGACCGTCGACGAAACGATGGAGCTTCAAAACCTACTTCGGGCCGCGCTCGACCCGCCTCAGGGTGAGATGGTCGAGGCGACCGAGATGCGGATGATCTCGCTCAAAGGGCTGCAGCAGGCGGTCGCCGACAGCCGACGTGACGGGGGTCCGCTCCCCGATGACGTCGCGCTCTTGGCGGGGCTCCAGAGGGTCGAGTACGTGTTCTTGGACGAAGCGAACGGGGACATCGTGTTGGCCGGACCGGCCGAGCCGTGGGAACTCGCCGAAGACGGGTCGATCGTCGGTAAAGTCAGCGGCGGGGCGACGCTTCACCTCGACGATTTGATCGTCGCGATGCGGTCGGTCGAAACGGCGCGCCGCGAAGGGATCAGTTGCTCGATCGAACCGACCGCTGAGGGACGCCGCCGGCTCCGGCAACTGCTCAGCCGTGTGCAGCTCCGTGCCGGACAAAACCCGGCCGCCCTGGAACCGGCGATGCGTGAAGCGTTCGGTCCCCAACAAGTTTTGCTGACTGGTGTCCCCAACGACAGCCGCTACGCTGTCACGATGGTCGCGGCCGACTACCAGATGAAACGGATCGCGATGGCGTTGACCGACCCGGCCGTCCGCGGGTTGCCGAGCTACCTTCAAATGGCCCGCAACGTGGCACACGGCGGCGGCCAAAACCCGCGGTGGTGGATGGCGTGCGATTACGACGCGCTGACCCGCACCGAAGACGGTTCCGCCTGGAAAATCTCCGGCCAAGGCGTCAAGGCGATGACCGAGCAAGACCTGGTGACCGACGACGGGGAGGTCAAGGAATCGGGGCGGGTCGATCCGATCGCCGCCAAATGGGCTGAGGCGATGACGGAGCACTACGGGACGCTCGCGAAGAAGATGCCCGTGTTCCAAGACCTGCGAAACCTGATGGACCTGACCGTCGTCGCGACGCTCATTCGGCAAGAACGACTCGCCGAACGGGTTGAAATCGACCTCGCCTTGTTCCTCGATGATGCCGACGCGATCGAGTTGGCGAGTTACCCGACTCCGAAGGCCGTTTCCCCCGAGTGCAGCTTCCTTCGGACCCGCGGCGGGGTGATCGCGACCGCGTCGGGTGGTGTCGACGTGAACGCGTTCGAGGTCGTCGAGCGGCAAACCGCCGACGACTCGATCGCCTCGGTCCGCGACCAGGCCCTCGCCGCGAACGCCAACCGTTGGTGGTGGGACTCGCCCGAAGCGGAGTGACCCCGGCGGTCCCCTGCGACCCGCCGAGCCGCGGCTCCTTTCGATTTTTCATCGCCGCTGCGACACGATGACCCGGCCAACCGATGCTGTCGATGGCGGACGTCCAATGGGTGTTGCATCGAATCCCCGATGGCGAGATGGCCCTGACCGTCACCCACTTCGGCCGGTACGGTCCGCACGCCGCTGCTCAGGTCACCCGGTCGGTTCGCGGCACCCCGCCTGGGCGCGGACGTCTTCGAGGAATCGGTCGACCGCGTCGGCGGGGGTCGCCCACGAGCACATCAGCCGGGACGTGCCGATCCCGATGAAGTCGTAGAACGCCCAGCCCTGTTCTCTCAACGCGGCGGCGACCGATGGCGGAAAATCGACGAACACGGCGTTCGCTTGTGTCGGGGCGACGAGTTGGACCCCCGGAATCCTGCGTAGCCCCTCCGCCATCCGCCGGGCCATCGCGTTGGCGTGCCTCGCGTTTTCGAGCCATGCCCCCGATTCGAGCAGCCCGACCCAGGGCGCCGCGAGGAAACGCATCTTGGAAGCGAGTTGGCCGGCCTGTTTGCAGCGGTACTGGAACTCTTCGCCGAGTTCTCGGTTGAAGAACACGACACAATCGCCAACCGCCATTCCGTTCTTCGTCCCGCCGAAGCAGAGGACATCAACGCCGACCTTCCAGGTGACTTCCTTGGCCGCGACCCCGAGGCTCGCGATCGCGTTGGCGAAGCGAGCCCCGTCCATGTGCAGGTTGAGCCCGAGTCGGCGAACCGTTTCCCGGATCCGATCCAGCTGGTCGGGGGCGTATAGGGTCCCCATCTCCGTCGATTGCGTGACGCTCAGCACCTTCGGTTTCGGGAAATGGACGTCCGCCCGGCGTTTGACCGTGCGGACGACAGCGTCGGGATCGACGCACCCGTCGTCGCCGGGGACGAGCAACAGTTTCGTGCCGTTGGAGAAGAACTCCGGGCCGCCGCACTCGTCGGTTTCGACATGTGCCATCTCGTGCGCGATGACGCTGTGATACGGCTTGCACATCGCCGCCAGGGCGAGCGAGTTCGCGGCGGTCCCGTTGAACGTGAAGAACACGTCACAGTCGACCTCGAACAGTTCGCGGATCAGCTCGGTCGCCCGCCGGGTCCAAGGGTCGTCGCCGTACGGGCTCGCCGGCCCCTCGTTCGCTTTTCGGGTCGCCTCCCACGCCGCGGGGCAAATCCCCGCCGTGTTGTCGCTGGCGAATTGACACCCCGGTTCAACGGTCATCGGTGGTCCTCATGTCCCTCGGCGGTTCCCGTACCAACGGATGTGCATCCGGTCACAGTATCGATATCCGGCGGCTTCGGCCCATGGCATGAGCCAAGCCGCGGCGGCGTCGAGCGCCGCGACCGTCGTCGCTTCGGGCATGATCTGAACGTCATCCGGATCGACCCCGAGTCGCTCGACCAGGGAGACGATCTCGGGCAAGTCCTGCTCCGACTCGACGACGAACTTGACTTGGTGGTCGGCCGCACGGGCGATCAAACGGCGCATCGTATGCAGCGGCATCCGCCGGGCCTGGTGCAGGCGGTGCCAACGTGGGTGATGTTCGCGGTCGGGGGCGCTCCCGCCGAGTTTGGGGCTGAGTGAAAGCAGGTCGCATTCGATCGGCACGTCGAGGGTTCCCGCGGTTTCGACCGTCACGTGCAACCCGCGCCGACGTAGTTCGCCACACAGATCTGGGGTGCCCCTCGGCAACAGCGGTTCGCCGCCGGTCAGGACAACGTGGCGGGTTCCCGACGCGGCGGCGGCCTCGACGAGTCGTCCGATCGGCTCGGGGTGCCCTTCGGGCCGCCAGGAGGCGTACGGCGTGTCGCAGAAATGACAACGCAGGTTACAACCGCTGGTGCGAACGAAAAAACTCTCCTGGCCGGTCAGCTTCCCCTCTCCCTGGCGGCTGACGAACGTCTCCGACACCGGGATCGATGGTTCGGACGTTTCGACCGTCGTGGCCGGCGTCGCCACGGCTTGAACGGGATCGCCGGTCACTTCCGCCGGCGTGGCATCGGGGGTCGCGGCCGTCACATCGAGACGCATCCCCCTGGTCGTGCCCCGCTCCTCGTGCAAGAATTCCGGCTCATTCATGAAGTGAACAACGGGGCGAGGGAGACGAGACTTTGGGTGATTCGGTCGGATTTCGCGAGACGCTCGAAGTGTTTCCAAACCCTAACCCCGGACGAAACTTCATCATCGAGCACCGTTGTCCCGAGTTCACCTCGGTGTGCCCGAAGACCGGTCAACCCGATTTCGGGGAAATCGTGTTTCGCTACGTCCCCGACGAGGTTTGCGTCGAACTCAAGAGCCTCAAACTGTACCTGCAACGGTTTCGCAACGAAGGGATCTTTTACGAAGCGGTGACGAACCGGATCATGGACGACTTTTTGGCTGTCGTAAAGCCACGGTCGGCCACCGTCGAGAGTCGCTGGACCCCCCGCGGTGGGCTGTGCAGCAACCTGCTGGTTCGCTTCCCCGATGGGCCTCCTTCCCTTGAACCGTTCGCAACCCGATCCGTTCACGAATCACCCCAATCGCAACCCGACCCGAGTCATCATGTCTGAACCAGTTTTGCTAAGCGGATTCGCCGACGAAGCCGCGAACGAGAAGTTGGCCGTTCAACAATACGCCGCCTTCGCCGCGATCGGTCTCCGTTACTACTCGATCCGCTTCGTCGATGTCGGGGGCGGTATCAAGAACGTGATGGCGCTCAGCGACGACGAGATCAAAACGCTGGTCAAGATGCAGGCCGACTACGGGCTTCGAGTCAGCAGCATCGGGTCGCCGATCGGCAAGGTCAAACTTCGCGATGAGGATGACGGGACGTCGAACAAGTTCGTCCCGTTCGACCAATACCTGGCGAACGACGTACAGACCGCGTGCGACCGCGCCGAACAATTCGGGGCGAAGCTGATCCGAGGGTTTTCGTTCTACCATCCCAAAGGGACCAAACCGGAGGACCACGTCGATCAGGTCGCCGAACAACTCGGCCAGGTTGCCGAGGCGTGTGACCGGCGCGGGCTGACGTTCGGGTTGGAGGTGGAAGCGAACCTGGTCGGCCAGACCGGCGACTTGCTCGCGGCGATCGCCGAGAAAGTCAACCATCCGGCGATGGTGACGATTTTCGATGGGGCGAATATCGCGATGCAGGGATTCACGCCCGGTCAGGTGTACCGCCAATACGTGGCGATGAAGCCGAGCTTGGGTTGGATCCACATCAAGGATTACTCCGACCCGTCGATCACCGGCCGGATCGAGCACGTTGACGAAGAAGGGGCCAAGCATTTCGTCCCGGCCGATCGGGGCGACAGTTATCACGAGGCGATCCTGCGAGACCTCCGCGATTCGCTCCCCGAGATCAACGCACGTCTCGCCAAACGGGGCATCGAAGGGTTCTTCATGGATCTCGAGCCGCACCTGAAAGGGGGTGGTCAGTTCGGCGGTTTCAGCGGACCCGACGGGTTCGGCGTCGCCACGCGGTCCCTCTGTCGCCTGCTCGATTACGTCGGATTGCCGTACGATCTTCGCACGTTCGAAGATGTACGGCCCGGATGAAGTCGCTCGAATCTCGGGTCAGCGAATTGGAGATCCAACTCGCTCACATGATCCGAACCATCGAACAGCTGAACGAGATCGTCACCGAACAGACGTTGTCGGAGGACCGTCAACGTCGTGTGATTCGAACGCTGGTCAGCCAGATCGAGGAGCTGAAGCAGAAGCCTTCCGGGACTCACGATCCGTTCGACGAGAAGCCGCCCCATTACTGAGACGCCCACAAGCGGGGCGTCTCGGAGAATTTTGCAGGTCTCGATCTTCGAGCGAGACTCGGGGTCGACGGAAGAGTTCGCGTCCTGGCGTGACGCGTCGTCGACAGTAGATGCTTAACGACGCCGGACGCGTTGTCGCCAATAGTCGACGCCCATTTCGTTCATCGGTTTACCGTCCAGGCAAACTTCGATCCGCTCGGTTCCCGTGCGGACGTCTTTCAGTTGCTTCGCGGCGGCTTCGCCACTGGGTGCTTCGACCGGGGACTCGGCGAGGACGCGAGCGTCTGAGTCGATCTGACGGATGGTGTAAGTTTTCGTTCCTGTATCGATGAATTCGGCAGCCAAAATTGCTCCTCATGACTTGGGGGAAAACACAAAACGCTGGGCCCCACCAAAAAGGTCGTCGATCGCGTCGGGGGACAGCCACGTTTCCTTGTGACTTTCCAAAATCGGACGGCGACGGCGCCGGCATCGGCGACAGGGCTCCACTTCAACAAACGCCATTCGACCTGCAATGTCAACCGCAACCGTGTCGCCTGCGGGTCGGTCCTGACCGGTTTCGCCTCGCGGTTTCCGCGGTCAAACGACGATTTCGCGAAAACTCGATCCGACGCCGTCAATCCCCTTCATGCTGGGGGTGATAGGCTGAAATCACCTGTCGCTCGACGTGCGGCGGGGTTCGTTCGTCGTGGCCGCTACAATCGGTGTCCCGCCCGACCCTTGCGTCCGGCCCTCTCCGACCCACCACCACGCGATAAGGACCCCGCCATGTTCCCCACCCGCCTCCGTCGTCGTGACATCGCCCGCTTGTCCGCCGTGGGCGCGGCGCCGCTTCTCGCCCCACGCTCGATGTGGGCCGCCGAACGCGAACCGCTGAATCGATACCCGCGGATGGTTCACGAGTGGTACGTCGATCAGGTGCGACGGATCGAACGGAGACGGCTGGCGCGGCTCGATCGGCTCCAGTCACGCGAGGACGCCGAGCAGTACGTCCGGTCGGTGCAGGGGCGAATCCGCCGCTCGTTCGGGCCCCTGCCGAAGCGAACCCCGCTGAAGCCCCAGGTGGCCGGCGTCGTCGAACGGGACGGTTACAAGATCGAGAACGTGATCTTCGAGAGCCGGCCCGGCTTTCCCGTCACCGCCAACTTGTATCTCCCGACCGGCGTCGATCGTCCCGTCCCCGGCGTCGTCGGCAGCTGTGGTCACAGCACCAATGGGAAGGCGGCGGAGGCGTACCAGTCGTTCTCGCAGGGGTTGGCGAAGCTCGGTTACGCCTGCCTGATCTTTGACCCGATCGGCCAAGGCGAACGGGTGCAATATCTGAACGACGATCTCGGCTCCGAGATCGGCGTCGGCGTTCGCGAGCACCTTTACGCGGGAAACCAACAGTTCCTCGTCGGCGAGTTCCTCGGGTCGTGGCGGGCGTGGGACGGGATCCGTGCGCTCGACTACCTGCTCAGCCGGCCCGAGGTCGACGCGAATCACGTCGGGATCACCGGTAACTCCGGGGGCGGAACGATGACGACGTGGCTGTGCGGCGTCGAGTCCCGGTGGACGATGGCTGCCCCGAGCTGCTTCGTCACCAGCTTCCGTCGGAATCTCGAAAACGAGTTGCCCGCCGACACCGAACAGTGTCCCCCGCGGGCGCTCGCACTCGGGCTCGACCACGAAGACTTCATCGCCGCGATGGCGCCGAAGCCGGTCATCCTGTTGGCGAAGGAACGCGATTACTTCGACGTTCGCGGGACCGAAGAAGCCTACGAGCGCCTCCGCCGGCTGTACGGTTTGCTCGGGCACGAAGAGAACATCGACCTGTTCGTCGGCCCCACGACGCACGGCTATTCGATCGAAAACCGCGAGGCGATGTATCGCTGGTTCAACCGTGCGACGGGAGTCTCCGAAGCCGAACAAGAACCGTCGCTCGAGATCGAAAAAGACGAGACACTGTGGTGCACCCCCGACGGCCAAGTCGGCGCGATCGAGGGAACGCGGACGGTATTCGACTTCACCCGCGAACTCGCCCGCGAGCAGGCCGAGTCGCGGCCCGAGGTCACTGGCGACGCGCTCGCCGACGCGATCCGCGAAGTGCTCCGGGTTCCCGAGCGGTCGAACGATCCGCCGGACTATCGGATTTACCGGTTGCTCGGAAGCCGCGATTATCCGTCGCCAAGCGCGATCGCCTACTCGGTCGAGACCGAACCGGGGATTCACGCGATCGTGTATCGGATGACCGAGGAACGCTGGCAATCGCGTCCGCCACGGCCGCCGGAAGACGCGAAGTCGGCGATCCTGTACGTCGCCCATCGGTCGAGCGACGCGGAGCTCCGCGACGAGACGTTGATCCGCAAGCTCGTCGAAACGCACCCCGACACACCGCTCTATACCTGCGACGTCCGCGGGATCGGCGAGTCGCAGCCCGACACGTGCGGTCCGGACTCGTTCCTCAAGGCCTACGGAAGCGATTATTTCTATTCGATTCACGGGATCATGCTCGACCGGCCGTATGCGGGTCAGAAAACCCTCGACGTCCTCCGCGTCCTCGATTGGCTTGCAGCGATCGGTCATCGCGACGTGCACGTCGTCGGCAACGGTTGGGGGGCGATCCCGGCGACGTTCGCGTCGGTCCTCTCCGGCCACGTCGCGAAAGTGACGCTCAAGCACGCGTTGACGTCGTACCACGATGTCGCGACGTCCGAGACCTACTCGTGGCCCCTCGCGGCGCTTCCCCCCGACATCCTCCGCCGGTTCGACCTGCCGGATTGTTACCGCGAACTTCAACGTTCGAAGGGGCTCAAGCAGCTCGAACCCTGGTCCGCCAACGACGCCTGAACCGACTCGCCCACCTATTCTTCAGGCCTGACCGGCCGGCACCTCGCGACGGCAAGTTTCGCGGGGATCCGAACGAGAAGGTACGCGTGATCACGAAGCCGACCTTTTGAATCGCATGTCCGAGTTTGTGTCGGCCTTCGGGCCTGGGGCGACTTTGGGAGACGAGCTTCGGCGGCTGACGCCGCCGGCAGGAGTTGTGCCGGCCTTCGGCCTAAGCAGTTGGCGGAAAAACGTCTCCCGATGCGACGGCCGCCC
The DNA here is from genome assembly GCA_041685355.1 of Pirellulaceae bacterium. Taxonomy (GTDB): domain Bacteria; phylum Planctomycetota; class Planctomycetia; order Pirellulales; family Pirellulaceae; genus JAWLFY01. The sequence goes on along the minus strand of JAWLFY010000029.1, from coordinate 12 downwards.
GCGAGGCAAAAG
>JAWLFY010000163.1:0-10862 GCA_041685355.1 Pirellulaceae bacterium | reverse complement strand
TCCGATCGAGGTCACGCTGACGCTGACCCAGTCCCGATTCCAGAACCCGACACCAGACGGACGCTGGGACGTCACCGCCGACGGAGTCGTCACGCCGATCGACGCGCTGCGGATCATTAACCTCCTAAGCCGGACGACGTCCGGCGGAGTGTCGAGCCTCCCGGTCAGCGAACTCGAGACCACCCCGCCCGATTACTTCGACGTCAACGGGGACGGCCGAGTCTCGTCGCTGGACGCGCTCCAGGTGATCAACGAGATCCAACGTCGCCAGACGTTCGGAAGCGGTGAGGGCGAAGTCGGCGGCGAAGGGGAATCCGCCCCGGTCGTGGCCAGCCTCGCGAATACCACCGCCTACGCCACCGCCTCGACGCAAAATCTCCCGCTCCGCAACCTGGAACCGGCCGCGAAACCCGAACCCGAATCGAAAAATCGGGACGCGTTGCTGGCGAGCGGGGTTGAAATCATGCAGCCCAACCAGAGCTCGCAATTAGACTGGGTCACCGACGAGCCGTCCGAATCGTCGCCCGACGGCGTCGACGAGGCGCTGTCGTTGTTCCTCGATGAGGCCTTCCTTGATTAGCCCAACGCCCCCCCATCGGCTTAACTGACGGACGGGGTCGCCACCCGCGGCCCCCCGACACGGTTCGCCGAAAGATCCTCGCTCAACTTTTCCATCCTTTGGGACAAGGTCAACAATGACCGCACGCAGAAACCGACGCCACATCGCCAAACGGAACCCGTCACGCCGGTTGCATCACCAAACGCTTGAGCGACGAGAGCTCTTGGCGGGGGATATCGGTGTCAGCGACGACGGCCCACGGCTGATTTCCGTCTCGGCGAATTCGGGCGAAAACTTCCGGCTCGACGACAACAACGTCCTGTCGGTGGCCCCGAACGAGCTGACGTTCCGCTTCCGCGGCGGACAAGAAATCGATTCGGAGACGTTCCCGGCGTTCCGCTTTCTCGCCGCCGGCGGCGACGGGTCGTTCGCCGAAGGGAATGAGCAAGAGATCACCCCCGGACACATCGGATTCCAAGACCGCGAGGGAACGCGGATCGTCGTCGCCCGGTTCGCGGAAACCCTCGCCGACGACCAGTACCTGATCGATATCGCCGGCTACGACGATACCAACGAGGGGATCGTCGGGCTCCGTAACACCGACGGCGACCTGTTCGTCCCCTCCAATCCGCTCGATCCGGCACGCCCCTCCGAACAGATCCGCTTCCGGCTCGAACTCGGCCCTCAAGTCGCTGCCGTGGTGCCTCAGCCGGTCACCGGTTCGGGTGCCAGCCGTGTCCAGCACCGCGACCAAATTCAGGTTCACTTCAACGAGGACCCGCTCTCCAACCCGGCGGCGGGAGTCATCCGCACCGGCGAATCGACCGCGTCGGTCGTCCAGCCCCGCTTCTACAACCTGTTCTTTACCGGCGACACGGTCGAGAACACGGACGACGTCACGCACAACCCGGTGTCGGTCGAATACGATCCCGCGCTCAACCGCGCCGTGCTGACGTTCGACGACGACCTCTCCGCGTTCGCCCCCGACGGGGCCGGTACGTTCCGACTTCGCGTCGGCTCCTCGCAAGCCTTGCCCGCCGCACCCTCCGCGGTCAACGACGACGCCTCGGGCGACGTCGGCGACTCGTTCTCATCGGCGCACGATCTGGCCGTCAACTTTGCGGACCAACCCGACAGCATCCTGATCAGCGGCGAGATCGAGCCGACGACCGAGTACCCGAGCCGGTGGCCCGGGATCGATGCCCCCGGGACCCGCGACAACCGCCGTGACCCGCAAGTCACCGGGCAGCCCGATTCCACGCCCGGGATCAACCGCTACTACTACAACTTTGCCGAGATCTACGGGCTCGACCCGACCAACAACGAACTTAGCAACGCGATCACCGACGCGCAGAAACAGCGAACCCGGGAAATCCTGGACCTGTACGCCGATCACCTCGGGGTCGAGTTCGTCGAAACCGAAGACCGCGGACTGCAGATCGTCACCGGGGATATCCGCGCGATCGTGCGCACCGCCCAAACCGGCCCCGGAGAGCCCCTCCAAGCGTTCCGGCTCAACGACGAGGACCCGACCCGAGGACTGTTGATCCTGGACGCCGGCGAAAACTGGTACGACGGGTACGGACTCAGCCCCGACCCCGACGAGCAACCGAGCTGGTTCGTCGAAGCGCTCCGCGGGGTCGGCTCGCTGCTGGGGATCGGCAACACGTTCGATCAGGTGCCCGGTGTCGCGAGCGGCTCCAACCCCGAACTCTACGCGCCCGATCTGTTCCCGCTCGAAGACGGAAGCGTCCCGTCCGACTTCAGCATCGAACCCGACTTCCTCAGCACCAGCGACATCATCCCGGGCCAAGCCCTCCATCGCCCCGAAACCCGCGACGTCGACCTGTACCGCTTCGACGTCTCCGAAGCCGGTCGCGTGTCGATCGAAACCTTCGCCCAGCGGCTCGACGAGTCGAACCTGCTCGATACGGAAGTCAGGCTTTGGAAGTGGAACGCCTCAAGCGAAGAATACGACCTCGTTTCGCGGAACGATGATTACTACAGCGACGACTCGTTCCTCGGGGTCGATGTCGCGCCAAACGCTGACGGCTCCCCCGCCCGCTACATCGTCGGCGTTACCGCGTCGGGGAACCAGGGCTACAACGCCGACATCGACGACAGCGGCCTCGGCGGACGGTCCCAGGGCGAATACCAGATGCGGGTGACGTTCCAAAACACGAACGTCGACACGATCCGCGACACCCGCGGGACGCCGCTCGATGGCGACGGTGACGGCCGAGCCGGCGGAGATTTCAACTTCTGGTTCCGCGTCGCGCGGCCGAAAGGCGAGGCCGCCGCCGGCGAATCCCGGACGCTGTTCGTCGACAAGTCCGGTAGCAACGTCTCCGCCTCCGGAACACTCGCCTCCCCCTACCGCACGATCGCCTACGCGTTCGACCAAGCCGAACCGGGCGATATCGTCCGAATTCTGCCCAGCGGTGGCGCCGACGGCCAGGTCGGTACCGTCGGTGACAATCTGGCCTACGAATTGGGGCGGGGCGGGGCGAGCAACGCCGTGCTCGCCGACGGCGAGAACTTCAACGTGCCGCGTGGCGTCACCGTGATGATCGACGCCGGGGCGATCTTCAAACTCCGTAACGCCAAAATCAGCGTCGGCAGCGAGGCGGTCGACGAAGACCGGTCGCTCGCCGCGCTTCAGGTCCTGGGGACGCCGACACTCGTCGATCACAACGGGGACACCGCCGTCGATCCGGACGGGAACCCGCTCCGCGGCGACGTCGTGTTCACCAGCTATCAAGACGAATCGTTCGCCGTCGATACCAACCCGCTTCCCACCAACCCCGCCGCCGGCCAGTGGGCAGGGATCGAGTTCCGCAACGACTTCGATCGCTCCGAAGGACGCCCCGTGTGGGAAACCGAGGGGATCTTCCTCGACTACGTCGCCCACGCTGACCTCCGCTACGGCGGCGGCAGCATCGGCAGCAACGCCCCGATCGTGACGCCGCTCCAAATGCTCCAAGCACGGCCCACGCTGCTCGGGAACACGGTCCGCTTCAGTAGCGACGCGGCGATCAGCGCGGATCCCAACAGCTTCGAAGAATCCAACTTCCACTCACCGCTCTACCAACGGGCCGACGCCTTCACCAGCGATTACGACCGGGTCGGGCCCGATATCCGAGGCAACACGCTCCTCGACAACTCGATCAACGGCCTGTTCATCCGCGTCGAAACCCCCGCGACCGGCCAACGCGAACCGATGACCGTCAGCGGACGGTTCGACGACGCCGATATCGTCCACGTCCTCTCCGAAGTCCTCGTGTTGCAGGGCCAGCCCGGCGGCCCGCTCGCGCTCGAGCAGCGACCCGACGTGCTCAGCGTCACCGTCGACCCACCAACCGGAACCCTCCCCACCGGGACGCTCACCGAAGGCGATACGATCGACTACCGCGTGACGTTCGTCACCGCCGAGGGGACCGAATCGCTCGCCAGCGACACGACCCGCTCGGCTGCCGTCGGCGGAGACCGCAACCTGCGGCTCGCGAACCTGCCGGAAGCGCCGGAAATGTTCGTCGGACGACGCCTGTATCGCCTCGACCCGGCCACCGGCGATTACGTCTTCGTGACGCAGCTCGACCGCAACACGACGACCTACCTCGACGACGGCTCGACCCGCGGCGGACTTCTCACCGACGCGGCACTCGCCGACGAACGCCTGCTCCCAAGGTTCGACGCGCGGTTGAGTATCGACCCAGGGTTGGTCTTGAAACTCGACTCGGCACGGATCGAAACTGGGGTCGGGGCCGACTTCTACGCCGAAGGCACCGACGGGAACCCGATCGTGTTCACCAGCCGACTCGACGACGAGTTCGGCGCCGGCGGGACGTTCGACACCAATAACGACGGCGACGACGGCAACCCCGACCCGGGCGCCTGGGCCGGCCTCGTATTCCGCCAAGGTAGCTCCGCAAGCCTCGATCACACCGTCGTCCGTTACGCCGGCGGGGAAAGCTCGGTCTCGGGCGGGTTCGTCAATTTCAACCCCGTCGAAATCCTGCAGTCCGACGTCCGGATCGCGAACTCACTCTTCACCGACAACGCGGGCGGCGGGAACAGTAACTTCGACACCCGCGACGGGATCGGGTTCAACGGCGACGCGACGATCTTCGTCCGCGGGGCCCAGCCGATCATCGTCGGCAACACGATCCGGGATAACCTCGGGGCCGCGATCAGTATCAACCCGGACGCGTTGAATCATGCGGAAATCCGCGATTGGGGTCGCGGGACCGGAATCGCCGACCGCTTCGAAGCGGCACGCGGTAACCAAGGACCGCTGATCGCCGAAAACCGGCTCGACCGAAATGACCTCAACGGGATGCTCGTCCGTAACGAGGCGCTGACCACCGAAAGCGTGTGGGACGACACCGACATCGTCCACGTCGTCGAGCGGTTCGTTTACGCCTGGAACCATCACCACCGTAGCGGACTCCGCCTGAAGAGCGATTCCGGCGAAAGCCTCGTCGTCAAGTTCCAAGACGGCGGCGGAATCGTCGCCGATCGCTACCTCAACGACGTCGAGGACTCGATCGGCGGCACGATCCAAGTGATCGGCCAGCCCGGCTTCCCGGTGATCCTGACAAGCCTCCAAGACGATACCGTCGGGGCCGGGTTCACCCCGTCCGGGCTGCCGCAAAACGATACCGATAACGCCGACGATTCGCCCAACCCCGGTGACTGGTACGGGATCGTGCTCCGCGCCGGGGCCAACGACCGAAACGTCGCCTACGTGCTCGAAAACGAGCCGGCGATCCCCGAATCGGCCGGGCTCAACGCGATCCCCGACGATGCCCAAGAACTCGGCTCGCTCGCCCGCGGCGAACAGAACTCCGACGAGAATCGACGTCTCGGGTTCAACGTCCGCGGCACCCTCAGCCAAGACGGTGATGTCGACGTCTACGAATTCACCGCCAACGGTCAAACGGAAGTCTATCTCGATATCGACGATACCCGGTTCGGACTCGACACGATCGTCGAACTCGTCGACCGAAACGGCAACATCCAAGCGCTCAGCAACCGCTCCGACCTCGAATCGAACGATCCGACCCTGCTCGTCAACAACCTCGCCGACGGCGCCGTGCTGCCGTTGCGAAAAACCGGCCGATCGGTGACCGAGGGGCCGAACCCGCTCGACGCCGGGATGCGAGTCGTGCTGCCGGGCAACAGCAGCAGCGTGAACGAGTACTACGTCCGGGTGCGGAGCAGCAACATCGGGGCCGACTTCACCGGCAACCCCAACGACCGCCTCACCGACCCGGATGCCGTGGGCCAAGGCTTGAGCCGCGGCCAGTACCAACTTTCGATCCGGCTCCGGGAACAAGACGAGATCGCCGGCAGCACCGTCCGCCTCGCCGACATCCGCTTCGCCACCAACGCGATCGATGTCCCCGCCACCCCGTTCGACTCGCCGCTCGCCGCGGAACACGCCGAACGGCTCCAGCTCAACGGGATCGACGTCGACGGTTCCGGCAGCTTCACCAACGCCGGGGCGCAAAACCTCGGCTCGCTCAACGAAAGCCACCGACGTGTGCTCCGCGTCTCGGGCGTCCTCGGAAACAACGTCGCCAACCCCGAAGCGGTCGCCGCCGGCCAAGATATCGACGTCTATCGCGTCGACCTGTTCGACGATTCGCAGGAACCGAACATCATCGACGAAAATCGATTCGTCTCGGCGATCTTTGATCTCGATTACGCCGACCAACTCGGACGCGCCAACACCCGACTCTCGGTGTTCGACGCCGCGGGCCGGCTGATCCTCCACGGTCTCGACTCGAACGTCGCCGACGACCAGGGTCGTCCCCGGCTCGGCAACGATATGGAGAACCTCGACGCCGGCTCCGCCGGGACGCTCGATTCGTACATCGGCCCGGTCGAGCTGCAAGTCGGCACGTACTACATCGCCGTCAGCAGCGCCCAGATGACCCCCGAGGTCCTCAACCAGTACTTCAACGCGAACCCCGCCGATACGAACATCCGGATGCTCCCGGTCGACTCCGTGCGACGCCTCGCCGAAGAAGGCTTCTCCGATTCGATCCTCGGTGTCAATCGGTATACGCCGCTGAGCAACACGCAACAACTCAACTCCACCTCCGAACTCCCCAACGTCGTCCCGCTCTTCGACGAAACCTCGATCGTCCCCTACTCGCTCGAAGACGTGCGGATGTTCCTCACGTTGCAAAACGGGCTCACCGGGTCGAACCGATCAACGATCGTCTCGATCGACCCCTTCACCGGACAGCTCGAACGGACGATCGGCGAATTCGGCCAACCGGTGGGCGACCTCGGGATCCGCCGCGACGGCGAACTGTTCTCGTTCTCGCTCGGACCCCAAACCGGCCCGCGCAACGCGGGGAACACGGGGAACTACCTGAACATCAGCTCGATCGACGGGTCGGCCAACAACATCGGTGACGACGGGCTCACGTTCCAACGCAACAACCAAGGCCAGGACAACACCGAAAACGACCCCAACGCCGAGTTCTTGGTCAACGCGATCGCGTTCGTCCCACAAGGCGCGAACTCCGGCGCGAGCGTCGGAAACGTCCCGGAGATCTCAGACGGCGAACGGGTCCTGGTCGTCGGCAACCGGGACAACTCCGGTCGCGGCGGTGAAGTGATCCCGGAATTCCGAAATAACGTCGTCTACAGCATGGTCGCCAACAGCGGCGCCGCGACCAACCAAGGCAGCACCAACGGCGACCTCGACCGCGACTTCGGTGCCGCCCAAACGACCTTCATCGAGCCCTACGGCCCCGGCTCCAACAAACAAGAACTCGGCGTCGTTGACGTCGGACAGTTTATCGACTCCGACCCCGAAAAGACCGGCGGCGACATCACCGGGATCGCCCGAAACCAAAACGTCCCCGGCTTCTTCGGGTCCATCCTGTTCGGCGTCACCGACGAAGGCGGGTTGTACTCGTTCAACCCCAACGATCGGAGGTTCCTCGACGTCTCCGATGATGTGCCGGCAAGCTACAACCGCGTCATCAACACCGACTTCCACGGCACGGTGGAGCGACACGAGGACCACTTCGGCTTCGGCGCACCGGAGTTCTCCAGCCTCACGCTCGGGCCGCGGGCGACCGAGTCGGGACGCTACAACAGCGTGTTCTTCGCGACCACCACCGATGGCTGGCTGTACTCGTTCCAAATCGATGCGTCCGGCGTCGTCGAACCCGCCCCCGTGTTGGTCCACGGCCGCAGTGCCGTCCCGATCATCACCGCGTTCGGCAGCAGCGGCACCGGCGGACGACAAGTCACCGGGGTCGCGTTCAGCATCCGCGAAGAAAACCCGTGGCACCAAACCAACGATCGCAACACGCCGTTCGGGCTCGGCGGCCCGAACTCCCAAAATAACCAACACGGCGTGTTCGCGCCCCACAACCAAACGCGGATCCGGACCGCAGGCGGGTCGAGCCTCTACTTCGGCTTCGAACCGACCGCCAACGTTGCGGACAACACGCTCAACAACGACGGCGCAACCGGAAACCTCGCCCCCGGTGGCGTCCACGGTTCAACCGTCAGCGCCCCGTTCAGCCTCGAAGGGTACAACCGAAGCGATAACCCGACGCTGTACTTCAACTACTTCCTCGAAGTCCAAGGCGACAGCGACTACACGCTCACCCGCCGGCAACTCGACAGCTTCCGCGTGTTCGCCGCCGGCGACGACGGCCAATGGCAAGTGCTGGCCACGAACAACTCGTTCCGCAGCTTCGTCAACGCCGACGAATACGATTACTTCGGCGATACCGAAATCCCGGTCCAGGAGCTTCACGAGAACACCGACGTGTGGCGGCAAGCCCGCATCGACCTGTCGCCGCTTGCCGGGCAAAAGAACGTCCAACTGCGGTTCGACTTCTCGTCCGCCGGCGGGATGCAAAACCAGTTCCGCACGACGGGATACCTGACCGAGATCCAAGCGGTCCCGGGACGCGAACTCGTCGACGGGTCGACGTTCTCGCTCTCCGAACAGTTCGTGACGTCCAACCAAGGCCTCTCCACGTTCGAGTTCGTCCGCGGCGCCGCGTTCAATCTGCCCGACGGCGACGCGATCCTCGACCGCCAGCAAATTTCCGTCGATGGGCCCGCGGGAACGACCGTCCTCACGCTCACCACCGACCCTTCCGGTGGTGACCCCGCCGAAGTCGGCTTCGCTCGGTCCGACTCGGGCTCCGAGCTCGCCGCCAGCGTCGCCGCCGCCCTGCAGTTGCTCGACGCGGACCTCGAAGCGTTCGCTGTCGGCCCCCAAGTCCGGCTCCCCGAAGCCGAATCGTTCGCGCTCAGCCCCGAACGGTTCGCCGCAACCTCGGTGACCGTCCCCGACGACGTCAACACGTTGGTCGGACAATCAATCAGCTTCACCAACTCGATCGGCGGCGAGACGTCCGTCACCTTCCGGACGTCTCAAGAACTGACGTTCGGAAATGGTGGCCAAAGCGTCACCGTGACCTCCGACATCGACGCCGCCGCCGATGGTGTCCAGATCCGCTTCATCGACCGTGAATCGTTCGGCGATAACCCGGCCGAGGCGACCTACAACCCGTTCGACGGGGTAATCACGGTTGCCTTCAATTCGCTCGCCGAGACTCCGGAAAACGCCGACTTCGACGCGGTGGTCGCCGCCCTCGACTCGCTCGGACAGTTCTCGGCGACACTCTCGTCCGGCGACGGGACCGAACCCTTCGTTCGCCCCACCGGCGTCGTCGCGTTCTCCGAAGACGAACTCTTCATCGACCCCGCGGTCGATACGGCCGAACAAATTGCGGACAGGCTCGCCGACCGGATCAACAACCGCGACCCCCGGCTCCCCGCCTCGGCGAACGAGACCGAATTGGTCGTCCTCAACGCCGCCGCAGTCGACCTCGACCCGGCGTTCCAAAGCCCGAACTCGTTCAACGCCGGGATGCCGGGCGCCCAACTCCTGCCCAACGGGAACGTGCCGGTCTTCTATAACCCCACAATGACCGACGTCGAAGTCCGCGACGCGATCCGCGACGCGCTCGCCGTCGGGATCGGTGTCCGCGACCCGATCACCGGGATGACGGAAGCCGGCCAAGATCACTTCCCGGGTTATGCGACCAACCGGATTCGCGTCTTCGAGCAAGCCCTCGCGGGGAACAACTCCGCCGTCGGCTTCGGCACCTTCTTGCCGGGCGACGAATTCGGCTCGTTCGGCAGCTTGCAGGTCAGCAATAGCGGCACGAGCGGCCGGCTGAATCGTCACGGGGCGCTCAACAATAGCGTCGAAGGCGTCTACATCGACGACATCACGATCGGGTTCGCCAGCCGCGGAGAAGTCGTCCTCAACGCGCCGACCGGGAACCGTGACTTCACGATCGACCCGACCTATCGAGAACTCCGAACCCAAGACTCGCACCAACCCGAGCGGCCCAACGAGATCCTCGTCGGCGACTACACCTTGGAAACCCGAGGCGGTCCCGAATACGGCGTCCCCGAAGACTATGACCCGATCCGGTTGGGGCTCAACGAACAGTTCGGCTGGGGTCGCTCGTTCGACGTCAACGATCGGTTCAACCCGGGCGCCGTGACGCTCAACGTCCCGACCGGACGAGAGCTGTCCGACGGCGAGACCCTGGTGATCTCCAACGGCACCCGCAGCGTCACGTTCGAATTCGACAGCAACGGTTCGGTCGCCCCCGGACACGTTCGCGTCCCGTTCATCCCGGTGATGACCGGTGACAGCTTTGAACACCTGACCGACGAACCGGCCGAGGTCGCCCGCGCCCTCCGCGACGCGATCAACAGCCCGCAAGCCCGCAACGTCCTCGGCATCACCGCCGCCGGCGGCGACAGCCGAGAAGTCAGCGGGATGACCGGCAATCGTGTCGAGCTGTTCGGTGACGAGATCCAGATCAACCCGTCCTCCGGCCGGTTCCTGAAGGTCGACATGGTCGCCGAAGAAACCCCCTACGGACGCGAAACGGCACGCACCCTGCCGCTCTCCGACCAGGACGACGCGACCGTCGTCCGCGACGTGTCCCCCAACGAACTCGCCCGAGCCACCGTGACGGAATACGTCAACGGCCAAGCCGACACGTTGCTCGCGAAAGGCAAGATCGGCGACACCGTCATCACCGGCGACGCGAACGAATTGATCCCGACCGACCCGATCAATGACCGCGACATCGTCAAGGTGTTCCTGAATGCCGGTGACACCATCGACGTGAAAGTCGACTCGGTCGATTGGAACCGCGGCGTTCCGTTCCGCACCCCGCGGGCACAAATCTTCAGCGACGACGCGATCCCGGTCCAACTCGCCGACAGC
>JAWLFY010000162.1:0-10903 GCA_041685355.1 Pirellulaceae bacterium | reverse complement strand
GGTTCTCGCAGATAGCGTCGAAACACGTCGACAAATGCACCGAGCTACCGTCATATTTACGTGACGCAGTGAATTGGATCATGGAGGACTGATCGCATGGTTCGACTGACAGATGAGCAGCGAAACGCTGTTGAGCACCCGGGGCATAGTGTAGTCGTGGCTTGTCCGGGAAGTGGCAAGACGCGGTGTATCGTTTCAAAGCTGATGCGGTGCGCCGAGGATATTCGAGATAGTGCGAGAAGAATCGCCTGCATTACGTACACGAACGTCGCTGCCAATGAAATCAGTTATCGTTTGCAACGCAGCGGATTGACTGGCGACGATGAGCTTTGTGATATCTCGACGATCCATTCGTTTTGCCAGAACAATATTCTTCGTTACCACTTCTGGCGGATTCCAGAGTTGAGTGGCGGATACAGCGTGCTAACACCTGATGCAGATCTCTACCAAGAATATGTTGATGCAATAGGTGATCAGTTCGGGCTGGATCGCTACGAAAAAGAGGCGTTCGAAAGACTTAATCGACGTCCATGCGGATCGCCCATTGTTTCTTCAGGCTTGCCAGAGCAAGCCGCAACCGCGTTTTGGTCGGCGCTTCTTGAAGACGGCTACATTGATTTCACTGGGCTCGTCTATTACTCATACAGGCTTCTCAGTGCCTTCCCAAGCTTAAGAAAGAACATAGCTGCCCGCTACCAATTTATCTTGGTCGACGAATTTCAGGACACGTCGGCCTTGCAGTGTGAGATTTTCAAGCTGATTCACGCGGAGGCTTCGACAACGTTCTTTTTAGTCGGTGATCCTGAGCAATCCATTTACAGCTTTGCAGGTGCTGAACCTCGTTTGATGTCCAATTTTAGCGAGCACATCGGTGCCAAACAATTTCCGCTCAGCGGGAACTTTCGCTCGACGAAAGTGATTGTCACGTCAGCTGAACAGATCATCGCGAGGAACCCTGCGATGATTGCAGTGGGAGAGCGTGCTTTGGTGTCTATCGAGGTGGTGCGGGAATCATCTGGCGATGCGGTGCAATCGATCATTGATTATTTCATTCCGACTATTGACGAGTACGGATATGAGTTTGGCGATTGTGCGATCCTGGCACCAAGCTGGTTTCAGCTGCGACCTGTGGGAACAAGTCTTAGGGACTATGGAATTCCAGTGGTTGGCCCCGGCGCGCGCCCTTACAAGCGAACGAACCTGTTCGCAGATTTTTCCGAGCAGGTTTGCGGCCAATTCGCAAAACCTGATCCCGCTCTCATGCGATCTGCCGAACGTTCGCTTTTTCGACTACTGGAAACAGTTACCGGGAAGCCCAACTTCGATGTTTTTTCATTTCGTGGCAGGACCGTCTTGCTGAAGCTTCTTGATGCGGGGCGCAACCTCGCAGACCAGTACGGGGCAGTTGATCCTTGGCTTCCAGTGGCGGCTGAAGAGTTCAGGCGAATTTTGGTTCAGGATGGGATGCTCGGAGGAAAATCCGGTCGCTTTATCGTCCAGTCTGCCATGTCGATGCTGACCGAGATGCGAGAAAAAGACATTGACCCTCTCAACACAGACTTGAACGCGCTCGGTATGTTCGCAAACCCGAGAAACTGCATTAAGCTGCTGACTTTTCATGGATCGAAAGGGCGAGAGTTTTCAGGCGTAGCCATGATTGGATTGCAAGATGGTCTGATACCGTTCCACAACCGGCACAATCAACTGACGCTAGAAAGTGAAGCTGAGTCAAGGCGTCTGTTCTACGTTGCGATCACGAGAGCTAAGTATTTCTGCAGCCTCTTCAGCGACCCAAGTGATTGGCGCCCTCCTTGTCGGTTCCTGTCTGATCTAGACATCGACTGAGTTCCAGAGTGTTCGGTGACAATTAGTTCTCCGCTTTAGCGACAATTAGAATTCCCGACGACGAGGCTCAATCGGTGCCGGATGGTTCCGCCGTTCGCCTTCGCCGATCGTTCGGACGATCGAGTCGCTTCCGTTTGTCGTGCTGCGAGCGTCTGGACTTCTTGGCATGTTGAGCTTGTGGCGGTCGGCCGCTGGGTTTACGCTTAGCGATCCTTGGCCCCGTGGTGTTTGGATTGGTGTGAGACCCTCCATTTTCCTGGCGGGCCTTTTTCGTGGCTACATCAATTCGCAGGTGACATCCGTTCGCCTAAAGTGCAGTCACGAATGGCTCACGATTCTCATTCTGGATCTTCTTCCTTTCCCGACCGCCAAAAAACCGATGTGATTCGGCGCGACTGTTCGTCAAGGCAAGGAGCGTGGAAAGCGATTACACCGGTGATGCGTGGTCGGTCTCACGCCGTGTGTGATCGTGTGTTGGCGGGCCCTACCGCCTTTCTTGCCTGCTCGCGGAGGAAGTCCGGGTTCTTGGCAAGATGACTGTATACGCGTGAGACCATCGCGGTGTCCTTGTGTCCCATCAGGTGCGAGAGCGAGACGGGATCGACGTTGCCGGAGACAAGGGCATTGGTGGCGTAGCTGTGACGTGCGCCGTAGGCGATAACCCGAAACTTCAGCTTCTCGCTCATGCGATTGAGCCGGCACTTGATTGCGTCCTTGGTCCACGGCGCACCGCGTGAATTGCGAAATAGCGTGCCGGTTGGATGTTTCTTGGCCAGGCGATCGATGATCGCCTTGGCGTCCGGCGATAGGAAAATGACGCGAGGGTCGGTTTCTCCTTTGGACTCGTCGGCCGGGAAGATGATCAGGTCGTCGTGGACGTGCCGTTTCTCAACGGTGCGGGCCTCTTTCGGCCGGCAGCCGGTTAGGTACAGAAAGTCGAGCAGGTCGACAAGTGGTCCCCTGGCGGCATCTTTGATCTGCTGCCACTGGTCGGCGGTGTAGACGATGTCGCGACGCTGCCGGCGAGGCTTGCGTACCTTGGGGAGCGGCGTGTGCTGCAGGTAGCCTTCCTCGACGGCCCAGTTGAGCATCCGCTGCACGATGGCGATGGCATCGTTGGTAGCCGTGTCCGACCAGTGGGCGTTCTGCCCCGTCCACCGGGTAATGTGGTGGCGTTTCAGCCGGCCCACGCGAAGACGTTTGCCGACCGAGTCGATGAAGCTCTTGAGATAGAGGCAGTTGTTGTCGTAGGTGCCCTTTTTCCGATTGCCTTGAACCCAGTCGAGATAGCGCTGAGAGAGATCGTACAGGGTGGTGATTTCGGCACTGACCGACTCGCGGTCGGTCATCAATTTGTGAAACTGCTTTTCAGCTGCTTCACGTTCTTTGCCGAGGGGGATCTGCCGGCCCCCGATCGAGCAGTACCAGCTCTGGGTCTGCTTGCGGAAGAAGGGTTTTGGCTGCCGCGGCATCGCTTGCTCCCGATTCGTGCATTGAAACGTGCATGAGACGGTTCAATGCTTAGACTGGAAGCGAGAAAAGGCAAGTAAAACTCGAGTGGGCGATACAGAACTCGAATCTGTGACCTCCACGATGTCAACGTGGCGCTCTAACCAACTGAGCTAATCGCCCGAGAGACCGATGGTCGGATCGGCATTCATGGGCATTTCCCATGAACTTTTTGCCGACAACTCGGTGTGTCGGAGCGATAGTTTGGGCGGGGGTTTCTCGGGCGTCAAGGGCTGCGGCGTGCGTGTCGCCGTCTTGGCCGCTCCTTATCGCCCTCGGCCGTTCCGTACCTTCCTCGGCGATTCCGCGGAGCCTCGGCGACGCGACGCCGTTACGATCCACCGAAGGAAGGCTCCGCAGGACGGGCGACTTTCGAATCGGACTCGAACCGCCCTCGAGTTCGATCGGTTACCGCTTCGGGATCCACGATGAACGCCGCGATTGCGATGACTTGGGAAGATCGGCTGGGCGATCTCGGCCATGTCTCGACCAGTCGGATTTTGGCCGAACCGCCACCGGGGACCGCCACCTTGGCGGATCTCATTCGGGTCCATGAGGCCCAAGGAAAGCTCTACGAGCTCGTCGACGGGACGTTGGTGGAGAAGGCGATGGGGTGGGCGGAAGCGATGCTGGCGGGCGTGTTACTCCATTGGCTTCATGATTTTCTCGAAACGCGGCTCCTGGGGCTTGCGACCGGTCCTGACGGGTTGACCCGGCTTTTCGGCGATACGGTTCGCGGCCCCGAGGTCGCCTTCGCGTCTTGGCATCGGCTTCCGGGCGGAAAAATCCCGACCGATCCGATTCCCGACTTGGTTCCGAATTTCGTGATCGAGGTGCTAGGCGTCTCGAAACACGTATGGGGAGATGTCGCGGAAGCGTCGGGAATTCTTTCACGCCGGCGTCGAACTGCTGTGGATGGTTGATCCACGGCAACGAAGCGTCACCGTCTATCGTTCGTCACTTCGGTTCGAGGTCGTTGCTGAAGGGGGAATGCTCGACGGCGGGCCCGTGCTGCCCGGCTGGCGTGTGGACACCGGGGAGCTGTTCGCGAAGCTCGACCAGCAAGCGGCCCCCGAATCTCCGTCGCCGTAGGGTCGAACGGGAGCATTCAGGGCGACGCGGTGGGGGGGGGGAGAGCGGGAGGCCCTCGTCAAGCGTCGGTGGCACGTTTTTCTTCTCCTCGGGTGGCACCTTTTTACTCCTATCGGGTTGCATCTTTTTCCTCCTCGGGTGGCACCTTTTTTCTTCTCGCGGACCTGCTTCTCGCGGACTCCGAGCAGCGGAAAAATCGCGTTTTCCGTGTTTCACTGTTGACTCTGCCCGACCGCCCCCGGGATACTCTTGGTTTTGGCCTTGACTCGCCGCGTTGTCCTCGTTCGTCGTGGGATCGCGCGGCGGAGCGTAAACCGTGTCGAGGTCGAGTTCGTCTGTCCGTGGGCGACCGATATCGGGTTCGGTCGTTTGGCGGCGGCATCCCCAGTTGCGCCGGATCGCCCTCCGGCCGAGGACAACAGCATTTGTGGCATTGGCACGTAGAAATGTTCAGCCGGAGAACCGGGACTCCACTCGTATTAACACGAACATTCGCATCACGCCTGTGCGGGTGGTCAGCGAAACGGGGGAGCAGCTAGGGATCATTCCGGTCGAAGAGGCTCTCGCCCGGGCCCGCGACGTCGGGTTGGATCTTGTGGAGGTGGCGCCAAACGAGCGACCGCCGGTTTGCCGGATCATGGATTACGGCAAGTTCAAGTACGACAAGAACAAAAAGAAGAACACGGGCCAGTCCCACACGAAGACCAAAGAGATTCGTCTGCGGCCGAAGACTGGGGCCGAGGACATCCATACGAAGCTGCGACGAGCCGAGAAGTTCCTGCAGCACAAGGACAAGGTGCAGGTCAGCGTGCTGTTCCGCGGCCGAGAAATGGCTCACATCGAAGAGGGTCGCAAGATCATGGAAACGGTGATCGAGACGCTCGGGGAGTTCGGCAAGGTCGAGACGGCGCCGCAACAGCATGGTCGCCGGATGATCTGCCTGATCGCCCCCAAATGACGTCGCCGGACACGACCGGCGGGGCGTCTGGCGGTTCGGAGCCAGTCCTTCCGCGTTCAAACCTTCCGCACGCGGAAAGGGCCACATCCGTCGACTCGACCGAGGGATCTGCCGGGAGCGGGGACGTGGCGGACGCGCCGAAAGTGGAGGCGTTTTGCCGCGTGCTTGGCGAGATCGCCCCGCTTCGGTTGGCCGAGTCGTGGGACAACGTCGGATTACTGGTTGGCGATCGCGACAACCCGGTCCGTCGCGTGATGACCTGCTTGACGGTCACCGATGAAGTCGTCGCCGAGGCGTGCGAAGGGTCGGCCGATCTGGTCGTCTCGCATCATCCGATCCCGTTCAAGCCGATGGCCCGAATCACGGCGGACACGATCACGGGACGGCTCCTTCTGGGGCTGATCGAGTCGAGGGTTGCGGTTTATAGCGCCCACACCGCGATGGACTCGGCCGCGTCGGGGATCAACCAACGCTGGGCGGAGTTGGTGGGACTCGACGACGTGCGACCGCTGGTCGACGCGGAGCCCGGGGTATCGGTCGACCAGGGACTCGGTGCGGGCCGTTTCGGAACGCTCGCGGAGAACCTGACTGTCGCGGAGGTGATCGTTCGGGCGGCTCGAGCGGTCGGTGTGACCGCGCCTCGCCACGTCGGCGATCTGAACCGGCCGGTCCGGCGAGTCGCGATCGCCTGCGGCAGTGGCGGCAGTTTCGTGGCGGCGGCACACCGCCGGGGGTGCGACATGCTGCTGACCGGCGAGGCAACGTTCCACGCCTGCTTGGAGGCCGAGTCGCTCGGTGTCGGGCTGGGGCTGCTCGGGCATTTCGGCAGCGAGCGGTTCGCGTCGGAATGGTTGGCCGAAGAACTGGCGGCCCGTTTTCCGCAGGTCCTGTGTTGGGCGAGTCGCCACGAGTCGGACCCGATCGGCCTCGTCGAGCTGGGGATCTCGTAAAGCTGGGGCCTTGCGCGTTTTGGCCACGAATCAAACTCGGATAGGCACTTACACCGTTCCGGTCCGTCATTGAGCAAGGAGGTACGTCGGGTCTCGGAGGCAGGACCTTTGGGTTGCCGAGGGGCATCGGGCTCAGGGTCTCGGTGCTGAGTGACTGGTCCGTATAATGAGCCTCGACTGGCAATCCGACGAGGAGGACCGGTCTTTCGATCACCGCTGAATCAGGAATCCGAACGAGATGGCTAACCGAGAACGATGGCTCGCCGCGATCCCCGTGTACAACGAGGTGGCATATGTCGACGCGATCCTGGACGAAGTTGGGCGTTACGTCGGCGACGTGTTGGTGGTCGACGACGGGTCGGACGACGGGACTGTCGAGGTGTTGTCACGGCGCCGCGACGTGACGGTGATCCGGCACGCCGAAAATCGCGGTTACGGGGCGGCGTTGCAGACGGCGTTTGACCATGCGATTCACGAGGACTTCGACGGGGTGGTGACGCTCGACTGCGACGGCCAGCACCAGCCGAAGCGGATTCCGCGGTTCATCGAGGCGGCCTCGGCGGCGGACATCGTCTCCGGAAGCCGGTATCTCAAGCAGTACGACGGGGACGACTCGGCACCGGCGGATCGATTGTTCATCAACCGACGCATCACGGGCGAGCTGAATCGGCGGCTGGGGTTGAAATTAACGGACGCGTTTTGCGGGTTCAAAGCGTACCGCACGGGGGCGATCCGTCAGATGCGGATCACCGAACCGGGATACGCGATGCCGTTGCAGTTGTGGGTCGAGGCGGCTGCGGCGGGGTTGCGGGTGATCGAGATCCCGGTGCCCCGAATTTACTTGGACGCGACTCGATCCTTTGGCGGGTCGCTCGACCACGCCGAGACGCGTCTCCGGCACTACAACCGGGTGCTCGACGGGGCGATCGAGAAGGTTTGCACCGACGGCCGCCTGCACGTGACCCGCTCGAACCTGTGCGGACAGGGGACTGCCTAGCGTGGACTCTGACGTTTTGACGGCCGCGGGGGCGACGTTTCGGGAATACCGCGCACCGCGGGAGGACGGGGAGGTTCTGATCGACCCGCCTCTCGGGCGGGTGGGGGGAGCGATCCGCGAGAATATCGACGCGAGTTGGCGGTGTGAACCGTTTTGGTCGTCGCTTCGTCGCCAAGCACGCGAGCAGGTCGTCGGCGACGCGTTCCGGTACACATCGTCGTATCGAGACGTCGTTCCGGCGGCGAATTGGGCCGAGGCGTTTTCGGGAGCCGCGTCTCCGGGAGCCGTCTCCTGCTCGGGAGCCGCGGCATTCTCGGGAGCGACCGGCGCGGGGACGAAGTGCGCGTCGGTTGAGGGGCCGCCGATTTTGATGGCGGGACACCAGCCGACGCTGTTTCACCCGGGGGTGTGGTTCAAGAATTTTGCGCTCGGTGACTTGGCATCGCGGCATGGGGCGATCGCGATCAATCTGGTCGTGGACAACGACGCCGCGCCGCCGCCGTCGATCCGAGTTCCCCGGCTGACCTCACCCGGCGGCCCGGTGCGGCTGGAGACGATCGCCTACGACCGCCCCGTCGGAGGATTGCCGTTCGAGCAATCTTTCATCGGTGACCGGGAACGCTTCGACCGATTCGACGCGGAAGTTCGCCGCACGATCCGTCCGTTGGTCGAATCGCCCAGCGTGACCGAGTTATGGACATTCGCCCGCGCGGCGATCGCGAGATGCGGGGTTGCCGGGTGCGCGCTCGCCCAGGCGCGTCACGCGTTGGAGGCGACGTTGGGGCTGCAAACCCTTGAGATCCCGTTGGGGGTGGCCGTTCGCGGCTGGGCGTTCGCCCGTTTCGTCTTGGCGATGCTTCGCGCTCCGGGGACGTTTCGGGAGACCTACAACGACGCGGTCGAACGATACCGCACGACACACGGGATCCGCAGCAAGTCACACCCGGTCCCGAACCTGCGCCGCGACGGCGATTGGTACGAAGCGCCGTTGTGGGTGTACGGTAACGAGCGGCCTCAGCGTCGGGCGGTGTGGGTACGTCGCGGCGCGGGCAAACTGACGATCGGAGACCGTTCCGGAAGCACGGTGCAGGTGGACATGGGGGACGAGGCCCATGCCGCGGAACAGCTCGCCGCCGCGGCGTCCCCCGAATTCAAGCTTCGTCCGCGTGCATTGCTGACGACGATGTATGCCCGGCTCGTGTTAAGCGATCTTTTCCTTCACGGGATTGGCGGCGGGAAGTATGACCAGCTTGGCGATATGGTGATCCACGATCATTTCGGGATCCGCCCGCCGACGTTCCAAGTCATCTCCGCCACCCACCGGCTTCCGGGTGTTACGGACCCTTCGGTCGAGGGCGAGATCGGGCGGCTGAAGCGGCAGATCCGTGACACGCGTTTCCACCCGGAGACGTTCGTTCCTGGGGAGGCGGGCTTTTCGCGGGAGGCGGGCTTTTCGCGGGAGGCGGGCTTTTCGCGGGAGGCGGGCGTCTCGCTTGAGGCGGGCGGGGATTCGTCCCGATCCCGAATCGATCAATTGGTGGCGCGGAAGCGGGAGCATTTGGCCGCGATTCCGCCACGGGGACAAAAGCAGGCGTGGCATGAGGAGGTCACGGCGATCAACGACGAGTTGTCAGCCGCGTTGGCAGGGACGCGACGGGAACTCGAGAAGCGACTCGCCGACGCCCGACAGCGGGGCGTGTCCCAGCGGATTTTGGGCAGCCGGGAACACCCGTTCTGCCTGTATCCACTCGAACACCTTCGGGCAGCGTATTCGAGATCGCTTTCGGCCGCGGGCGGAGGCGGTGCCTTGGGTAGCGATGTCTGAGATCGGTCGGTCGTTCCGATTCGCCGACCTGGCTTTCCCGCTCCGCCACCAAGATTTGCCCGACCAGGACCCACACCGCGGTGAAGGCGATTCCGAGGGCGGCATGGACGGTTTCGACGTGGATCATGATCGGGCCTGCACAGGAAAGCTGGAAACGGGGCGGTCGGCCCGATTCCATGGCCCGAAGCGTGTCTCGAGGGCGGGCCACAAGCGGTGGCTGTGGGGAGCCCGAGGTTCGCGACATCGCGCGCCGATCCTGGCGCATTGGGAGTCATCGGCATCTTGTCGCCAGGGATCTGGAAAGAAATCTTGGCCGACCGATAAACTACCCCACCCGCACATTTTCACCCGTTCGCGCGCGACACCCTGCCCCCCCGCTGGTGTCCGACCTCCCGTGGAGAAGTTAGCCACATGTCCGTCCGTTACTGGCTGATGAAGACCGAACCGACCACATTTTCGATCGACGATTTGGCGAACGAACCGAACCAAACGACGTGCTGGGAAGGGGTTCGCAACTACCAAGCCCGGAACCTGCTGCGGGACGAGATCCGGGAAGGGGACCGGGTGCTGTTCTATCACTCCGCGTGCAAGGAGCCCGCGGTGGTCGGCACGGCGGTGGTCACCCGCGGCGGTTACCCCGACTCGTACGCGTGGGACCGCAGGAGCAACTATTTCGACGAGAAGAGCGATCCGGAGAACCCACGTTGGTACATGGTCGACATCCGGTTGGAACAGAAATTTGACCGACCGGTGACACTTGCCGAACTCCGCGAACGCGGCGGGCTCAAAGGGATGGTGCTTTTGCAAAAAGGGAGTCGTCTGAGCGTCCAACCGGTGAAAAAACGCGAGTTCGAGACGATCGCAAAGCTGGCGGGCCCCCGTTAAATCATCTTGTGACGTTCATCACCGGGGAGGTGTTGCCATCACCGGGCAGGAGTTGCCATCACCGGGCAGGAGTTGCCATCACCGGGCAGGTGTCGGCCGTTCGCCCGGACTCAACCGGCCGGCTTTTCGACCCAGAACCAACCCCGCAGCTCGCCTTCTTGAAAGCCGACGGCTTGGTCGTCGGGATACAGCTTTGCCAGTTGCTGCTCGATGACCGGAGCGATCTGTTCCTTCGGACCGTGGCACATCAAACACTGTGATTGCATCTTGATCGGAAGCAGCGCCGCGGCGTTCCCGTTGCTCAGATTCGCGAACACCGGGGTCTGCGTCTTCGATTCGATCAACGGCGCGGCCCACGCGGGGCCCACGTTGTCCGGGTTGCGGAGGCGGACGCCGACGCGACCGATCCGTACCCCCTGTTCTTCGCCGACCGCGGCCGCCATTTCAGCCGCTTCCCTTCGACACACCGCGATCGCTTCGGCCGGCCCCTTGGCCATCGCGGCCGTCAGCCTGCCGGAGAGTGTTTGAAACAGCGCGTCCTTCGCGGCCACCAGTTCGTCTCGCTCGTTTTCCGTCGGCCGCGAGTCGGTAACGATCGTCACGGCATCCGCGGCATCGTTCGGCGACTCCGTGGCAGACCTTGACGCCTCGCGCCGGCAACCGATCGAAAATACCGCAGCCGACAGACACGCCAACTGGACGATGGTGGCGATGTGGGTTCGATTCATGAAAGGGTTCCTTTGGTTGGCTCTTCCGCGATTTTAGTGGCTTGCGGGCTGGCGTCGGCGAGGTTTTTTCAGGCATCGCTGCGATGTCCGAATGTTGAATGAAGTATGCTGATC
>JAWLFY010000161.1:0-10915 GCA_041685355.1 Pirellulaceae bacterium | reverse complement strand
TTCGTTCGGCCTGGGGGAGGATCGAGGCCGGCTTGTCGCCACGCGTCGGGAGGGAGTTCACCGGAACCTTTCTCGTTCGCATCGTCGTCGTTTTCATCGGGGAGGAGGGATTCCAGGAAGTCGTCACGGGTGACCGCGTCGAGGTCGCCGCGGGCGACGAATCCGAGGCGGACGTGTTGGGCGATCAGGTTGTCGTCGGCGAGCGGTTCGCGGCCGAGAACCAGGACGTAGGGGGCGACGACGGAGGGTCGGAGGAGGTCGTCCGGGTCGTACCGATCGGCGGCGAGTTCGCGGAGGGCTTCGCGTTGTTGGGCGGCGTCGAGACCGTCGGCGATTGTGGGGGCGGGCAACCGGAGTTTTTCCGGCGGGCGGTCGACGCCGGACGCGTCGGCGGCGTTCGGTTTTGGTTCGGAACCGGCGACGAGCATTCGGTAGACCGGATTCGACGCGCGGTGCCCGCGGTCGCTCGGCCGTTCGTCGGCCGTCGCGTGGGATGGTGCGAACGGGACCGGGGTGGGGGCGAGGAGGGATTGGCAGCAGGCGAGGAGCACGAGCGGGGGGGCGATCCGATTCACGCGGTGGTCCGTTGGTGGCGGAGTCGTCAAAGGCGTTGGAAGTCGTATAACCGGTTGGGCGGTCGGTCAAGCGACGGGCAAATCGGGGCGACCGCTGCAAACCGTTTGGGGTGGGGGCCGATTCGGGACGAAGGCGGAAAGGGGCGACGGATTCGCGTGCGTCGGGAGGGAGTTCCACGACACGCTGGTCCATTTTACGTCGGGAGGACAAGGACGTGCCCTTCATCGGAATTCCGCATGGCTTGATCGGTATGGCGGCGTTGGTCGTATCGGCCGGTTGTCGGATCCCACAGCCGATCGAGGTGCGGACGGCGGTCGACATGGAGACGACCTCGGCGCAGGACCAATCTCCGATCGTGCAGATGCCGATCGACGTGGCGTCGTCGGGGTCGGCGAAGGTCGCGATCGTCGATGTCGACGGGGTGTTATTGAACCGGAACCGGACCGGCGTGATGTCGGTGGGGACGAACCCGGTCGCCGATTTTCGGGCGAAGTTGGATCATGCCCGCCGGCATGCGGACGTTTGTGCGGTCGTCGTCCGGATCCATTCGCCCGGGGGTGGGGTGACCGCGTCGGACATCATGTACGAGGACTTACGTCGTTTCCGTGCGGAGACGGGGAAGCCGGTGGTGGCGTGTTTGATGGACGTCGCGGCGGGCGGGGCCTATTACGTGGCGACGGCGGCGGATCTGATTGTTGCACACCCGACGACGGTGACGGGCGGGTTCGGGGTAATTCTGAATTTGTATAACCTGCAAGACATGATGGCGCAGATGAACATCGTCGGGGTGCCGGTGAAGTCCGGGGACCAGGTCGACATGGGGAGTCCGATTCGGAGGATACCGGAGGAGTCGCGGGAGATATTGCAGGCGACCGCGGACGGGTTTCGTGCGCGGCTTCACGAGCGGATCGGGGCGGCTCGCGGGTTGAGTATGGAGGGGGACGAGCCGTTTTTGGACGGGCGGATCGTGACCGGTCCTGACGCGATGTCGCTCGGGCTGGTGGACTCGATCGGATACGTCGACGACGCGGTCGACTTGGCGGCGGCGCAGATCGGTCGTGGTCGGGGCCGGGCGGTGTTGTTGCGGCGGCGGAACGATCGTGGGGAGACGCCGTACGCGATCACGCCGAACCGGCCGGTGCAGAGCGAGTTTTTCCCGCTCGATTTACCCGGTTTGCGACGTGCGGAGTTGCCGACGTTTTTGTACGTATGGCAGCCGAACCCGAGTTTGGAGAATTGAGCGTTGAGGAACAGGTCCGTGCCGGGTGGGGTCGTGACGACCGACGTGGGAATCGTCGGGGGCGGGATCGTCGGTTTGGCGACGGCGGTCGTGTTGCGGCGTCGGTATCCGGATTTGAGCGTGACGTTGTTGGAAGCGGAGGATCGCGTCGCGGCGCACCAGAGCGGTCACAATTCGGGGGTGTTGCATACCGGGCTTTACTATCGTCCGGGGTCGCACAAGGCGATCTGTTGCCGCGAGGGGAAGGCGGCGATGGAGGCGTTTTGCGAGGAGCAGGGCGTCGCTTGGGACCGGTGTGGGAAGGTGGTCGTGGCGACGCGTGAGGAGGAGTTGCCGCGGCTGGAGAAGATCGCCGAGCGGGCGACGGAGAACGGGGTCGAGTTCACGCGGATCGACACGGACCGGCTCCGCGAGTTGGAGCCGCACGTGGCGGGGATCGCGGCGCTGCATGTGCCGGGAGCGGGGATCGTCGATTACCGGGTCGTGTGCGAGGCGATGGCGAGGGTGATCGGGTCGGGCAAGGCGGGTGGGTCGGGACAGGCGGGCGGGGTGCGGTTGGGCTGCGACGTCGTATCGGTGACGCCGCGGGCGACGTCGGTCGTGTTGGGCGGGCGTGGTGGGGAGCGGGTGGAGTGTGGACGGTGGATCAATTGTGGGGGGCTTCGCAGTGACCGCGTGTACCGGATGGCGGGGGGCGAAACGGACGTCCAGATCGTGCCGTTTCGGGGGGAGTATTACGAGTTGACCGAGGCGGGGGAGCCGCTGTGCCGGAATCTGATCTATCCGGTTCCCGATCCGGCGTTTCCGTTCCTTGGGGTGCATTTCACACGGATGATCGGGGGCGGGGTCGAGTGCGGACCGAACGCCGTGTTGGCACTTTCGCGGGGCGGGTATCGGTGGACCGATATCGCGTTTGGAGATTTGACCGAGACGCTTCGGTTCGGGGGGTTTCTGCGTTTGGCCCGGAAGCATTGGCGGATGGGGCTTGCGGAGATGCATCGTTCGTTGAGCAAGGAGGCGTTCGTGCGGGCGCTTCAGAAGCTGATCCCGTCGATTCGGGCGCGGGATTTGAAGCCGGGGCGTTCGGGGGTACGGGCTCAGGCGGTCGGGCCTGACGGCGAGTTGGTCGACGATTTTCTATTTGCCGAGACCGAGCGTGCGGTGCACGTATTGAACGCGCCGTCGCCGGCGGCGACGGCGTCGCTGGCGATCGCCGAGCGGATCGTCGATCGGTTGCCCGAGTCGTGAATCGACGTGGGGCCGGCTGGTCAACTCGACAGCGGTTCGAGGGGGCATCAGAATGGTCGCTCCTCATTCCCCGCAATTGATTCGGCGACGTGAACCCATGACGACAGATCGCGAAAGTTTGGAGAGTCGGCTCGCCCCTCATGGGCAGCAGCACGTGTTGCGTTTTTGGGACCGGTTGGACGAGTCGGGCCGTGAGCGGTTGGCGGCTCAGGTGTCCGAGTTGGACTTGGATCAGCTGGAGGAGTTGATCGCGGGGGAGGACGAGAAGACCGACTTTGCGGCGGTCGCGGCATCGGCGGGGTCCCCGCCGGCGGTCCGTGCGGACGGGTCGGGGGCGGCGTGGTCGGTCGAGGAGGCGCGGCGGCGTGGGGAAGCGGCGCTGGCGTCGGGGAAGGTCGCGGCGGTGTTGGTCGCGGGAGGGCAGGGGACGCGATTGGGGTTTGACCGTCCGAAGGGGATGTTTCCGATCGGGCCGATTTCGGGGCGGACGTTGTTCGAGATTTTCGCGGCCCGGCTTCGTGGGATCGCACGGCGGTTCGGGCGAGCGGTGCCGTTGTACTTAATGACCAGCGACGCGACCGACGCGGAGACACGGGAGTATTTCGAGTCGCATGACCAACTCGGTTTGGGCCGGGAGGGGGTGCGGATTTTTCGTCAGGGGACGATGCCGGCGGTCGACGCGGCGACGGGGAAGTTGTTGTTGGCGGAGCCGGGTTCGCTGGCGCTCAGTCCGGACGGGCATGGGGGGACGTTGCGGGCGTTACAGCGGAGCGGATTGCTGGCCGAGATGCGGGACCGCGGGGTGGAGCAGGTGTTTTACTTTCAGGTGGACAACCCGTTGGTGGCGTTGTGTGATCCCGCCTTGATCGGGCATCACTTGATGGCGGGGAGCGAGATGACGACGCAGGTGGTGCGGAAGCGTTCGCCGACCGAGCGGGTGGGGAACGTGGTGTTGGTCGACGGTCGGGTGCAGATCATCGAGTACAGCGATTTGCCGGAGGAGGCGGCACGGGCGACGAAGGATGACGGGTCGTTGCGGTTGTGGGCGGGGAACATCGCGGTGCATGTCATCGAGCGGAGCTTTTTGGAGCGGATGGCGGGGAGCGAGCGGTCGTTGCCGTTTCATCGGGCGTCGAAGAAGGTGCCGTTTGTCGACGAGTCCGGAGCGGTGGTCGAGCCGGAGGAGCCGAACGCGACGAAGTTCGAGCGTTTCATTTTCGACTTGTTGCCTTCGGCGGAGAACGGGTTTGTCGTGGAGGCGGAAGCGGAGGAGTCGTTCGCGCCGGTGAAGAACGCCGACGGTGCGGCTTCGGACACGCCGCAAGCGGCGAAGGAAGCGATGTTGGAGTTGCACCGCCGTTGGTTGGATCGTGCGGGCGTCGTGGTGGGGGAGGGGGTTCGGGTTGAGATTGACCCTGAGTTCGCCTGTTCCCCGGAGGATCTGCGAGAAAACTTGCCGACAAATTTCCGAATCGAGTCGGATCGGTTTCTGACTTTCGAGTAAAATCGGGATGAGTTTTGCGGGCTTGTTAGGCCGGGTTTGGTGACGTCGGAACCGGTCGATGGCGAAGTAAAACTCAACCTTCCCGCCTCGCGAGGGCGTCTCCGCGATTCTCCACGGCTTATTACTCGGGGCTCGGTGCCGACCGATCGGTATCGGAACTTGCGGCCGTTTCGGGGGTTTCAACTGCGGAGGACCTTCCGCCCCACCCCCTATCTGCTCGACGCCCTGCCATGAATGGTCGAATGAACATGATGCCAATTTCCCGCCGTCGCGGCGGGATGATGGTCGGATTGGTGGTTTGTCTGGTGATCGCCAGCATCACCGGATGGATCGGCTACGCATACTGGTACGAC
The DNA here is from genome assembly GCA_041685355.1 of Pirellulaceae bacterium. Lineage (GTDB taxonomy): Bacteria > Planctomycetota > Planctomycetia > Pirellulales > Pirellulaceae > JAWLFY01. The sequence goes on along the minus strand of JAWLFY010000161.1, from coordinate 5,994 downwards.
ACCGACGAGTCGGTATCGGCGGGCGAGTTGATCACGCGTCAAGTCAGTCGCGGCCCGTTCGACCACGTCGTTTTGCAGCAGGGGGAGATCGACAGCAGTTCGAATTTGGAGCTGATTTGTCAGGTTTCTTCACGGGGCTCATCGGGTGTCCAGATTTTGTGGGTGATTGACGAGGGGACTCGGGTCAAGGAGGGGGACAAGTTGGTCGAGATCGACTCGTCGCAGTTGGAGATCGAGCTCAAGGATGCTCGATTGAAGGTGTTGACCGCGGAGTCGAACGTGAAGTCGGCCGAGGCGATTTTGGAGCAGGCGAAGATCGCGAAGCAGGAGTATTTGGAGGGGACGTTTCAGACCGAGAAGATGGCGATCGAGAGTGAGCAGGCGATCGCCGGGCAGCAGCTTCGCAAGGCGGAGTTGGCGTTGCAGAGCACCGAGCGGTTGGTCGGCAAGGGGTTGATGAAGAAGCTTCAGTTGGCGGCGGACGAGTTCGCGGTGGTTGACGCCAAGAACCAGTTAGCGGCGGCGGAGCAACGGCTCGACGTGCTCGAGAATCTGACTCGGAAGAAGATGTTGGTGCAGTATGAAAGCGACATCGAGTCGGCGGAGACCAGTTTGAAGGCGGCGCGCAGCGCGATGCAGGAGGAGGAGGCCGAGTTAGCGGAGATTGAGCAGCAGATCGAGAGCTGCGTGATGTACGCGCCGGCGGACGGGGTGGTGGTCCATGCGAATCGGTATAGCAGCCGTGGCGGGAACGCCGAGTTTGTCGTCGAGCCGGGGGCGGTGGTGCGGGAGCGTCAAGCGATCATTCGGTTGCCGGATCCGACGAAGATGCAAGTGAAGTGCAACGTCAACGAGTCGCAGATCACTTTGATCGAGCAGGGGATGCCGGCGAAGATCACGATCGACGCGCTTCCGGGGCTGCGGTTGCGGGGGCGGGTGGTCAAGGTGAACCGTTACGCGGAGCCGGGTGGCTGGATGAGTTCGTCGGTGAAGGAATACGCGACGACGGTGGAGATCATCGATCCGCCGGAGACGATTCGGACGGGGATGAACGCGGCGGTGGAGATTTTTGTCGAGCAGCTACCGGACGCGCTTCAGATCCCGATCCAGGGTCTCTATGAGCACGGCGGGGAGATGTACACGCTCGTTCAAAAGCCGGTCAGTTCGGGGGACCGGAGGGCGGATCGGTACGAGACGCGGGTGGTGGAGATCGGGGCGACGAACGACACGATGGCGAGCATTCGCGACGGGTTGGAGGGGGGTGAGACCGTCGTGTTGAACCTCCGTCAGCACCTGACGTTGCTCGATTTGCCGCCGATCGAACGGGAGGACAACAGTGACCTGGATGACGTTCGTCGGGAAGAGAACGCGTCGCGATTGACGAGCGGCGGCGAGCCGGGGGCGGCGAGCGGACGAGGGGGAGAGCGGCCGCGTCGGGACGGAGCCAACGGCGGGAACCCGCGCGGCGGACGCGGTCCGGGCGGAAAGGGGCCGGGCGGCGGCGGTTCAGCGACCGAGGGGGCCGCGGGATCGGAGACGACAGGGACGGAGACGACAGGGACGGAGACGACAGGGACGGAGACGACAGGGACGGAGACGACGGGGACGGAGACGACGGGGACGGGGGGTCCGGGTCAGGATGCCAAGGCGTCGGCGGAGGCCCGTGCCGGGGCCGGTCAGTCCGAGAGCAAGGAATCGTAATGAGTGTTCCTCAGGCTTACGGTGCGACGGAGACGCCACGGCACGAAGCGGGAGAGGGGCGTCGGCTCGCGACATCGATTCGGGATTTGAAGAAAGAGTATGTCCTGAAGAGCGAGACGGTGCGGGCGTTGCGTGGGGTTTCGTTCGACGTCCCCGAGGGGGACTACGTCGCGATCATGGGTCCGTCGGGGAGCGGCAAGAGTACGCTGTTGAATCTGCTGGGGTGTCTCGATAAGCCGACCGCGGGCGGGCTGTTCCTTGGGGACGACGACATCGCGACGATGTCGGACGACGAATTGGCGGAGATCCGCAGTCGGCGGATCGGGTTCGTGTTTCAGTCGTACAACTTGATCCAGCAGTTGACGGTCGTCGAGAACATCCAGGTGCCGCTGTACTACCAGGGTTTGCTCGGTGCGAAGGAGCGGGCGAGGGCGGTGACGTTGGCCGAGCGTGTGGGGCTTGGGGATCGGCTGGACCACCGTCCGAGTCAACTTTCGGGGGGGCAGCAGCAGCGGGTGGCGATCGCCCGGAGCCTTGTGAACGACCCTTATTTCGTGCTTGCTGACGAGGCCACCGGGAACTTGGATTCGGTCACGACGGATGAGATTCTGACGCTGTTTGACGAGCTCAACGCGGACGGTCGGACGCTGATCATGGTGACGCACGAGGACGAAGTGGCGGCACGGGCGAAGCGGATCGTGCGGCTGAAGGACGGGTTGCTGCACAGCGACACCCGGAACAGTGAAGAATCGAGAGACCGGGTGCGGGAAGCGCAGGCGGCGGCGGCCGCCGAGCTGATGGCTCGCCGATAACGCCGAACCTTTGGGAAGTATTTGCTAATGATCTGGCTTCGCACGTTCAGCCTTGGGGTCAAGAGCCTCGCGTTGCACCCGCTCCGATCCGGGTTGACGATGCTCGGGATTTTGATCGGCGTGTGGGCGGTGATCGTGTTGACCGCGGTGAGCGAGGGGGCGAGCGAGCAGGTGCAGCGGCAGATCGAGTCGTTGGGGGCGACGACGATCATTGTCCGTAGTGTGAAGCCGGCCGAGGAGAAATTGACGGGGCGGGCGGCGGTGCCGTACGGGATCCGCCGGTCGGAGCTGGACAAGATTTTGGCGACGGTTCCGACGATCCAAACGGCGAATCCGATCCGCGAGATTCGGCGGCAGTTCACCTACCGCGACCGTTTGATCGACGGGCGGCTTGTCGGTTGCACCCCTGGGTATGCCGACGTGACGCAATTGAAACTTCGCGAGCGTGGCGGGCGTTTCCTGACCGATCTGGACGGGATCCGTCGCGACACGGTGTGTGTTTTGTCGGCTGGGGTGGCGGCCCGTTTATTTCCGTACGAGGAGCCGATCGGGAAGCGGGTGTATGTCCCGGAGCATTCGGATTACTACAAGGTGGTCGGGGTGTTGGAACACCGGAACCCGTCGGCGGCGATCGGCGGATCGCTCGATTCGCAGGATTTCTCGACGGACATTTACATCCCGCTGGAAACGTTACAAAAGCGGATCGGCGATACGATCGTGACGCGGCGGAGCGGTCAGTTTCAGGTCGAGATCGTGGAGTTGAATCAGATCACGATGCAGGTGGCTGACGTGTCGCAGGTGAAAACGACGGCGGCGATGATCGAGTCGTTGTTGGAGCCGAAGCACTCGGAGTTGAACGACATCGCGACGGTGGTGCCGCTGGAACTTCTGGAGCAGGCCCGGAACTTGCGAATGATGTTTCTGGGGATCGGGATTTTGATCGCGTGCATTTCGTTGATCGTCGGCGGGATCGGGATCATGAACATCATGCTCGCGAGTGTGACCGAGCGGACGCGAGAGATCGGGATTCGCCGGGCGTTGGGTGCGAAGCGGGCTGATATTGTCCGTCAGTTCTTGATCGAGACGATCGTGTTGAGTTTCGCCGGTGCGGGGCTGGGGATTTTGCTCGGGTTCTTGGGGCCGCCGATGTACAAGGCGTTGATTTGGGGGGTGCGAACCGGCTTTCCGGACAAGTTTGCGGCACTCCCGGACGCGATCCGCGAAGCGGAACCGGCGATCGTCTACGGGACGATCCCGTTGGCGGTGGGGATTGCCGTATTCGTGGGGTTGATCAGCGGGCTGTATCCCGCGATCCGTGCCGCGAAGATGAATCCGATCGACGCGTTGCGTCACGAGTGAGTGCCGGGTTCGATCGAGTCGAGGCGTGATTCGAGGGTTTGGAGTCGCGTGTCGAGTTGGTCGAGCCGTTCGAGGATTCGGCGGACGGTGTCATCGGTGGGTTTGGATGGAGGGGGGGGCGTGGCGGCGGCTTGCTTTTCGACTTTGGCTTCGAGCCACTGGTCTTCGTCGGGGGTGTAGAGCGTGTGGGCGAAGACTTGGCCACGACCGGCGGGGCTAAGCGGCCGGACGAGTCCTTTGTCGATGAGCTCGTCGAGGATCGATTGGGCGGACGCGAGGTCTTCGATCGCGTACATCCGCGAGGCCCGTGAGCGGAGTTCGCCGATCGTTTGTGGGCCGCGGAGGAGGAGTTCGGTGACGACGGCTGCGGCGGGGCTATCGACGTCGAGCCATTCGTAGGCGGCGTGCCGGTACTTGGTCGCCCGTCCGCTCCCTTGGATTTCGCGTGCCGCGCCGACTTGACGGAGTTCGTCGAGGGCGAGCAGAACGTCATCGTCGTCGAGGTCCATTTGGGGCGACCGGTTCGATTTCTGGTTGCTCCCGCTGACCAGCGCCGCGAGGGTCATCGGGTAGTTATCGGGGGTCGTCTTCGCCTTTTCGACCAGCACGCCGAGGACGCGTCGAGCGTTGGCGGAGAGGGGGACCGGACGAGATTTTTCGTCGGGTTCGTTGTCAGTCATTCCTGACGCTCGCGGGGTTGGTTAGGGAGGTCGTCGGCCTGTCTTGATGGCCCGGGGCCGGCATGGTGCGGCCTGTGGATCATTGTGACGGCGGGGGCGGGGGCGGGAAACGGGGCGCGTGGAAGGGGACGTTGGTTGGAGGGCAGGGCAGGGCAGATCAACCGTCTTGACGTTGATGGTCGGTGAGCGGCGTCATCGCTGCCAGGCATCGGCGAGTTGCCGGAGCATCGTCTCGTCGTGGGCGGCGGTGATCGACACCCGCAGTCGGGCCGCCCCGTCGGGGACGGTGGGGGGGCGGATGGCGGGGACGTAGAAACCGGCGTCGGCGAGTTTGCTCGATGCGTCAACGGCGTGGCGGTCTTCGCCCACCAGGAGCGAAACGATCGGGACGGTTGCTTCGATCGGGTCGTCGACTTCGGCGTGCAGCAGCGAGCGGGCGAGTCGGGTGAGGTCACGAAGTCGCTCGCGGCGTTGCGGCTCGTTGCGAATCGTTTCGATCCCTCGGCGGGCGAGTTCGACCGAGCCCGGGGCGAGTGAGGTGCTATAGATCAGGGGACGACATCGGTTGACCAGGTAATCCGTGACGACGCGGGGTGCGGCGACGAATCCGCCTTGGCTGGCGATCGCCTTGCTCAGCGTCCCGATCCGAATTTTGACGCGGTCCTTGACCCCCAGCGCTTCGCACACGCCGCGTCCTTGATCGCCGAGCACTCCGGTGCCGTGAGCTTCGTCGACGATGAGGTTTGCCCCGTGGCGTTGGGCGACGTCGCACAGGTCGGCGAGTGGGGCGACGTGGCCGTCCATGCTGAACACGCCGTCGGTGACGATCCATGCGTGCCGGGATTCGTCATCGCGGGATGGTCGGCGACGGTTTCGCAGGGTCTGTTCGACGAAGTCGACGTCGCGGTGCGGGTAGATCACGCGATCGGCGCGGGAGAGGCGGCAACCGTCGATCAGCGAGGCGTGGTTGAGTTCGTCGCTGAGGATGAGGTCGCCATCGCGGGGGAGCGTCGCGACGGTCCCCGAGCAGGCCGCGAACCCGGTCGGGAAGATCACCGCCGATTCGGCTTGTTCCAACTCCGCGATCGTGTGGGCGAGCTGATCGTGGGCGTCGGTCCAGCCACAGACGAGACTGCTCGCCATGCCGCCGCGTGAGGCGTCGCCGCCGGCGATGCCGCCGGCGGCGATCCCCAGGTAGTCGTTGCTGCCGAAGTTCACCCAACGTCCGCCTTGGGCGTCGGTGAGGAAGATCCCGTCGACCGTTCGCGGGACCAAGTGTCGGAACCGGTCTTGTTCGCGGAGCGACCGCAGGTCGCCGGCGAGGCGGTCGAACGGGTCGTCGCTCATCGGTTTTTGGATGACCGGTCGGTTTCGGGGGACCGGTCGGTTTTGGGGGACCGGTCGGGTTTGGGGGACCGGTCGTGGCCGGGGTCCGGGGCGAA
>JAWLFY010000028.1:0-40394 GCA_041685355.1 Pirellulaceae bacterium | reverse complement strand
ATCGATCAGCATACTTCATTCAACATTCGGACATCGCAGCGATCCCTGAAAAAACCTCGCCGACGCCAGCCCGCAAGCCACTAAAATCGCGGAAGAGCCTGCTACGAGGGTGGCGTTCGCGTGCCGATGATCGTCCGTTGGCCTGGTCGCGTGAAGTCAGGGGTGGTGATCGAAACGCCGGTTCACGCCGTCGACATCTTGCCCACCGCGTTGGAAGCCGCCGGTGGGGAAGCTCCCGAAGGCGTCATCCTGGATGGTGAAAGCCTGCTGACACGGCTGACCTCGGACGGACGCGATCCGCGACTGGCCGAACGGCCGATCTATCAGTACTACCCGTTCTACGACTTGCGATGGGGGATGACACCCTCCGCGACGATCCGCCAAGGCGATTACAAGCTGATCGAGTTCTTCGGGGACCGCGTGGATGCCCAGGGTCGCTACCAGATAGGTCACCGGCTGGAATTGTACAACCTCCGTGCGGACGACGGCGAAACTGCCGTCGGACGTTTTCCTGTGGGTTGCGTGCGCCTCCATCGGCGGATCGGTCTTGCTCCAGTTCATGGACAAGAAGAACGAAAGCTTGTTCGTTGAGCAGTGGGCACCGACGCTCCTGATCCTCGGTTTGTACAACAAGCTCGTGAAGGTAGCGGACTCGGATCGGGTTCACTCACTGGACACCGCCGCGTTTCGTGGTGAACGTCTGTGTGGTAGCGGTGATACCTTGATTGTCCGCAACAATGGTCGCTAGAAGCGTACGATCGCCGGAGACCCTCGTCGTCCGCGGACGGGATGCATGTCGGTCGCCGAAACGTTCGGCAACCGGAACAGGTGCGTGCTTTGCGACCTGCTCGGTCGCAGCGTCGGGACCCGTCGAATCAGTGAGCGACTATTGAACGGTATCGGATATTCATGGGTGATGAGACGCCGGAGACGGCTTTGAACGAGTTGACCGTCACCGTCGTCGGCGCGACCGGTTACATCGGCGGGCGGTTGGTTCCCCGCCTGCTCGAGGCCGGACATCGCGTCCGCTGTCTCGTCCGGAGCCCCGAGAAGTTGGCCGGGTACCCCTGGCACGGCAACGAGCGGCTCGAAGTCTACCAGGGTGACCTGGGGGACCCCGATTCGATCCGCCCCGCGTGCGACGGTGTCGACGCGGCGTACTATCTCGTCCACTCGATGATCGCCGCCGGTGCCGACTATGCCGCCCACGACCGTCGGTTAGCCGAAAACTTCAGCCGTATCGCGGAGGAGTGCGGCGTCGGGCGGGTGATCTACCTCGGCGGGCTCGGCGACGTCGGCGAAGACCTCAGTCTGCACCTGCGAAGTCGCCGTGAGGTGGAATCGATTTTACGGGACGGCGGGGTGCCGCTGACCGCGTTCCGCGCGGCGATGATCATCGGCTCGGGGTCCGCCTCGTTCGAAATCCTCCGTTACCTGGTCGACCGGCTCCCGATTATGGTCACGCCGCGGTGGGTGAAGACGGAAACACAACCGATCGCGGTCCGCGACGTGCTCCGGTACTTGGTCGAGTGTCTCGGGAACCCGGCGACGACCGGACAGACGCTCGACATCGGCGGGCGAGACGTCGTCAACTACCTTCAAATGATGCGGCTGATGGCGGACAAGATCGGCCTGCCGCGACGCTGGATCATTCCGGTCCCGGTATTGACCCCTCGGCTGAGTTCCCTGTGGATCGGTTTGGTCACCCCGGTCAACCATCGCATCGCACGCCCGCTCGCCGAAGGCTTACGGAACCCGACCGTGTGTCGTGACAACCGGGTCCGCGAGCTCTTGCCCGGCCCCGTGATGGGGGTCGAAGAAGCGGTCGACGCGGCGCTCGGCAAATGGCAAGCGGGTGATGTCGAAACCCGTTGGTCGACCGCGGGCAAGATCCCCGGCGATCCCGAATGGGCCGGGGGCACGGTGTATCGAGACCGCCGCGAGATCGAAGTCGATGCGACCGCCGAGCAAACGTTTCGCGTCGTCCGCCGGATCGGCGGCGACCACGGATATTGGGGTTCCGACTTCCTGTGGTCGGTCCGCGGATGGATGGACAAACTCGTCGGCGGGCCCGGTCTCCGTCGCGGTCGTCGCCATCCGGATCAACTGGTCTATGGCGAGGCGGTCGACTTTTGGCGGGTCACGCGGCTTCGGCCCGATCGCACGCTACGACTCCGCGCGGAAATGAAACTGCCCGGCGAAGCGGAACTGCAATTCGACGTCGAACCCGTCGATGATCACCGCTGCCAACTGGTCCAGACCGCGCGGTTCCGTCCCCGGGGATTGCTCGGGATCCTCTACTGGTACGCCGTCGTTCCGATGCACCATTTTGTATTCCAGTCGATGATCACCGGGATCCGAAACGAGGCGGAACGAGACTCCGACCCTGGTCCTCGTGAACCCGGCTGACCACTGGCTCCGCCGGAATACCGAGCCAACCGGCGTCAGGTTCTGCGGAGACACAATCTCACAGGCGAGATGTTGGCCGACGGGTGCCTTCAATCCACGCCGCTGCGAGGGCCACCCTGCAGATACTCCGAGATCGCCGCACCCAGCTGTCGCCCCACCGTGGAGTACCCATGCTGATTGCTGGCGGGGGTGTTCCAGGCGGTTTCCAGCGTGACGGCCACGACGTGTTCCGAGGTATTCGCGACAACCCAGTTCTTGCTGATCCGTTCCCATAAGATCGGGTCATACGCTTTCCCCGAAACCCGTCGGCGTGGGGATAAAGTGAGGGGCCCCGTGATCTTCGCGCGACACGCCTCGAAGAACGCCGTCCCGTTCCGCCGTCCCCGCTCCGAAAGCTCTTCGTCGGGAGGATAAAAGAAGTAGGGTTGCTGATCGCCGGGGGCGGGGTTGTGCAAATCGACGAACAGATCAAATCTGTCCGCGTGATCCAGGTCCCGGATCCCTTGCATCGCGGCGGCTGTCGACCGCCAATGGGGTGTCTCCGACCAATCCCGATTATGATCCTGCGGAAGCTGGCCCTTGCCCCCAGCACCGCGGTATGTGTTGTCAATGTCCATGATCGGAACGATCACGACGTCGGCACGCCGGCGAAGCCATGCCGCCAAGGGGTCGTCACCGGCCAGCCAATCCGTCAAGCCGCGACAGACCCAACTCGAACCCGATTCCCAAGCGTGCTGGCGGGCTTGGATCCAAACCCCGTAGCGAGCCTCGTCGACCGCGTCGCCGGCCGCGGAGAATTTCAACGCCGGCACCGACCGCCCTTCGCGGGTTCGGGCGAGTACGAAAGCCTCGGCATGGGGACTCGGTCCCGCCACGCGATCGACGAGCGATCGGGCATCGCTCGGGACGAACGGAGGTCCCCACGCGAACCAAGCGCTCGTGGTCGCCACGATGGCAGTCCATGTCATTCGGGAACCGCCCTCGTCGCCTGCCCGCACTCCGGCCCCGGTCTGCTCCCAGTTCTCGCCGTCGGTGCTGTAGAACGCTTGGCGAGGCATCATCCACGACGCGGCAAGTGGTCGGCCGTCGGCCTGCTGGTTACCGCCGTCGGCTTTGCGGACACCCGTTGCGTCGACTTCGAAGGTGATCGGCCGTCCCGGGTCGATCCCGTCCAGCCGAAAATACCACCAACACGGCCAGCCGAAGCGAGGATCCGACGATGGTCGAAAACGGACGTGTTGCTTTTGTGGGGAAAGCTCCAAAAGCTCTCCGCTGCCCCCTTCGAAATCGCTTGAGAATCGCAATTTCGTTGACTCGGTGGTCGGATCCGCCGAAGCCTGGTTCGGGCCGATCAGTCCCATGGCCAGAGCCGACGACAGGCCGATCACGACGGTTACGCGCACGCCCCAGATGTTGCGACGTCGTCGATGCATCTCTCGGAACCCAAAAAATATCGGACGGAAATGGACGTCCCTCCAACGCTCGGCGCCGCTCAGGCGTTCTCACGAGCGCTGGTCTTGGCGGCCGACTGACGTTTTCCACGAGGGGGAATGATGTGGGTGGCGAGTCCGAACAACCCGAACAGCCGAATCACATAATAGTTGACGTCGATCTCCCACCATCGATGTTGGACCGTCGCGCTCGCCGGATCGGCATGATGGTTGTTGTGCCACCCCTCGCCTCCGGTCAACAGGGTCACGAACCAATTGTTGCGGCTGTCATCGGACGTCTCGTAATTTCGATAGCCGAACAGATGGCTGATCGAATTCACCGACCACGTGATGTGCCACACCCAAACGGTCCGGACCACGACGCCCCACATGAAGACGCTGGCCGTCATCCGCCATGCCTCGGACGTGTTGCCGTAAACGGCCAAGCAGATCACGGACGTGATCGCGCCGTACAGGAACACGTGCGTGAAATAAAAGAGCGGGGAAGGGCTGGGGAGTCGCTCGATCCAACGATAGTACGGATCGGCCAAGATATCGCGGGCGTACTTTTGGTACATCGAAAAAATGCCCAACCGCGAGCGGTTCTCGTGAACCAGCCAGCGAACGTGAGCCCACATCCAACCGCGACGTGGGGAGTGCGGGTCGCCTTCGTCGTCGGCGTGCGAGTGGTGCATGCGGTGCCAAGCGACCCAGTGGGCCGGAGACTCCTGCGCCGAACACATCGCGAGGGTAACCAGCGTTCGCTCGAACCATTTCGGGCATCGAAAACTACGATGGGCGAGCAGGCGGTGGTAGGCGATCGGGATACCGAGCTGACCGAAAATCACCACCCCGGCGAGGAACGCGATCAAGCCGGCCCAGGAGAAGAACCACGGATGGAAGGTGAGTACCGCCAAGACATGCAGGACGAGGAAAAACAGCCCGTAGTCCCAGCGTATCTTTCCGATCGCCGGCGGAGTCCGCGGCATCGGTTTGTCGGTGACGAGCCCATCCCCCTGCGGGAGCGTTGCCACATCGGTCGCCATTTCTTGATCCGGTGTCCTTGCGAACACCGCCATGTGAGATCTCAGGAAGCGCGATCGACGATCGCGGTAGGTGAAGCCCCGGGGCCCGGCGAACGTCGCGGGGCAGCCATCGACCGCAGGAGGATATCGGATTTCGGTCCGGAATACGCAGCGTAAAGGGCAAAAACGCGGAAATACATCGAGCATTTTCGCGTTTTCTGCGGTCGAACTCTTCCCAGGCCACAAGGCTTACTATGGGGCATGCCTTGGGGGCCCGATCGGTGAGGGACAGAGCCGTTAAACTGACGTCGCTGGCAAACTGGCGTCGCTGGCAAACTGACGTCGCTGGCAAACTGACGTCGCTGGCAAACTGGGCCGCTGAAAAATTCGGGCTCCCGATCAACTGGCCCGCCACGCCGTCGCCCCCCTGCACTCCCGGATGAGGAAATTATCGTGTCGCACTTTCGTCGTCGTGCTTGGGCTGTCGGTTTGATCGCCGCGATCGCTTTCGGGGGGGCGTCACGGCCGAGTTGGGCGGCGGACAAGCGGGAAGCGGAGGTGCGGCTCGCCCGCTTCTCGGCGGACGTGACGATTCCTCTCGGTCATCGTTGCATGGGAATTCTGCCGACCAAGGCGGCAAAGATCGTCGATCCGCTCCAAGTCCATGGGATCGTGTTGCTCGGCCCTGAACGCCCGATCGTTCTGGCGGCGTTCGACTGGTGCGAGATCCGCAACGAGTCCTATGACGATTGGCGAACGACCCTTGCGGCCGCGGCGGGAACCACCCCGGAGCGGGTGTTGGTTTGCAGTTTGCATCAACACGACGCGCCGGTGATCGATCGCGGCGCCCAGAAGCTGCTCGATGAAGTCGGGCTACCCGGCGAACTGTTCGACACCGCGTTCCACAAAGATTGTTTGACACGGGTTTCCCAAGCGGTGCGGGACTGCCTGCGGACGACGCAACCGGTCACGCACGTCGGCATCGGCACGGCACGTGTCAAAGACGTGGCGTCGAATCGCCGCGTCGTCCGTCTCGACGGGCGGGTCAGCTTTGACCGGTACAGCGCGGCCGGGAACGATCCGTTTCATGCCGACGCGCCGGAAGGGCTGATCGATCCGATGCTCAAGACGATCAGCTTTTGGAACGGCGACCGACCGCTGATGGCGATCAATCATTACGCGGTGCATCCGATGAGTTATTACGGTCGCGGCGGAGTCAGTTATGACTTCGTCGGCATTGCCCGGGAACGACGTCGACGAGAATCGGGTGTCCCGCAAATCTACGTGTCGGGCTGTAGCGGCGATGTGGTCGCCGGGAAGTACAACGTCGGTTCGATCGACGACCGTCAGAAGCTGGCGGACCGACTACGCGACGCGATGCGACGAGCCTGGGAAAAGACCGAACGACAGCGGGTGCAAACGCCCCGACTCCGCAACGCGACCTTCGAGCTTCCGTTTCATGAAAGCGACACGCTCTCGAAACAGGCGATGTTAAAAACGCTTCACGACGATCGGGAGAAAACGTCCGAGCGTATCCTGGCGGCGATGGGAATCAGCAGCCGACTTCGTATCGAAGCGGGCCGTCCGATCGATCTGCCCTGCGTCGATCTGGGGCCCACGCAAATCGTGCTGCTTCCGGGCGAGGCGTTCGTCGGGTACCAGGTGATGGCTCAGCAGATGCGGCCGGACTCGCTGGTAATGCCGATCGGTTATGGGGAATGCTGGCCGGGCTACATCCCCACCGACGCGGCTTTCGAAGACGACTTCGGTCACGGTTGGCGGTGGGCGGGCCCGGGAAGTGAGGCGGCGATTCGGTCGGCTTTGCGCGACGTGCTCGAGCCGACGTCCAGCGACCTCGAACAGTCGGGTCGGTGGCAACAAATCGCCTTGCCGAGCGCCGTTCGCGGGCGTTGCCTGGAAGTGCTGAATGAGGGAGTACGGAGCGACGAGTTTTGGCCCGCGATGCATGCGGCCGAGGGGCTGAGCGTTGCGGGGCATGGTGACCGGTTGGTGTCGCAACTTGCCACGCGATTGAGAAGCGAACGGGATGATCAACGACGCTGTGGTCTGGCACGAGAACTGGTTCGCATTGGGGAGAAGCGTTACGCAAAGGTCTTGCTTGAAATCTTGGCGGACCGCGAATCGGAGGGCCGAACCCACGCGGCGGAAAGTCTGTTCAAGGTTGGCGAAACCGGGGACGGTGTCGCCTTGCGGGCGGCATCCGGCGAGACCGATCACCCGACGCTGCGACTGATGGCGTGTGCGGCGTTGGCAAGTCACGGAAATGCTGACGCGCTGGGCATCGTCCGGGACGCGCTGTCGTGCGACGAAGAAGACCTCCGCCGCGTCGCGGCTTGGATCTTGGGACGCGTTGGGGGGCCGAGTGATGTCGCACGGCTCAAAGAATCGTTGGATCTCGCGACCGAGCCGTTGACGACGGCCTACGTCTATCACTCGTTGGCCAGTTTGGGTGACGACGAGGGACGGACACAGTTGAAGAACAATCTCGGTTCCGACGACCCCGCCCTCCGCACCTATGCCGCCAAGTTTGCCGGTGACGCGCGGGCCACTTCGTTGGCGACGAATCTGATCGCTCAGCTCGATGACGAATCGCTCGACGCTCGGATTCGGGCGGCCCAAACACTTTTGGAATTGGAGTTGCCCGAGCCCGACCCGGAGGAACCGCTCAGCTATCTGGTTTTTGAAGCCACCGAGGCGAACCCGCGATACACCGAAGGGTCGGTGATCGAGTTGGCCGACGGGGCGTTGCTTTTCGCGATCACCGAGTTCGAGGGGAGCGGCAGCGATTTCGCTCGGGCAAAGATCATCGCCCGAGAGTCCCGGGACGGGGGGCGGACTTGGGGCGAGCGACGGGTGCTACAAGAGAATGTCGGCGGGATGAACGTGATGAGCGTCACACTACGCCGGCTCGGACCCCCGAACCGCTGGGACACCCCGATCGGGATGTTCTACCTGGTCAAGAACGGCAAGGATTCACTCGACGTGTTCGTGCGGATTTCCGAGGACGAAGCGAAGAGCTTCGGCGAACCGATCCAAGTCAACCGGGGTCGCGGCTACCACGTGATGAACAACGATCGCGTGAAACGGTTATCCGGTGGGCGGTTGCTCGCACCGGTCGCCTACACCGACGACGTCGAGCGTTCGAATCACTTCGTTTCTTTTTGCTTCCTTTCTGATGACGACGGAAAAACGTGGCGCCGCGGTCAGGGGTTGGTGGACCAGCCGCGGCGTGGCGCGATGGAACCCGATGTGGTCGAACTCAGCGACGGCCGGGTGATGATGATCGTTCGCACGCAACTCGGCCACATCGCGGCAGCCCATTCGTCGGACGGCGGCGACACGTGGGGCGAGCCGTTCGCGCTGGAGGTTACCGCCCCGGAAGCCCCGGCGACGATCGGCCGTCTTCCCGCCACCGGTGACCTGCTGCTGATTTGGAACAACCGATTTGCCGCGGGCGAGGGCCACGGCGGCCGCCGCACGCCGTTGACCGCCGCGGTCTCGTCGGACGATGGCAAGACGTGGCGCCACGTCCGCGACATCGAAATGCGAAACGATCGCACATACGCGTACGCGAGTCTGCAATGCGTCGGCTCGCGGGCCGTCCTCAGCTACTGGGATCAGGACCCGTCTTCGGGCCGCTACTCGGCTCGCTTCCGTTCACTCCCGATGACTTGGTTCTACGGTGGCGTCGAGGAAGACCGGGATGAGACGGTTGTCTCCCGGTGACCGGTCGGGGATCATCTCGGGCGTTCGATTTCCCACCGACCCGAGAACGATCCCATGCCGAACCATCAAATCCACTGCCAGTACTTTTCCCAAGAGGACCTGTTGGGGGCGGGCTGTCTGGACATGCAAATGGCCATGGACGCCGCCAAACAGGCGATCCTGGCGTTCGAAGAAGGCGACGTCCTGTTTCCCGAAAAGATCGTGCAGATCTTCAACGACGAAACGCAAGAACGGATCAACTGTCTCCCGGCGACCTTTCGCAGCAAGAAAATCTGCGGGGTGAAATGGGTCTCGGTCTTCCCGCTCAACCCGGTGAAGTTCGGAATTCAAAACCTGAGCGCCGTAATCATCCTTTCGGAGATCGAACACGGTTTACCGATCGCTTTCATGGAAGGCACGCTCTGCTCCAACGTCCGCGTGGGCGCGATGGGAGGCTTGGCCGCGTCCTTTTTGGCTCGCCCCGATTCCGAAACGATCGGCTTCATCGGCGCCGGCGAACAAGCCAAGATGCACTTGATCGCGATGAAGACGGCCGTCCCGTCTCTCAAACGATGTCTGGTGGGCGCCAAAGAAGTCGCCGAGGAAGAACAGTTCGTCCGCGAAATGTCACCGATCCTCGGGGAGATGGAGATCGCCGGCACCGGCACCGATCTGGAAGCGGCGACCCGTGAGGCCGATATCGTCGTGACGGCCACCAGCGCCCAGGCTCCCCTGTTGAAGGCCTCCTGGATGAAACCGGGGGCCTTCTACAGTCACGTCGGCGGATGGGAAGACGAGTACGCCGTCGCGAAGCAATGCGAAAAGATCGTCTGTGACGATTGGGAAACGGTGAAGCACCGGACCCAAACGCTGAGCCGGATGTACCGGGACGGGGAGCTGTCAGACGCCGACATCCACGGCAACCTCGGGGACCTCATCGCGGGGCGTAAGAGCGGCCGGACATCGGATCAAGAGCGGACGTATTTTAACGCCGTCGGCTTGGCATACGTTGACGTGGCGATCGCGTACGCCATGTATCGGCGGGCCCTGGACGCGGGGATGGGGCAAGACCTGAAGATTCAACACGAGATGATCTTCGAACATGCTCACCTGAAAGACTGGGTGAAGCTGTAGCGAACCCCGGTGGTCGGTTGTCGACCACCGGAGACCGCGTGATCGGGGGAATCCGCATTGTCGGAACACCGTTTGCACATCGAACCGAGCGAGAGGGGGTGAGTCGCGTTCGAACCGCATCCCTCGAGGCAACCATGCACGCGTGGAATTAATGAACGCGTGACACCTATGAACGCATAGCAATCATGGACGCACGGTTCATATGAACGTGTGAACCCTACCAACTCGCGGACCGAATGAATTCGACGGAGGAAAACCCGATGATTGACGAACTCACTGACGGCGACTTGCGGACGATCGCTAGCGTCGAGGACCCCGCCTCGGTGTCGCTTTTGATGCCGACGTTCATGGCCGGTCGCGAGGTTCGACAGAACGCGGTGCGGTTCAAAAATCTTCTGGGCAAAATCCGGGAAACGATGGATCGTCGTGGCTTCGGGAAAAGTCAGATCGAATCGCGGGTCGGTGGTGCGGAAGAACTGCTTCGAAACGAATCCTGGTGGCAACACCAAGGACACGGTTTAGCATGGTTCGCCGACGACTCGGGGTCGCGAGCGTATCGCCTTCCGGTCGACGTCGAGGAACGATACACGTTGGGGCCCCATCACTTTCTGAGACCGCTCATCACGGTTCCCCAGGAGAACCGACGCTTCTTTCTGCTTGCGGTTAGCCAAAAGCGGGTCCGACTGTTCCGAGGCGACCGGTTCCGAATCGACCACTTGGAACCGGACGATTTGCCGTCAGACCTTCGCTCAGCGCTGAACATCGACGAGTTCGTACAAAGCCTCCAGCAACACTCGACCGCGCCCCGCGAAATCGCCGGTGACATGACGTTCCACGGACAGGGTGGGGCGGGGATGGAGGTTCAAAAGCGAGACGAGATTCTGCCCTTCTTCCGGCAGATCGATCACGCGTTTCGGTCCCATTTCGGCGAGGAACGCTTGCCGCTGCTGTTCGCCGGGGTCGATTACTTGTTCCCGATTTTCCGAGAAGCATCGAGCTACACACCGCTCGTCGATCACCCGATCGAAGGGAACCCGGACGAACGCAAGCCGGAAGAACTTCAACGGAAGGCGATGGAAGTGTTCCGCGCGGAATTCGACGAGGTGATCGCCGAATCGGTCGCGAACTACCACCGCGAAATCGGCAGACAAGAGGCCGGGGCGGACGCGATATCGATCTTGGCGGCCGCCCGCGACGGACTGGTCGATTCGCTGATGTTAAGCGACGGAGACGCCCGTTGGGTGATCGAGAGCAGCGAGGGCGGAACACTTCGCGACGTCGATCCGGAGTCCGAGGGGGCGTTCGAACTCGGAAACGAGGCGGCGGTTTGGACGCTTCGCACCGGCGGCCGGGTATTGAGCTGTCCGCGTGACAAAATGCCGGATGGTCACACCATGGCGGCCCTATTCCGCGCGCCGATCCCTGCCTAGCGAGTTCAGCTCGCTTCCGGCGGGCGGTCGAATCCGTTTCGGAGCGTCTCGATGCGGGACCATGCGTGGCAATCACGGAAGTGGTCGTTCACCATTCCCATCGCCTGCATCAGTGCGTAACAGGTCGTCGGGCCGACGAAACTCCAGCCGTCTCGTTTGAGTTCTTTGCTTAACCGCCGAGACGCTTCGGTCTGGGACGCGACATCGGTGGTGTTACGGACGACCGGGTCGGTACGCGGTTCGAATCGCCAGAAATAGCCCGCCAACGATCCGTGACGCTCGACCAACCGGATCGCTTGACGGGCGTTGTTGATCGTCGATTCGATTTTTCCCCGATGGCGAACGATCCCCGCGTCGTCGAGGAGCCGCTCGACTCGCTTCGGCGTATACCGAGCGACCTTTTCGAAATCGAACCGGTCGAACGCCCGCCGAAAGTTCTCCCGCTTCTTGAGAATCGTCAGCCACGATAAACCGGCCTGAAACCCTTCGAGGCACATCTTCTCATAGAGCGTTCGGTCATCATCGACTGGCACGCCCCATTCCTCGTCGTGATAAGCAACGTACAACGGATCGCCGTGACACCAACCGCACCGGCGAATCTGGTCGTCTCCCACGATCGTGCCCGACATCAGCGGTCCGCCTGAATCCGAAACCGCAGATCCGTCACGTTTCCCTCCGGCATCTCGCTACGGATCCGCTTCAAGATCTTTCGCTTCGCAAAATTCAGTTCTTGGAGCGACACCGAATCGGTCGCGTAGAGGTGAAGGACGCCGCCGCGAAGGTTGCCGACACGAACGGACGAAGCGAGTCCGGGTCCGACCGCGGCCTCGATCACCCGCTGAAATTCCTGGCCCGCCATCACTTGGGCGTACCCGCGGCGTGCCATCAACTGGCTGACGAGTGAGCTGATCTTTCGGACGGGTTTCCTCTCGCTCATCGCCGTGCGTTCCGGGTGCGGGCTCAGCGGTCTCGAGACATCGGCATGATGACGTACGCGTACCCGTCTTCGGTGCTCAACAACGCCGGCGCCATGTCCGTTTCGATCTCCATGATCAGGTTCGTTTCGGCGTCGAGCACTTTACAAAAATCGGCGACGTAACGGTGATCCATCACCAGAGTGACCGGTTCGCCGTCGTAAGCGATCGGAAGCTCGACCCGTGACTCACCGATTTCCGCGGTGTTCGCCTCCATCGTCAACGAGCCGTTCGCGAAGGTGAAATCGATGCCGCGGCTTTCGTGGTCGGTGACGATCGCCGCTTGCCGTAGCGCTGCGAACAGCGGACCGACCGTGAGCTCGATTTGCGATGCGTTTTCTCGAGTCGGGAACACCTGTCGCCAGTTCGGGTAACGGCCCTCGACGAGTCGGCTGTAGATGACCGCTTGGGACGTTCGCAGCAACAGGTCATTGCTCCGCACCGCCACGTCGACCGTTTCGCCCGCGTCACCGAGTGCCCGTTCCATCAAATGGATCGCCCGGGTGGGGACGATCGTCGTCATCCCGGTTGTGTGGTGGCCCCCCACGGGGTCTCCCGAGCCTTGCATCCGAGCGAGACGGCGGCCGTCGGTGCCGACCGCCAACACCGAGTCCCCCTCCATTTCGAGCAGTACCCCGCCCAACGCATAGCGGCTGCTCTCCGCGTCGGTGGCGAACGCCGTCCGCCGGAGCATCTCGCGGAACAGCCGAGTCGGGACGACATGGTACTTCTCCTCTTCGAAGCCCGTCACGCTCGGGAACTCGTCCGGATTGCTTCCTGGCAATCGGAAACGTGACCGCCCGCCTGAGATCCGGACCCCTGAGTCGTCGGTTTCGAGCGTCAACGTCTCGTCGTTGCTCTCTCGCAGAATCGCATTCGTCCGCTGGACGGGTAACAGCGTCGTCCCTTCCGTTTCGACCTCGACCCCCTCGGCCAAGTCGAGCCGAATCCCCACCTCCATGTCGGTCGCGGTCAAGGTCAGCTTATCCCCCGCGGCGGTCAACTTGACGTTCTGCAAGATCTCTTTCGGCGACCGCGTCGGCGCGATACTGGCGGCGAGGGCGAAGGCGGCGGTTAGCGGTTCGCGGCGACAGGAGATCTTCATGGGGGCGTTGTGAGAACGTACGAAGCGGCGCGAAGGGATCGGAGCCGGCGAGAAAGTGACTCCCACGGCGGCCCTTGTTGTAACGCTTCGCACCCCGATTGGCATCCGGCTTCGGAGGATTCGGTCCGAGACGAACCGCAGGATCGAGTCCTTCCGGGGTGTCCGGGGGTGCTCGGTGATGGCCTTCTCGGGATCGGTGATTACTGGATTGATTGTTTATTTCTAGCGTCGTACTCGGAATGCGATCGGTACGGCGGTGATGTTTCTCCCGTGTGCGATCCCAAGCGACCGCCAGCCATGGAGTTGCAAATCTGGGTGGGATGTGGACAACCGGTGCACGGCCAGTTCGTCGTCGGTCGCCGATCGGCCCGTACGTTGACAGCCGATGTCCGGGGGGAGGCGGCGTCGACGTCCGTGAGTCGATCGCGGGAACGGTCCGGAGACCGATAAGTGACGCGTTATCCACGTTTCGTCACGGGCCGTGAGGTCGCCACGTTCAGGCGGATTCAGCTCGACAATTTTTCTCGAATTTCTTCGACGGCTCGCCGCAGGTCGGCGTCTTCTTCGATCAATCCGTCGGTCTTTCGGATCGCGTGCAGCACCGTGGAGTGGTCTCGGCCGCCGAAGTGGTCACCGATCTGTTGCAGGCTGTCGGGGGTCATTTGGCGGGCGAGCCACATCGCGAGCGAGCGAGCCCGAACGATCCGTTGGCGACGCGAACCGCTCTTCAGATCGGACGATTTGATTTGGAAGTACCGGGCGACCGCACGGGAGATCGCCGCGATCGTGACGGAGCGGGTTTCCACCACGTTGGCGAGCGCCGCTTCGACCGATTCGATGGTCGGAACCGACTCGTTCATTCGCGACCAAAGTTCGATCTGGCGGACGGCGGCTTCGAGCCCCCTCGGTGAGACGTCGTCCGCGATCCCGGCGTGCAGGAGTTCCAAGAGTGGCGGATCAATCTCGATCCCTTGCAACAACGCGTACTCCTGCAGCAACAGCCGCCGCGTTTCCCCTTGCGGAGGCCGCACCGAGACCGTTAACCCCGACAGGATGCGGCTGACGAGTCGTGGGCGAAGACCGCGAATTTCACCCGGCAGCCGCCGTGACGTGACGACGGTCGGTTTCCCGGCCGTTCCGCGGGCTTCGATACGAGCCGCCAATTCGGATTGGGCTGCGGGTTTGTGGGCGATCGCGTGCAGGTCATCGATCACCAAGACGGCGGTCTCTTCGAGCGGTTCGCGAAACGAGACGAGGTCGTCCGTTTCGATCGCCTCGGCATACTGGCGGGCGAAGTCGACCGCCGGCAGATACGTGACCGGAGGCGGACCCTCGCCCACACCGAGTCGGATCGCCCCTTTGGCCGCAAAGTGAAGTGCCAGCGTCGTCTTGCCGACCCCCGTGGGTCCGACCAGTAAGACCGGATCGCCGAACGCGAAGGGGCTCTCTTCGCCACCCCCTAAGAATCCGAGCAAGCGGTTTTCCGGGCCGACGACGAAATGGAGAAGCTGTGCCGGTGGCCGAACGTCTCGCCGTCGCACCCGCATCAACGGGCGCTCCAATGGGAACGAGACGACCTTGCCCGTGCCGCTTCCGTTGCCGTTCGCGTCGCCCCCCGTCATTTCCGAAGGGGCCAACGATGACGCAACCGTTGTCATTTCAACCGACTCGCTCCGAAAGCCTCGTGATTCGTGTTCTCCGTCGTGAGCAAATCGTACCCGCGAAGCGATAGAAAGGCGACCTTTTATCCGCTAGTTTTCCACTTTTTCAGCCGACCCTAACTTTCGGTATACACGCGAGATAAGATCGATCGCTCGCTCAATTTCGTCGTCAGTGGAAAACTTTGACACCCCGAAACGGAGCGAGGAATCGAGTTGCTCGCGGGGGACGCCCATCGCCATCAAGACGTGGCTCGGCGGGTTGCTGCCGCTGCTGCACGCGGAGCCGGTGCTACAGGCGACGCCGGCCAGGTCGAGCGACATCAGCATCGATTGACGGTCGATCCCGGGGAGTGCCAGACACGTGGTCGAGGGAATCCGTTCCGCCTGGTGGCCGTGGACGACGATTTCGGGGTGTCGCTCGAGTAAGCCGTGTTCGAGCCGATCGCGGAGCCGCCGCATCCGGTTGGCCGATTCGTCGAGTTCGGTGACGGCGAGGCGGAGCGACTCGGCCATTCCGACGACCAGCGCGAGCGGCTCGGTCCCGGGTCGAATTTCCAGTTGTTGCTCCCCGCCGCGGAGTATCGCTTTGGGCGCGACGCCGGCTGCTAACCAGAGCCCGCCCACGCCGAGGGGGCCGTGACACTTGTGGGGGGTAAAAGTGACCGCCGACGCGCCCCAGCGACCCAGGTCGACCGGGACCTTGCCGATCGATTGGGTCGCATCGACGTGCAACGGAACCTTGGCGTCACGGCAGATCTCGGCGGCGTGTTCGATCGGTTGTCGCACCCCGGTTTCGTTGTTCGCCGACATCAGTGACACGAGTCCTGCGAGCCGGCCGTTGTGCGTCAACTGCGAGGCGAGGGCGTCGAGATCGACGACACCGTTTCGATCGACCGGTACCCAGCGGACTTCACGCCCCGACGCCTCGGCCGCCCGGGCCGGTTCCACGACGCTTGCGTGTTCGATGCGGCTGACCACCAGCGGGGCGTTCGGCGGGCCGATCCCGGTGATCGCCAGGTTGTTCGATTCCGTCCCGCCGCTGGTGATCACCAACGAAGGGCCGCCCGGGATGCCGAAGGTTGTGTTGAGGTCCCGCCCGATGGAATCGACCGCGTCGTCCAATCGACGGCGAGCGTCCCGCCCCAGCCGATGCTGGCTCGACGGGTTCAGAGGTCCGCGTCGCATGACGTCGGCGATCGCTTCGACAACTCGGGGATCGCTCGCGGTCGTGGCGTTGTTGTCGAGGTAGATCACGTCGTCGCTCGCGTTCGGGTTAGCCAAAGTCGGCCGGATCAGCTTCCGGCTCGGCCGGATCCGCTCGGTTGGGGATCCGCGTGATCGGGGGTCGCTTCGTCAACCCGATCGGGATAATCTTCGGCCGCTTCACGAGACAGCTGTTCGGCGAGTTCTTGGCGACCCGCCGCTCGCATCTCGTCGACTAACTCGTGATACTCTTGCCGGAGAAACTCATCGATCGACGCCTGTAAACTGTCGGCCGACGTTGACCGCTGGGCCCGTTCGAAGAGTTCCGGCATCAGGATATAGAGTTCGCGGTTGGCGAGCCTTTGGATCACCGGCCAGAAAATTCGGGCTTGGTCGGGGTGCTCTTGGCTCCAACGTTTCCAGTGGGGGTCGCCGTCGCGGCGGAACGTGAGCTGGTCGGTTAAGAGTTCCGCGTCGCCGGGTGTGGAGCGGACGATTCGCCGCGAGATCCTCACCAAGTGCCACGTCGCCGCGGTTAGCGGCGGGGTCGTGAGCAGCGAGTTGCGTCGCAGGTATCGGGCGGTGCTGGTCGTCGTCCCGACGCGGCGGATCGGGGTGATTTGCACGTGAATGAGCGGGATTTCGTAAAACGAGAAGCGTCGTTGTTGAAAATCGACCGGCGAGAACTCTTCCCCCGAGACATACCCCTGGATGCGGACAATCAAGAACATCGCCAGCCCGATCACGACGGTCGCGATCAAAGCGATCGCGACGCGGACACGTCGACGGATCGGCTTGGGACGGATCGGCTTGCGATCGGGCGTGACGGGGGATGCGGGCGTGACGGGGGATGACGGTGTGGTTGACACGAATCCGTGGTGGACACGAGGGACGAAATACAGATAACGGGCACGTTCGGGTCACGTGTCCTATCGGTCATGGAACCGGCCAAGAAAGCGGCGACGACGCTGTCGGCCGGGACGACGTTGGAAGCGGGGACGACGTTCGAGACGATCCGCGGTCCCGTCCTCTCAGAACCCCTCACTTTAAGCCATGAGCCGATCCGCCCGCCATGTCGCGATATTTTCTGGCGGACGTCCCCCGGCGGTCCGTGGTCGCGGGGGGACCGGACTCTCGCGTCGCGCTCTCGGCGCGGCCCTCGAACCTCCCCTTTCGACGTCGCGTGGGATTGTCGGGGGTTCGTCGCGGCCGTATGCGTTGTTCGGGGTTCCCGGGTTGGCCGTTGGGGAGGAATCACTCAATCCGGCGACCGGTTTCACCGATGTCACCCGAGACGAGACGTCCGACGAGGAGGATCCGCCCCGTCGACGTCGGCGGCTGGAGGCGGTGTTGCTGATGTCGAAATCGCCCCTTTCGACACGAAAACTGGCCCAGCTCGCCCGATTGGCCGATGGAACCGAGGCGCGAACGTTGGTCCGTGAACTGAACCGTCTGTACGACTCGCACGGCCGCGCGATCCGGGTGGAATCGGTGGCCGGTGGGTACCGAATGATGACCCGCCCGGCGATCGCGCCCTGGCTGGTTCGGCTCGGACACCTGCCGCCAGCGACCCAATTGTCTTCGCCGATGATGGAAACGTTGACCGTCGTCGCCTATCGTCAACCGGTTTCCCGGGCTGATGTCGAAGCGATCCGAGGGGTGAATTGCGGAGAACTGTTGCGACAGCTGCTAGAGCGTGATCTGATTCGTATCGCTGGGCGGGGAGAAGAGCTCGGACGCCCCTACCTTTACGGCACCACCAAACGTTTTTTACAACTCTTCGGATTGTCCGGAGCGGACACCTTGCCCGCCATCGATTGGCTCGCGTTGCAGGATGAAACTGCTCGAGAATCACCAACGTCATCGAAGGAATCTGTCGTGAGTACCGCTGTCCCCCCGGTTGCCACCGAAACCGAACTCGATTCCTCCGGATTTTCCAACGATTTCGCCATCGATCCGTCCGTCCCACACGATTCCCCCCAAGCGGTGATCGAGGACGAAGAGGACGAGATCTACGAGGGCGGGGCCGTCGATGACGACGACGAAATCGACGAATGGGAAGTCGAGCGGGTCGATGAAGTCGACGATGGCGACATCGACGAAGACTTCGACGACGAAGCGGACGACGAGGATGACGACGACGAGATCGAAGACGACGAGCCCGACGATGAGTGGGTCGAAGTCGATGACTCGGACGACGACTGGGATGACGACGAGGAAGACGACGACTGGGACGAGGAGGACGACGACGAGGACGAGGATTGGGACTGACTCCCAGCCAATCGGCCCCTGGTACCAACCCTCTCGATAGCGAAACGGCGTAAGCCGTTCGGTCTTACCGCTCGGCGGGGTCGAGGGGACGGTGCCGCGTGACTTCCCGACGACAGCGCACGGCCGCCCGGTCTAACGGTCCTCGTCCCCCAAATTGAACAGGTGCCTCAGCGCCTCGACCAAGCCACGTGAATGCCCGTCGGCGGCGTCATCCCGCAGCGACGCGAGCGGCGGGTGGAGCAGTTTGTTGACCAACCGGTCGAACGATTTTTCGATCTCGCGGGCCATCGGGTCCTCCGGGTCGTCAAGGCGTAGTTTCCCCAGTAGCCGCATCCACTCCTCCCGCTTGAGCTGTTGCGCCTGATCGCGTAGACGCCGGATCACCGGCCCGGTCGAGCGATGGTTCCAGTCTCGAAAGAACCGCTCGGTCTCTTCTCGGATGATCCGTTTCGCCCGCGGGAGCTCCCGTTCCCGTTCGCGACGATTGCGGTCGCACGCCGCTTCCAAGTCGTCGATCTGGTACAGGTAGACGCCATCGAAATCGCCGATCGCGTGGTCGAAGTCGCGGGGCACGGCGAGGTCCAGAATCAGCAGCACCCGGCCTTGGCGTTTGGCGTGAATCGGTCGGAAACGCTCGGCGGTCATGATCGGTTCGGTCGCCGCCGTCGTCCCGATCAACAGGTCCGCATCGGCCACCTCGTCGGCGAGCGTTTCCCAGCGGGCCGTTTCCGGGCCGAACGCCTTGGAGAGCGCCACCGCCCGTTCGAAGCTGCGGTTGATGACACAGATGTTCGAGGCCCGGGCTTGCACCAAGTACCGTAGCGTTTCCTCCGCCATCTCCCCGGCGCCGCACAGCACGACCCGCTTGTCGACGAGGCTCTCGAATACTTCGGGGACGACCTCGCCGACCGCGACGCTCGGGACGCTCACCCGCCGGCGATGGATCCCGGTTTCGGTTTGCACCCGCTTGGCCACCCGGTTGGCGGCCTGAAAGATCGAGTGGGAGAGTGGTCCGGCCGCCCCGATCTCGCACGCTAGGTCGTACGCCTGTTTCACCTGCGACAAGATCTGTGCTTCCCCGACGACCATGCTGTCGAGGCTTGCCGCGACCGTGAACAGGTGTTCGACCGCCGCCTCGCCGCTGCGATAGATCATCTGGTGCAACACTTCGTCCGCCGTCAACTTGTGTTGCTTTGCCAAGAAATCGGCGACCGCGTCTCGGTCGAGACCCGCGTCGTCCTCGGTCGCCGCGTACAACTCGACCCGATTGCACGTGCTGAGCAACACCAGTTCCCCTTGGGGGAACTGGTGGCGGAACTCGCGGAGCGCGTGACCCACTTGCTCGTTGGTGAACGAAATCTGTTCGCGAAACTCGACCGCAGCGTCGTGATGGCTGCAGCCGATCATCTGCAGCTTCATCGGCGGACGGCCTCCGTCGGCGGCGCGTGTTCGCCGACCACCGCCGGCCAAGTGGGCTCGGTATTGGCGTGGCCGTGCGACGACGACAACACGCCGATCATCGCCAACACGAGGAACCCGAAGCTGGCGAGCGTCAAGTAAACGATCTTCCGGCCCTGGCGGGCGGCCGGGTAGGTGTATTCGACCCACGTCGAAACGAGCAGCCACGCGAATAACAAACAGCTAAACAACACGCCGCCGTCGGTCCATCCGACGTGCCCCCAACGGTTCAGATTCATCACAAACCCGGCGACCACCCCGGTCCCCACGGCAACGGTGCTGAGCACCAAACAGTGGCGGTTCAGGCGGCCGAGCGTCTCCAGGGTTGGGAGCCGCCATCCGGCACCCGCCCGCTTCCGTTTCAATCGGGACGACTGGACCAGGTACATCAGCCCCGCCAAGAACCCGACCAGCACGGTGCCGCTGCCGAGCAACATCGCCCACCCGTGAATGCTCCGCCACGTCTCGACCGCCTCGGTGCGTCCGAACGGGGGCAAGTGGTCGAGCCCTATCGCCAACCCGATCGTCGCCAGGATCGTCGGCAGAAAGAAAAATCCGATCACCGTGTCGGGGCGACGCCGATACAGAATCACGAACGAGACCGCCATCCCGAGCGCCACCATCAACAACCAGTCGGTCCACGTGGCGAGCAACCCCACATCGTTCGAAGGACGGCTGGCCGGGGCGATCGCGCGGATCACCAAGTAAGAGACATGGGTAAACAGCCCCAACGCCATCATCCCCACGACCGCCAAACCGCGGCCGGGAAATCGGCCCACCACCCGTAGCATCTCCAGCACCAAAACCACGAGATAACTCGTGAAGAAGCAGGTTACGGAGATTTCGCGAAGAACGGCGACCATCGGCCGGGGGAATGCTCGTAGGGGCGGGTGGGAGACGCGTTCGGTGCGAGGGCGCGATCTCGTCTCATCCTACACACTGATCGCGATTTGACTATCACGCGCCTCTCGACCGAGATCTCGCGGCGCTACCACGGCGACTCCAGCCACGATCGGATCTCGACCTCGCCCCCCAGGCCGATGCGGACCCGGATCGCCCCCGAAACCGACGTCACATGGACGCCCGACCCCGTCACGGCGAGCATCCGGGCGACCTCCGGGTTCCGCGCCCGGCTCCCCCCGCTGACGACGGTTTCGCGTGGCCGACACCAGCGGAGCATCGGTTCGAGATCTGCCGAAACGCTTCCGTGGTGCGGCGCCATCAAGACCGCCCCGGGTGGCAATCGGGGTCGCGCCATCAGCCGCTGGGTGCCCGGCGGTTCCAGGTCCCCGGGAAGCAACAACGGGACACCCCCGTGATCGATCCGCACGACCAAGCTGTTCGCGTTGTTGTTCCCCGGGATCCACGTCGGCGGGGGGTGCAACACGTCGATGCGTGAACCCGCCGTCGGGCACGCGTCCCCCGCCGCCAACTCCGTCACCGGGATCCCGGAATCTCGCACCCGCTGACGGATCGACGCCAGCGACTCGCCGGGCCGGTCGAGCATCCCGTGGGGAGTGAGGATGCGGCCGACGGAAAAGTGCCGAAGCACGCCGGGGAGCGAATTGAAGTGATCGGCATCGGCGTGCGAGAGAAACACCCCTTCCAAACGGGTGAACCCGAGCGACCACAGGGTCTCGTCGATCCCCTCGCTCCGCCCGTCGCGATTGCCGAGCCGTCCACAATCGTAAAGCCACGCCTCGTGCCGGGCCGTTCGGATCACGACCGCCGTCCCGTGACCGACGTCGACAAACGTCGCCTCCAACGTGCCTCGCGGCAACGGCTTCGGCGTCGTCGCCGACCACCACGCCAGCGGGATCCAGATCGCGATCAACGCCACGCGGGCGGTCCGCCCGGGGCGGCGGGGCAACCATCGCCGTCGCCTCACCCGGCTCCACCAGTCGGCCGAACCGTCCCGTCCCACGGAGTCACGCCGCCCCGGGATCAGCAAACTCGCCAACAGAATCGCGTAGAACAGACACACCGCCCACGTCGGCGGTGAGGGCAACCAGAAATGTCCCCACGGGACGGACGCGGCCGCCCGGATGCACCCGTCGATCCACCACAAAGTCGCATGACAAATCGCCGCCGGGATGAAAGCCAACGGCGCGGCGATCCAGCCGAGCACGACGGTCGCCACCCCGGCCGCCAAAGCGACAAACAGGCACGGCATCACGATCACGTTGGTGATGACGCTGATCGGCGAAATGACGTGGAACTGGTGCCAAACCAACGGCGTCGTGACCGCCGTGACGCAGCCGCTATACCAGACCGCCGTCCCGACCCATCCGATCGATCGCCGTACCCGCCCGTGCCAACGGCCGCGCGCCGAATCGGCCAACGCCGCGAACGCCTCGTCGGGGTCACCCCCGGGACCCATCGGGCCAACCCGTTCGCGGAACTCCGACCGACCGGGCGACCCGATCACCAACGTCGCGACCGCCAAGAACGACAAATGCACGCCGACGCTGAACAGGTTTTCCGGGTTCCAAAACATCAACACGATCGCCGCCAAACCGAGCGTATTGAGCGTTTGCGCCGGGCGTCGCAACGCCAAAGCGACGGCGACCATCGCGACCAGGATCGCCGCCCGCACCACCGGGGGCCGTCCGCCGGTGATCGCCACGTAGAACACACTGACGGCAACGATCCACAACAGCCCCCAACCTTTCGGCAACCGCAAAAGGGTCCCGATCGTGTGCGCGACCCCGACGATGATCGCCAGGTGCAAGCCGCTCACCGACAACAGGTGCGCGGTGCCGGTTTCCATCAACCGCTCGCGGACCGCCGGTGTGACAAAACTGCGTTGTCCGATCACTAGCGCGACCGCCAACGGTCCGGTCGTTTCGCCGAGCTGACTCAGCAAAGTTTCTCGGGCGCGGCGTCCGAGCGACGCCACGATCCGGCCCGGGTGCCAACGGTTCGCGTCGAGCCACACGATTTGGGCCTCGTCCCGAACGCGGATGCGACCGTGAATCCCTTGGCGACGGTCGAATACCCGAAAGTCGGGTTGCCCCGGATTGGACGGCGGCTCGGTACGGCTCAGCTCGCCGTAGACGCGGACCCGATCACCCGGTTTCAAATCGTCCCGTCGGCCATCGACCATGACCCGGAAGCGACCCGCGATCGGGCGATCCCGTTGGCGGTCTCGGATTTGACGAAGCGAGATCTCGAACCCGGTTTGCCAACGATCCTGATCGCCGCGGCCGCCGGTCGCGAACGATTCCCGTTGTCGGAGCGAGGGGATTCCGGTGACGACCCCTTCGACGACACATGGCGTTTCGGTCGTGTCGAGATCGGCCCATGGCGAACGCGCCGCGAATCTTGCCTCGTTCACACTTCGCCGCGCCGCCCCCAGCGGGACAAACAGGGCGACGACCGCGATCCACCGCGTCGCTCCCGGTCCCCACCAAGCCGCGACCGCCAACGCGACAAAGCACAGCACCCACGCCAAGACCCCGCCACCGACCGCGGCGTCGATCGCGATCCCCGCCGCCATCGCGGACGCGAACAAAGTCATCGGTTGGCGGTGTGCGATCCCGCCGAGCCTTCGTCGCCCCCACCCCACGCTTGGTTTGCCCCTGGTCAAGAGAGTACGCTTTCGGTCAGGTGTTCTCGAAAGAAACGATCCGTTCTCAGGAAACTGCCGTGACGTCGACCCGAAGAATATCCGATCCCCGCGGGCCGCTGGGGCCGCGTCTCGGCACCGCCCGCTCCGCCGTCGTCCCGTTCGCCGTTCTCGGGTTCTCCGTTCTCCTGGTGTGGCTCGTCCCCGCCGTCGGCTTCGCGCAATCGACCGACAACGACACGCCACGTCGCGACGCCGATACGAATTCCCGATCGATCCGCACCTCACCGAATCAATCCGCCCCGGCGCCTCCGATGCAGTACCCCGAAACCGAGACCGTCCCCGTCGTCGACACGTATCACGGCCACGAGGTCGCCGACCCGTATCGGTGGCTCGAGGACACCGAGAGCGAGAAGACCGCGGCGTGGGTCGCGGCGCAGAACGACGTCACCCGGCGATACCTCGACGCGTTGCCGTCGCGGGCCCCGATGCGTCAGCGGCTGGAGCGGCTGTGGAACTACGAACGATACGGGGTCCCGCTCCGACGCGGGTCGACGGTCTTCTTCACCCACAACGACGGGCTGCAAGACCAGAGCGTGCTCTACAAGGCGGACTCGCCCCAAGCCGAACGGCAACCGCTGCTCGACCCGAACACCCTTAGCGACGACGGCACGGTGGCGCTCTCCGACTGGGTGCCCAGCGAAGACGGGACGCTGCTCGCGTACGGGTTAGCGGACGGCGGCAGCGATTGGCGGACGTGGCGGGTGCGAAACGTGACCGACGGGTCCGACCTCGACGACAAGGTCCGTTGGGTGAAGTTCAGCCGCGTCGCCTGGAAGCACGACAACAGCGGATTCTTCTACGCCCGCTACGACGCCCCCGAAGAGGGCGAAGAGCTGACCGGGACGAACGAGAACCAAAAACTTTACTTCCATCGCGTCGGCACGAGCCAAGACGAAGACGAGCTGATCTACCACCGCCCCGATGAGCCGAAGTGGGGGTTCTTTCCTCGGGTGAGCGACGACGGACAAACGTTGGTGATCGAGAACTGGAAAGGGTCGGAACCGCAAAACCAGATTTTCGTCGCCGACCTCACCGCCCCCGAGATCGAAGTCCGTCCGCTGATCGAAGGGTTCGACGCCGAGTACGATCTCGCCGCGTCCGACGGCGAGACGCTCTTTTTCGTCACCGACCACGAAGCCGCCAAACGACGGCTGATCGCGGTCGACCTGAAACAAGCGGACGGCCCCGATCAAGCGGACGGCGCCGGTCAAGCGGACGGCGCCGGTCAAGCGGACGGCGCCGGTCAAACGGATCGGGAGGGGTGGCGTGAAGTGTTGCCCGAGACCGACGACGTGCTCGAATCGGTGAGCCTGTTCGGCGAGACGTTCTACGCACAGTACTTGAAGGACGCCCGCGGGAAGGTCACTCGGCACCGGCTTGACGGGTCGATGCTCGACGCGTTTGAGCTCCCGGGTGTCGGTTCGGTCGGCGGTTTCGGCGGACGCCGCGACGCGCCCGAAACGTTTTACTCGTTTACCAACTACGTCACCCCGACGTCGATCTATCGGCTCGACCTCGACACCGGCGACCGCGAACTGTGGCGGCGTCCCGAAGTCCCGTTCGCGGGTGAGGATTACATCACCGAGCAGCGGTTCGCGACTTCCGCCGACGGGACCCGGGTCGCGATGATCGTCACGCGGCACCGCGACACCGAGCTCGACGGCGAGAACCGGACGCTGCTGTACGGCTACGGCGGGTTCAACATCTCGTTGACCCCCGCGTTTTCGCCGGCCCGCGCCGCGTGGCTCGACGGGGGCGGGATCCTCGCCGTCGCGAACTTGCGAGGCGGCGGGGAATACGGACGGGAATGGCACGAGGCGGGGATGCGGCTCGAAAAGCAAAACGTGTTCGACGATTTCATCGCCGCCGCCGAGTTCCTGATCGACGAAAACTACACCCGACCCGATCGGTTGGCGATCGAAGGGCGGAGCAACGGCGGGTTGCTCGTCGGCGCCGTGATGACGCAGCGTCCCGAACTGTTCGGGGCGTGTCTGCCGGCGGTCGGCGTGATGGACATGCTCCGTTATCACCGATTCACGATCGGGTGGGCGTGGGTCACCGAGTTCGGCAGCAGCGACGAGGCGGACCAGATCGAGAACCTGCTCTCCTATTCGCCGCTTCACAACTTGGAAGTGGGGACGTGTTACCCGGCGACGTTAATCACGACCGCCGACCGCGACGACCGGGTCGTCCCTGGGCACAGCTTCAAGTTCGCCGCGGCGCTGCAGGCCGCCCAAGGCTGCGAGCACCCGACGTTGATCCGCATCGAGACCCGCGCCGGACACGGGGCGGGGACGCCGGTCAGCAAGAAGATCGACGAGTACGCCGACTTGTGGGCTTTCCTGATCGAGAACCTGCGAACGCCCGATGCCGCGACGCGATAACCCGTGACACGACGATTCGCCGAAGCGACGTTCATCGACGCGACGCCGGCCCTCCTCTCAGGCTGACACCCACGCGCTCCCCCGATACGGACCGACATGTTGCTCCAAGAACCGGCCGAATCCCCGTACGACGTTCGATTCGAACTGTTCGGGTTCCCGATCCGCATCGCCTGGACGTTTTGGCTCGGCGCCGTCGTGTTCGGCTACGGGCTCGTCGACGGCATCGACCGGATGCTCGGGATGGAGAGCCCCGGGCGATTCCCGCTGTTGGCGTTATGGGGCGGGTGCGTCCTCGTATCGATCTTGATCCACGAACTCGGTCACGCGTTCGCGTTTCGCGCGTGCGGTCTCGAGTCGTCGGTGATCCTGTATCACTTCGGCGGGTTGGCCGTTCCCCGCGGTTCGTTCGCCGGCCGCCGCGGGGTGACGACGTCGAGTTTGAGTTCGGGACAAGACCTGATGATCGCTGCCGCGGGCCCGGTCGCGCAAATCCTTTCGGCGGTGTTGCTCGTCGGCGTCGTCAAGGCGTTCGGTTACCGAGTGATCGCGTTCGCGTTTTTGCCGGGCGGGCTCGATCGCATTCCGGGTGTCCTCGAGGGCAACCCGATCGAAAGCGGCGCGTTGTTCGCGTTGCTCGCGTTCTACATCTTCCCGAGCGTGTTGTGGGCGTTGCTCAATCTCATCCCCGTGTGGCCGTTGGACGGCGGCCGCATCTTGCGATCGATCGTGTTGATCTTCGGCGGACGAACCGAACTGTCGTTGTGGATCAGCCTGATCGCCGCGGCGCTGATGGCGGTCTACGGGTTTCAAGCGAGGCAACTGTTTCTCGGCATCTTGTTCTTGTCGCTCGCGATCTCGAATTACCAGATGCTTCAGATGCACGGCGGATGGCGTTACTGATGTCGTCGGCGAAACGCGTCGTTGCGACGTCTCGCATAGCAAAAAAACTTTTCGGTGCAACCACTTTTTTCTTGAAAAGATGTTGCGGAAATCGACGAACCGCGTACAGTTACGCCAAGTTTTTGTGCGGCTGAGAACGAAGAGCAAGGTCGACGTGGACGTCGAAGCTCGGAGTCTCGGTCACAAGGTTTTCAGTTGGTGAGCCGTGGCCGGTGGCTTCCGAATCGATTTCGTTTCGCAAGCCACAATGACTCGCCAACGTTTCCTTTCTCGCGGAGGAAGAACGTGGCCAAGAAAAAAGCGACGAAGAAGGCAGCACCGGTGAAGCGTGCGACGAAGAAGCGCGCCACCAAGAAAGCTGCGACGAAGAAAGCTGCGACAAAGAAGGCGGCAACGAAGAAGAAAGCCGCCAAGAAAAAGGTGACCAAGAAGCGGGCGACGAAGAAGAAAGCCGCGAAGAAGAAGGTCACCAAGAAGCGGGCGACGAAAAAGAAGGCCGCCAAGAAGAAAGTCACCAAGAAGCGGGTGACCAAGAAGAAGGCTGCCAAGAAACGTCGCTGACCCTCACGGGCAACCGATCGAACCACGCCGCGAATCGATGTTCCGGCGTGGTTTTTTCATGCGCCAAACGTGCGGCTTGAGACGGCCGCCCGGCGTTTCGAGCGATCAGAGAGTCGGCAAGGTCGGTTGCGACGGCGCCGCGGCGGACCGCGCCGCCAACCCACGCACCAACGCCTTCGACACCGCCTCGAACGGCGCCCGCGCACGAGCGTCATCGCGAATCACGTCGACCAGCCGCCCTTCGTCACCGGCGACCCGGAGCGAGATGTCGATCGGCAATCCGCCGAGATACGCGACGTCCAACTCCTCCGCTTTCGCCTCCGCCCCGCCACGGCCGAAGATGTCGTAGGTCTTTCCCGTGTCGGGGCACACGAACCCGCTCATGTTCTCCACCATTCCCGCGATCGGGATGTTGACCTTGCGGAACATGCTGATCGCCTTCACCGCGTCGAGCAGCGCGACTTCTTGCGGCGTGCACACGATCACGGCCCCCGCGATCGGCACCGCTTGCGACAACGTCAACGCGATGTCACCGGTCCCCGGCGGCATGTCGATCACCAAATAGTCGAGCTCGCCCCAATCGGTATCCGCCAGGAATTGCTGCACCGCCCCGTGCAACATCGGGCCACGCCAGATGACCGCCTGGTCGGGATCGACCAGGAACCCCATCGACATCACCGGGATGTTGTCGCCGCATCGGATCGGCTGGATCCGTTTGCCCTCCGAGACGGCGGGTCGTCCCGACAGTCCGAGCAGGTGCGGGATGCTGGGGCCGTACACGTCGGCGTCCATCAGCCCGACCGAAGCGCCGAGTTGTCGCAGCGTCAGCGCGAGCCCCGCCGCGACGGTGCTCTTGCCGACCCCCCCCTTCCCGCTGCCGACCGCGATCACGCTCTTGACTTTCAACCCGATCTGTCCGGCCCGTGCCGGGGGGCGAAAGTGATCCCCGAAGCTGATCTCGACCTCGGTCCCGGGGAACGCCGCCACGATTTTCGAGACGAGCGCGTCGCGGACGTCGTCGGCGATCGGCACCGAATGCGTCGTCAATCCGAGCTTCGCGCGGACCGTCGTTTCCCCGACGGTCAATTCCTGGATCTGGCCCATCGTTCCGAGCGGACGCCCCGTTTCAGGGTCCGGGTGTTGAGACAAAATTTCTCGGACGCGGTCTTCGGTCGGTCGGTTCATCGGTGAATCGTGTGGGGGTGATCGGCTTCGCGGGTGAATCGGTGTCGCGTACGAGTCGGAATCGGCGTGCGGGAACGTCATCCGAGACGCGGCATCGGGACGTCGACAACCCAGTCTAGGCGAACGGTCGACGCTGCGAACCGGTGGCGAACCGTCGCGTCATGATGCCGCGTATCAGCGAGGCCAACCGGGGAAGGTGTTCGGGTTGCTCCACCGTGGCGCGGACGCCGACCCGCATCAAGTCCAACCGCTCGGGGTTCGTCAGCCCGACCGCGGCGACGATCCAGGTCATGGGGCGTTCACAACGCGTGATCCGCCCGACCCACCGCGAAACCTCGCCGCGGGCGACCTCGGCCAACACGACCGTCGTGGCCGAATTCTGACCGCCGGGGGCGAGATCGTCGTCAGCGAGGGGACGCACATGGACCCGCGTTCCGTCGGGCGTCATCGTCGCGACGAACCGTCGAGACGCCGACAGCCATCGTCCTCCCCGCTCGTCGACGAGCCACGTCAACACGCGTTCGGTCGTCTCTGGTCGCTCAATCATTCGGTTCGTCTGCCAGCCGTCGAATCAACTTCGCGCGGCTGATCCCCAACCGCCGTGCCGCTTCGGCGCGGTTGCCACCGGCCGCCTCGATCGCCTCCTCGATCAGCCTCCGTTCGAACCGACGGACGGCGTCGTCGAGCGGGATCGTCGGTCGGGACGAAGCGCCGGCGGGATCGGAGGGGCGATAAGAGCGGATCGCCAACGGCAGATCTTCCGCGCCGATCACCCCACGCCGGGCGACCCGGACGGCGTGACGGATCGCCGCGTCGAGCTCGACGAATTCGCCCGGCCACGGATAGACCACCAACGCGTCGAGCGCCGCGCGGCTGAGCCGTTCCCCGAGTCCCTCCCCGGCCGCGTGTCGCGCGTCGACCGTGGCCGCCGCGATCAGCGGGATGTCTTCGGGGCGTGACGCGAGCGGTTCGAGCCGAATCGAGAACACGCTCAGCGCGTCGACTAGGTCGGGACGGATCCCGGTTCGCGTGGACGATGGGTCGGCCGGGTCGGTGACATCGGGGACCGCCTCGACGTCGCCCGACGCGTCGAACGGCTCGCGGAGTTCACCCGGCTGTGACCCCGCGGTGGCCAACAATCGTAGACGGCCGCCGAACGACGCCAACAATTCCGATAGCCGCTGTTGGGCTTCGACCGGCGTCTCGTCGAGCCCCAACACGAGCGCCGAGGCGACCGCGGTTTGGGATTCGGAAAGGGGAGCGATCAGCGGCCCGACCGTCGCCTCGAGCAGCTCCGCGTCCATCAGCGGGCCGTCGACCACCGCCAGCGGCTCGTCGCCCCGCGCCAGCTGATGCACGCGGGACGCGATCGTTTCCCCGCCGCACCCGGTCGGTCCGTAGAACCCGACGTGACAACGGACCGACGCCGCGAACCGGATCCGGCCGCGGGTCCGTCGCGCCGCGGCCGAAGTCCCCGCGGTCGCGACCGTCGCCCGCACCCCTTCGGCTTTTCGCCAGGTGTCGAGTTGGCGACGGAGTTCGGACGCGTCGGCCAGCTCGTCGGCTGTCCCCGGCTCATCGGGTGTTCCCGACGGCGACGCGAAATCGCCACCGACCGCGAAGATCAAAACGTCCGCCCCCTCGCCGATTCGGGCGAACCCGATTTGACGCGGCGAGACCGCTTGCCCGTGATCCCCGGGGGGCGTCACGCGGTGCGTGAGCCAACCGACTTCGCCCAGCCCGGGGGGCGGCGCGAGCGACGCGGCCAATCGGTCCAACGGGTCATCGGACGCCGCCGCCGGCACGCAGCGACGCCGAAACATCGAATCGCCGTCGACCCCCAGCCAATCCGCGGCCGCCGCCGACAGGTAGAGCAGCTCGCCATGGGCGGTCGTCACCCACACGACGGCCGAGGAGCCGTCGAGTTGGCGGGCGAGCGGGCGGATCTTCGAGCCGGCGGGCACGGTTCAGAACGTGTCGAGGATGAAGTGGTGTCCCGAGTGGTAGCGGCGGTTGCTCGGATAAAAGTTGTGCCACTTCTTGTTGTACACCGGGATCCGCATCTCGGGCGGATATCGGTGGTACAGGCTGTTGCTGCTCTGGTAGTACTCCTGGCCCCAGAAATTCTGAGGGTAGTACACGTACGGGTAGTGATAGAAGCGATTCCAATCTCGCGAGCTGGCGTCGCCACCCCACGCCTTGCCGAACGCCCGCTGATCGGCGAACGCGGAATCACAGGCGGCCGACACGCCGCTCGTGAGCACCGCGGCGATGATGAATTGACGGAGCATCAGTGCTTCCCCCTCGAAGCTATCGATCCCCACCGCCGACGCGGTGGGGTCGTGGGAATGATCATCGTTGATGAAGCGGCCGTCCCGCCGCCCGCCCGGATCGATCGGGCACCCCGACGGACAGCGTCGCGAAGACGACCGACCCCCGGCGTAACGTCACTATCGGCAGATCCCGCATCACCGGTTGAGGGGATCGCGGTCGGTTTTCAGGTCGCCCCGGGCGGCCCGGCGATCCCCTTCCCCGGCCCGAACACTTCTCATCGTGGCGGCTGAGCATCTATGATGAAGGCTTGATCGGTCGGCCGCCCCGTCGACCGACGACGCTCGCCATTACCAAATCCCCCCGCGGAGTCACCCACGAGATGAATTCTCGCCCACGCCGACACGCCGCAGCCCCCCCGCTCGTCTTGCTCACCCTCGTCGCTCTGGCCACGACCCTCGCCGTCCGGCCCGCCGCCGCTTGTCCGTTTTGCAACGCGGTCTCTCAAACGTTGCGTCAAGAGATGGAGGCGATGGACGCGGTCGTGATCGCCACCGCGCTCGATTCCGACCTGACCCGAAACCGGGAAACCGGCCAAGTGCGGATGAAAGTCGGGCGGGTGCTCAAGGGGGACGAGTTCGTGAGCGTCGACGACGAGGTCGAAGCGATCTATTACGGCGAAGTCGCCGCCGGTCGCCGGTTCATGCTGAGCGGGGTCGACCCGCCCATGATGCAGTGGTCCTGTCTGCCGCTGAACGAGCGGTCTGAAAAATATGTCGTCAAGGTCGCGGAATTGCCCGAGGACGACCCCGTCGAACGGATCCGTTTCTTCATGGACTATCTTCAATCCGATGACGACATGCTCTCCCGCGACGCGTACGACGAGTTCGCGACGACCCCCTACGAGGCGGTCCAGAAGCTAGGCCCCGAAATGGACCATGACGGGCTCGTCGAATGGATTCAGGATCCCGAAACCTCGACCGATCGACGCCGGCTCTACTTCACGATGCTCGGCGTGTGCGGCGACCGAGGGGACGTGCCGATGCTGGAAGGATTGCTGACCAGTTCGCAGAAGGGTGCCCGCAGCGGTCTCGACGCGTTGATCGCTTGCTACCTGACCCTCGCCGGCGAGGAAGGGCTTCCCAAGATCGACGAGCTGTTTTTGAAGAACAACAAAGCTTCCTACGCGGATACGTACGCCGCGATCATGGCGATCCGGTTCCACGGGACCGAGGGGGGCGTGATTCCGCGTAGCGCCCTGGTCGAATCGCTCCACCATGTGCTCGACCGGGAAGACCTCGCCGATCTCGTGATCCCCGACCTGGCGAGGTGGAACGATTGGAGCCAAATCGAACGGCTGACCAAACTGTTCGTCGAAGCCGACGAGGACAACAACTGGGTCCGCGTCCCGGTCGTCAATTACCTTCGCGCGTGCCCGTTGCCCGAAGCCGAGAAGGCGCTCGAGGAGTGCAAGCGGGTCGACCCGGAAAGCGTGCGTCGCGCGAACACGTTTTTCTCGCTTCCCAAGCCGGGTCCCGAGAAAGCCCCCTCCAGCTCCGCGATCCCGGCCGACGACGATCCGGTCGCCGCGGTTAAGCCGGCGGAAAAGACGCCGAGCCTCGGGGCCGGCAACCATGGGGTCTACGGTTCGGGGCCGTTGGCGCTTCGCTCGGCTCGCGACCGATCGGGCCCGCTCGCTGTCGCAGGTCCGTTGACCGGATCGTCCGTCTCGGCGCCGCTGAACCCGATGCGGTTGGTCTACGTAGTGGGCTTGGCCCTGGCGACGGCGATGATCGCCCAGTACTTGTTGCTGACCGGTGGCCGCCAAACCGCTTAAGACCCGTCTGACCCGGAAAGAATCAGATGTCCGCCGAACTTTCGATGTCCGCACCGGCGAATGCCGTCGATTACCCCTATCGGGCCCTCAGCCGGGCCGCGATCGCTTCCATCCTGTTCGGACTGATCGCGCTCCCAGGGTTGATCCCGACGTTTTCGATCCTGCTCGCCTTGACGATCCCCGGGATGATCGCCGCGACGATGGGGCTCCGCGCGACGAGTCGATTCCCCGACGAGTTTGGCGGTCGAGCCGTCGCGTTGACCGGGCTGGTCGGCAACGCGTTGCTGCTGATCGGCGGGATCGCCGGGCACGCGGTCATTTACTTGACCGAGGTCCCCGAAGGTTACAAGCGAGTTCACTTCTTCGATCTGCAACAAGACCCCGCACTGCCGGACGTGCCGACGCAAGCGGCGCTCGAGATCGACGGCGAGCAGGTGTTCATCAAAGGGTATATCCACCCGTCCTCCGGGAGCGGCATGCTCCGCCAATTTATCCTCGTCCCCGACCTGGGGACGTGTTGCTTTGGCGGACAACCCCGGAGTAGTGATATGATCGAAGTGACGCTCAGCGGCGGACAAGCGGTCCGCGCCGGCCTGCTGAAACGAAAGTTGGCAGGGAAATTTGTCGTCAACCAGATGCCCCAAAAGGTCACCGATTTTGACAACGCGCTCTTCTATCGGCTGCGAGTCGACCAAATCCGCTGACCCGTTTGGCGGGCCGACGGCCCGGCATCGATCGCCCGCCGCTCTCTTGATCGCGGTGTCGGTCGCGATCGCGGTGCCGACGCTGGGGGTCGGTCCCGCCCTCGGCCAAACCCCGAGCGATCGGACGGCGCGAGACGGCTCTGACAGAAACGAAAAGTCGAAACAAGACGACGAATCGAAAGAGTCGAGGGAATCGCGGATCGCGAAGGGGGAGATCACCTTCGACGATCTGAAGTTCGACATCGAGAAAGACGAACCCTTTGAGCGGGACAAGCTCACCGACCTGATCGAACGGCTCCACGGCAAACGTGTCAAACTTCGTGGCTACATCTTGCCGAGTACGTTGTTCAAGGAGACCGACATCGAACAGTTCGTCCTCGTTCGGGACAACCAGGAGTGTTGTTTCGGACCGGGTGCCGCCTTGTTCGATTGCGTGATCGTCGAGATGGTTCCCGGTCGGACGACCGACTTCGTGACCCGACCGGTCACCGTCGAGGGGACGTTCAAGATCCAAGAGTACAAATACCCCGACGGTTCGGGTCACTTCGCCGTCTTCCGGATCGACGGGATGGGTGTCCGCTGATCGCCTGCGTTATGTTTTCTCCTGGGCTCAGCCTGGTTTCCTCCTGGCACGGTAGGTGCCGATCGCGTCGCAAGGTTTGGCATTCCGTCCGCGTCGTCCCCTTCGTTCGATCGCCAAAGTGGGGCGAGTGAGATCGATGCCCGACCCCGTGACGCTTGTCTTTCACGAAGGGACGCTGCGGCTGACCGGGATTTCGCCCGCCGCGATCCGCCGCGTTTTCTCGGAGGCGGAGCAGGCGGCTTGGTTTCGGGACGACCGCGAGGATTCGTTCCGCGGCGACGCGTTTCGCTACACCGAGCTCGCCCCGCCGTTACAAGAGCGGTTGTCGCCCCCGGCCGACGATCATGTCTTTCCCTCAAACGCGGGCCAACACGCGAGTGACCGGATCGCGTTCGGTGACGCTTCACCGAAACGTCTCCGCGACGACCAACGGCGGGCCTGCGATGCCTGGGTCGACGCCGGGCGGCGGGGCGTGATCGTGATGCCGACCGGGACGGGAAAGACGGTCGTCGCGCTCGAGCTGATCCGACAAGCCGCCTGTTCGACGTTGATCGTCGTCCCGATCCGAGACCTGATGTACCAGTGGCACGCGCGGCTGTTGGAGGAGACCGGCGTCGACGCGGGGATCATCGGCGACGGCGTTCACCGGGTCAGCCCGATCAGCGTGACGACGTACGACAGCGCGGCGATCCACATGCCGCGTTTGGGCAACCGGTTTCGTATGATCGTGTTCGACGAGGTGCATCATCTTCCCGGCCCGTGGCGGTCCGAAGCGGCCCGTATGTCGGCGGCCCCGTGGCGTCTCGGGCTGACCGCGACGCCCTCGTCGGACCCGTCGAAATGGGGCGAGGTCGAATCGTTGGTCGGCCCGGTCGTGTATCGCGACACGATCGGACAGGCGCGGGGGAAGACGCTGGCGGAGTACCGGGTGCGCCGGGTCCCCGTGCCGTTGACGGCGAGCGAACGCCGCCGCTATCGGGAGTTGTCCGAGATCGTCCGGGGCTTTGTTGCCGAACGTCGACGGGACGACCCTTCGTTCCGTTGGGACCAAATCTTCACCCTCGCGACCGAGGACGCCGCCGCCCGCCGCTGTCTGCGGGCGTCTCGGTTGAAGAAGCGGATCGAAGAACGGGCGTCGGGGAAGTTGCGGGTGCTGGAAGACTTGTTTCGGCTCCACGCCGGCCAGTCCGTCCTGGTTTTCGTCGGTTCCAACGCGATGGCCCGCGAGGTATCGATCCGGTTCCTGGTACCCTGTCTGCTCAGCCACTGCGGGAAACGCGAGCGGGCCGATCTGTTGAACGGGTTCGCCGACGGGACCTATCCGGTGTTGGTCGCCAATCGGGTGCTCGACGAAGGGGTCGACCTGCCCACGGTGAAGGTCGCGATCGTTCTGGGAGGCACCGCCAGCGGCCGACAGGCGATCCAGCGGTTGGGCCGCGTGCTCCGCAAGGGGAGCGGCCGGGAAGCGACGCTGTATGAGGTCGTCACCGATCAAACGGGCGAGGTCGGTCGGAGTCGCACCCGCCGTCGCAACGAAGCGTATCGCCGTTGACGCGTCTCGTGGTTGAGCGTTCCGTCGCACCGAACCGTTGACACCTGATGCTGACTTCTGCCCAATCGATCGTGCGGTACGAGTTTCGCGACGGGACGGTTTTCCCCGATCGGTTGACCCGCGCCGCGGATCGGCATTATCTCCGCGCCGCCCGGTCGATGTTGTCGGTCTATCGGCGTGGCGGCGGGGAGACGAGACAGTCGCTCCATCGTCGGGTCGACGCGATCGTCGATCGGCTCGGCGATTGCCCGCCGCGCCGCGCCGCGGCGTTTTGTAAGTTGCTCGACGACCGCTCGAGCTATCGTACCGCGCGGGGCCAGGCCTCGAGTCTCCGCCGCCGCGTCTTCCGCTCCGCGGCCAAGCTACATCCGGTCGTCGAAAGCCCCACATCGATGTTCGAAACGACGCGCGACGCAGCCCGGACACACGTTGCCAAGTCGATCGGGAAGTCGTGGCCCGAGATCGAAGCCGAGTTGTTCGCCGACGTGATCGAGCTGCAAACGTTGTTGTCGTTCGACGCGGAGGACACGTTCGGGCCCGCCGAACTGCTCGCCGCCTACAACGTGGGCCAGACCCAAGCGGCGCTGTACCGCGCGACCCGGATGACGGTGTGGGCGCGGGAGGACCTGAAAACGATCGCCCGCCATGCGAAGCTCGCCGGGCTGATGCATCGCATCACACGCCACGAGACCACGGACCCGCAGGCGATGACGGACCCGCATCCCGGAGTTGCCGGTCGAGTCGCGACGTACCGGTTCGAACTCGACGGACCCGCCTCGGCGATCCGTCACACGTGGCGGTACGGGGTGCGGTTCGCGACGCTCTTGCCGATGCTACTCGCGTGCCGCGGTTGGCGGTTGATGGCCGACGTGTTGGGACCGGGCCCGCACGGCAAGCGGGACC
This sequence comes from Pirellulaceae bacterium, assembly GCA_041685355.1. Classification (GTDB taxonomy): domain Bacteria; phylum Planctomycetota; class Planctomycetia; order Pirellulales; family Pirellulaceae; genus JAWLFY01. The sequence continues at coordinate 4,057 of JAWLFY010000028.1, read as the reverse complement.
GAACGTATCGTCTCGAACTGTCGTCCGAGGACGGCCTACGCGGCCCCCACCAGCGGCCCGATGATTACGACTCGGAGCTCGAACGCCAGCTGGTCGATGGCTGGGAACAAGCGACCCCGCCCGGATGGACGATGACCCGCGAATCGGAGCTCCTGTTTCGTGACCAGTCGGTCCTCACTCCCGACTTCGTCCTCCGACACGACGACCGGCCACGCGACCCGGTGTATGTCGAATTGGTGGGGTTCTGGACCCCGGAGTACCTACAGGAAAAGGGCGCCAAGCTGCGTCAATTCCGGGACGACCGCTGGGTGATCGTGGTGCCGCCGAAAGCGCGCGACCAGATCCCCAAGGGGCTCGCGATCCTCGAGCTCAAGTCCAAATTCGATCCCGCGGAACTCGCACGACTCGCCGCCGAACAGCTCGATCGACCCCCGCGATAAACCGTCCCGAGCGGGGGCTTTTGAGTCGAACGCCGAGGTCGGTAAGATGCCCCTGATCGTCATCGATTGACGGGACGCCTTGTCACGATTTAGCGAGCCAACCGGGATGGGCCGATCGAAGAAACAGAAAGGGAATTCGAAGCGGCCTCGTCGGCGAATCCCCCGTCCCTCGGCCACGCTCACGCCGGAGGCCAAGCGAAACCGGATCACCCGAAAGCGACCGATCGCCGCCGAGGGCGAACGGCAAGAAGACGTCGCGGTGTTCGACGTGAGGGCGCGGGCGTCCCTTCCCGCCGACGTCGCGGCCCAGGCCGCGACGGTCCAGGAAGCGCTCGACCTGCTGAGCCAGTCCCGCGACGAGGACGCGCTCGATCGGCTTCGGGTGATCCCCCGACGAAGCCCGCTCAGCGAATGGCGGCTGTTCGCTCGTGGGTTGGTCGACTGGTACGCCGATCGCTTCGACCGAGCCGAGCAGGCGTGGCGAAAACTCGACCCTTCCCGTCGACCCGCACGGATCGTGACGGTGCTCCGCGAATCCCGGCAGGAGCCTTCGGCAACGAGCGACGGCTCCCAGGCTGCATCCGCGGCACGGTTGGTACGGACGCTTCGCATCGAACGCCCCGCGCTTCGTGAAGCTTCCGCGCGGCTGAGCCAGATCCGGGATCCGCAGGGGGATCGGATCGGTCGCGACACGATCGAGTGGTTGAAAGGGTTTGTACACGAGTACCGATGGATGGACCCTGATTTGGTTCAGTCTTTGGAAGCGGCGGCGCTCCATCGTGTCGCGATGCAGCCGTACGTCGACCTGTTCGCCGCCGCCACCCGGTCGTTTCGCGGCCCCGACCACGACCCGAAACTGACGTTGCTGTCGAGCCGATACGAAGGGAAGTTCGAAGGCGGCGACGTTCGCGAAGCGAAGTTGCTGAGGTCGTACCTGAAAAACGATCTCCCGCGGTGCGAGAGGCTCAGCCCCGCCGTCCGCGGTGCCATCGCCAGCCACCTGTACCTCGAAGCCGCACGTGAACTGGCGGATCCTCCCAACCCGTTCGCCCACGTCATGAGGTTGATGGGTCGGTATCAACCCGAAGATAACGATCGGATCGAGGAGCGATTCCGCCAAGCGGTCGAATCCTATCCGTCCAACCACGAGGCCCACGAGGAGTTCGCCGCTTGGATCGAGAGTCGCATCGATGACGCTCGCGCGTCAAAAAGTGACCGTGAGAAGTTTTCGAAACTGCTTTCGGGGGTCATGGCGCGGTGGAGCGAGTCGTTACCCGACGAGGTCGAACCTCGGCTCTGGCTCGTCGACCACTACCTGGAGGAAGAACAGCTCGAAAGCGCCAAGCCGCACGTCGATTGGCTATCGAGCTGCCGCCATGAAGACCCGCGCGTGCGAGTCACCCCTTGGAAATGGGAACTGCTCGAGGCGTTGCGGCTCGCGCGGCGGAAGTCCCGGTTGCCCCAGGTTGAACAGCGACTCGACGCGGCCGAGGCGATGTGGCCCGATTGGCTCCCCCAGCGTTGGCTGCCCTACCTCCGCGCCGCGATCGCGTGGCGCGGCGGGGACAAGGCGGGGTTCGACGCCCGGCGTGCGGAAACGCCAGGCTCCTCCCCCGGCCCGTTGACCGATGCCGTGATGATGCTCGCCGCCGCCCAGAAAATGCGGATTCCGGCCGCGGAATTGAAGGAGTTCCGACAACCGGTCGAGAAAGCGGTTCGCTCCCCCCGTTTGATTTCCACCCCCGATTTGATGGACGTCGGGAGCTTCTTTTGGGATCTGCAACGCGTCTCGCTGCTCTACCCCGCTTACCGCATGCACGGCAGCAAGATCGGCCGAGAACTGATCTCACGGCTCGACGGCAAGGCGAAACTGGAATCCCCGCAAAGTGACGCCGCCGTCCTCTGGATGGGGCGATTCCGGTTCTGGGCGAACCGCTTCGAATGCGGAGTCCCCAAGGCGGTGATCCGGGCGGCGAGCGAGAATCCTTACGCCGCCGCCGCGATCCTCCAAACGGTCATCGAATCCGACGTCAGCCCCGCGGTGTTCCCGAAGCTCCCCTTCGATGCTTCGATCGAACTCGTTCGGTCGGCTGCAAAAACCGCCGCCGATCGGTTCGATCGGTATCTCTTCGCGACGCTCGCCGACCGCGCCGCGGAAGCCCGAAGCAAGTTTCCCTCGGACACCCCGTTCTCACCGTTCGCCGGATTCGGATGGTATCCCGACGACGACGAGGAAGACGAAGCGGACGAGTATGAAGCGGAACTCGATCCCGGCCGTACCGACGAGTTCTTTACGTCCGGCGACGACGATCCGCCCGAACCCAAACCCAAACCGATGTTCTTTCGGTTCGACTCCGATGAGGAACCCGATTCGGTTCCGGCTCCCCGCGGGGCGGACCACGCGCCCGAAAAAACGAGCGACGAAGAGTTCCGCCGCACCCGCCCGAAGGACCCGCTGGGACGTAACAAGCGAAACCAGAAAGGAAGTCGCCCCTGATGTCCGCCCAACCCGACGCCACGCCCCGACGTGATCCCTTCGAAATCCTCGGTTTGCCCCAAGGCTCGAACGAAGAACGGGTTCGCGCTCGATATCTCGAACTCGTCAAACTTCACCCGCCCGAACGGGACCCCGAGCGGTTCCGCGAAATCCATCGTGCCTACCAGGCCGCCCGCGACCCGATGGCGATCGCCAAGCATTTGGTCCGGCCGTTGACCGACGACGAGCCTCGGCCATGGCGAGACCTGATCGCCGAACATCGCCAACGGCCGCCGCGGATGCGAACCGAGTTCCTGCTCAGTCTCGGGAACCTTGACCCGTCGAAGACCCGAGGCGATTCCCGGTCATGACCGATCCGTCCCCGCCCGATCCCCGTGACGACCCGTTGCGAACGGAAGCGGCGCCCCAATCGGGCCCTGCCCGGGATCCGCAACGCCAACGCGAATCAGAACCCGAACCCGAGTTCGGGCTCGTCGACGTGATCGAGGCGTTCACGGCGTTGCGACACGAGTTCCGCACCAACACCCGCGAATCCCGATCGTTGGTCAGCCAAGTCGACGAGTCGACTCGGCGGATCGAAGACCTCGTCCGCCGCACGACACGCACGCTCGCCGAATCGAATTCGGATCGTGGGGTCGATCCTCGGCCGTGGGTCGACACGTTGGTCGAAATCGACCTCAACGTCTCCCGCGCCGTCGACGCCGCCGAAAAGTCATGGGGCAACCGAGTGTCGAACAGCGACGCGAGTGAGCCGTCCCGCACGGGGCAACCCGACGTCGCCGCCGCGATCGACCGCGGGGTCGCCGATCGGTTCGCCGCCATGGGGGCGTTCCGACGTTGGTTCTGCCGTGGTTTCTTTGCGGAGACTCGCGACGTGATCGACAAGCACGCCGAACCGCGGCAACCGACCCGACCCGTCGACCCCACCGCCGAAGGTTTGCGGATGCTGGTCGATCGCATCCGTCACTTGTTGGCGCGGCACGAAATCGAACGGGTCGACACCGTCGGCGCGATGTTCGATGGCCGAACGATGAACGCCATCGAGTCACTCGAGTCGTCGGAGCACCCGCCCGGGACCGTCCTCCGACAATTCGGGCCCGCGTATCGCTGGCGTGGCGAC
>JAWLFY010000300.1:0-2667 GCA_041685355.1 Pirellulaceae bacterium | reverse complement strand
GTCAACCGACGCCGAAAGCAGACGGTTGTTCAATTCCGTCACCGGCGTGACCAACAACCGCTCGGTCTTCGGATCGACGCACTTCGCCCCCCCGGCGACCACGTACGCCGCGTGGATGGCGCTCAGCCGAGGATGTGGCGTCCAGCGGATCCGGATGTTCGCGGACAACGGCTCATTCCTCCAACAGGTTGTCTTGGATCCAGGCCTCGAGCTCTTCGAAGTCGACCGGGGGCAACTTCGACAGGTCCGGACGCAGCCGCGCCGCGTCACGGATGTAGACGTGCTGGATCTCCGATTGCGGCTTCGACGTGTTCCAGTGCAGCATCACCCGGATGCACCGCGGCAGCGACCCGGGGACCGTGATCTCGTAACCGCACAGTAGCGGCACCTCGAGCCACCCCAGCTGGCGGGCCGCCAACGCCGGGAACTCGCTGTGCAGGTCGTTGGTCACCGTGAACAGGGCGCTGGCGACATCGCTCGAATCGATCTCGTTGCGGCGGATCATCAACGCCAACAGTTGCCGGGTGGCGCGGAGGATCTGGTCTCGATCGTCCGCTTCCACCGTGGTGGCACCTCGGACGCCTCGACAAACAGTCATGCGGTTCCTTCGCAGCGGGGGGGGACGGATGGGCGGTTCGGGGCTTCGATTCGGGGCTTCGATTCGGGGCTTCGATTCGGGGCTTCGATTCGGGCTCGGCTTACTATAGAACACCAGACCGGGTGCCGATAATCCGTCAGGCCGTCCCCTTCCCCAACCCGGCAACGCGACCGACCCGGCAACGCGACCGACCCGGCAACGCGTTCCACGGACGACCCGCTCCCTTCCGACAACCCGATCCCAGGCAGACACCATGACCGCCCCGAACAGTCGCTATCAAGAACGGATCATCAAGAACTACTACCGCAACCGCGACGCGATCGGGCTGCAAAAGGCCCAGGAAGCGGTCAGCGAGCTCTACCTGAGCGAAGGAAAAAAACGGACGCAGGTCTGGAAACGGCTCGCCAGCCACCTCGAAAAGGTCGGCCTGCCCCAGGACCAGATCGACTACTTCATCGCCGAAGACGATCCCGAGAAAGTCGCCAACGCGCTCGCCAAGTTGGCCTAGCTCCTCACCCGCACGCCGCGTCGATCGCCTCGGCGAGCATCTCGGCGGCCTGGTCGATCTCTTCGTGGCTGGTGGTCCATCCGATCGACAGGCTCACCGTGCGCCCGATCTGGCCCTCACTGCGGCCGATCGCCCGCAACCCCCGCGTCACCTCGTCCGGGGGCGAAACCGACTGAGCCGAGGTGAATACGAGTCGCCGCGCGACCTGCCGGACCCGTGACACCTCCATCGGTAACTCGATCGCCGCCGTGTTCGATAGCCGTGGGACCGTTTCGCAAAGCACCGTGATCGGGGCCGCTGCCGTCTCCCGCAGCCGATCGACAAAGCGATCCCGGAGCGACGCGAGCCGCTCCGACGCCTCCTCGGCACATCGCCCGACCAACGACGCCGCGGCCCCGAACCCGACCCACGCCGGGACGTTCTCCGACCCCGGCCGAAGTCCCATCTCGCGGGATTCGCCGAACCCGATCGGCGCCAACGACAGCCCGCGACGGACAAAGACCGCCCCGCTCCCCTTCGGCCCATACAGCTTGTGGCCACTGATCGCCGCGGTGTCGACGCGGAGTCGGGCGATGTCGACCGGAATTTTCCCAAACCCCTGCGTCGCGTCGCAGTGCAGCCGCACCCCCGCGGAGTGGCACAAGTCGGCCAGCTCGCGGACCGGCTGCAGCGTCCCCAGCACCGGGTTGGCGAGTTGTAAACACGCCAGCCGGGTCTCGTCCCGAATCCGCTCGGCGAACCGCTCCGGCTCGACCACCCCCTCTTCCGAAGCCGGCACCGTTTCGACATCCCACCCCCGTCGGGTCAAGCTGTACGCCGCCTCGAGCACCGAATCATGCTCCAGAGCCGACACCAACATGTGCTTTTCTCGGGAGGTTTCCCCGTTGGCGACCACCGCGGCCGTCCCCAAAATCGCCAGGTTATTCGCCTCGGTTCCCCCCCCGGTGAAAACCAACTCGAACGGCTCGCACCCCGCCATCATCGCGACCCCCTCGCGGGCATGCTCGATCGCCTCGCTAACCGCCCGGGCTTGCGGGTGCTCCTGACCCGGGAGCATGAAATGGGTCGACCAAAACGGCTCCATCGCCTCCTTCGATGAAGGGGACAGAGGCGTCGTCCGGTTGAAGTCGAGGTAGATCAATTTCGCGGAAGTGACCGGTGGGGATCGAAAATTTTCTCAGATTTTTCAGCAAGGGGGGCGTCCCGGGCCTGGGGAACCTACACGCCAAGCACCCCGTCCGGCCATCCCGGCCGTCACGGCTGTCGTTGCCGCGACGCCATCGGAAGCTTAGGGCGTGTTTTGAAATGTGAAGGGAAGGCGCTAGCCGGGGTCGTCGAAGCGGTAACGTCATCCGTGACCTCGGCCGGCGACCAACGCCCAAAGTCACTTCCTTGGGAACAATCCGGGGATCTCTTGGGGGCGATCCGGGGGTCTTCGGTTCCGGAGATCTTCGGTTCCGGGCATCTTCGGTAGGGGGATCTTCGGTACGGGGGATCTTCGGTAGCGGGGGATCTTCGGTAGCGGGGCCGGGGCCCCCCCCCCGGGGGTGGGGGGGGAGAT
>JAWLFY010000160.1:0-11038 GCA_041685355.1 Pirellulaceae bacterium | reverse complement strand
GGACCGGGCCGGGGAGAACGAGCCGTCCCGGTCCGTAAGCCACGGCCCTGGCACACTCTCTACCGGCACGGCGCAAGCCGTCCGGTCCTACGACTCAGCTTCACGACCGGTTACGACTCTGCACTACCGTTCAGCGACTCGCCGAGCGATAACACGACGGAAAACTCGGTGTCCCCGTACTCATAGTCGATCTGCACCGAGGCGGTCTTGGTGGGGAACGCCAACGACTCCCTTCCCGCTCTCACGACGCTCGGCAAACCCATCGTCAGATCGAATCGGCTCAGCCGACGCTTCGAACCCCCGACGACCAAGTTCGCCAACTCCCCGACCGCGTCGATGACCGTTTGGTCGATCTCGTCCGTTTCGTAATCGATCACTTGGGCGGTCCAAAGGGTCGCCGCTCGCGGCGGCAAACAAAGACTCACCGAGCCTTGTAAGTCACCACTTAATCCGACGATCACGGTAACCCCGGTCGATCCCCGAGGGTTCCCGATCGACTCCTCGAAACGTTTCCGGTCGACCGACCGGACCGCCTCGCCAGCCATCATCCGGAACGCTTCCGTCACCGACTCGTCGATCCCTTCGACGACGTACGTTTCGTTGTCGGCCCTGAGACTCAGCATGATTGTCTTTCGGGTAAGAGTCGTGTCCCGGGACTAGACCGCTTGCGGGTTGGGAAGCACCCGCTGCAGCTTCGTTTGCAACATTTCCTGATCGAACGGCTTGACCAAGTAATCGTTGATGCCCGCCTGGATCGCCTTCAACACTTGCGTCTTTTCGGTCTCCGTCGTGATCATCATGATCGGCAACCGATGTCCCGCCTCGCGAATCGCACGGACTAATTCCAAACCGTTCATGTTCGGCATGTTCCAATCGGTGAGGACCAGATCGAAACCTTCGCCGTCGCCAAACGCCTTGAGCGCCTCGGCACCGTCCCCCGCTTCAACGACCTCGTCGATCCACAAACTGTGTAGACCCCGCGCGATGATCTTCCGCATCACGCCCGAATCATCGACCAATAAGACCTTCATAACCGCTCCTGTTTCGCGAGACTTGATCCGCACAACGAACCCCGCACTCACCGGCCGCTTCGCCCGGGTCCGCGACAACGATCCGTCGCGGACCCACCGGCGGGGACAATTCTGCCGAAACCTAGCTCAGGAAAAGACGCGTCCTCGTAGATTCGGCACACCCCCAAAAGAAAACTCGCGGCCGTCAGAGCCTGTCCGAAAAGCGGCTCCCCACTTTTCAGATAGGCTCTCCGCCCAACGCGATTCTCTCGAATCGGCGCGGATCACGAGGGCCCGGCGTGCAGCGTCGCGAGCTGAAAGATCCCCGACGCATGACCGTCGCTAAACGCAATGTTGTAGGCGTAGTTGCCGACCGGTCGCATCGCCTCGATTCGAAGCGGCCGCGCCTCCGCGGCACTCAATACCGGTAACCCCACCGGTTTCCCCTCGCTCGGTTGTTCCCCGCGTCGCTTCTCGCGACACGTCGCGCAGGGACACCGACGTCGAAGCTCCGACGCGGTCCACGTCGTCACCCGTCCGTCCGACCACTCGATCCGGATCGACGCCTCGTCGTCCCGCGCTAATGAAATCGGCTGCGGCGTTGTCGCGTCCCCGCTCATGAATCGCAGGCCCCACCACCCGAATCCCCGCGTCGGTCGACCCAACGACGCGCCTTCGCTTCCCATCGAGGGAGCGTTCCCGCCGCGACCGTACGCACTCGAACCCGCATCGCCAAGCGGTCTCGCAGCAGCCCCGCGAGCCTCCCCGAAGGGTCCTCCCCCGACTCCAGTTCGACCTCGATCTGGTCCATCTCGTCCCTCCGAAAAATGGTCACCCGAAATTCCGCGGTCGGCTCCACCTCCCGCACGATCGCCTCAACGCTGCTCGGAAAAATGTTGACCCCTCGGACGACCAACATGTCGTCCGCACGCCCCAGCACACCCCCGTCAAGCCACAAGAACCGGTTCTCACGGTCGTGGTCACGCACCCCACGAACCAAGTCGCCCGTCCGATAGCGGATCGCGGGGCCGCCGAACCGTCCAAGATTCGTCAGCACCAACTCCCCCACTTCCCCGTCGGCCACCGGACGCCCCCGAAAATCGTCACCCTCGTCGAAATGCAAGATCTCCGCAATGAATTCCGACTCGATCACGTGAACCCCACGCCCATCGACACTCCCCACACCCCAGGCCCCAACCTCGCTCGCACCCGCGTGATCGATCACCCGCGCCCCCCAACTCGCCTCGATCCGCTCCCGGATCACCGGGATCGAACCGCCCGGTTCACCCGCCACGATCACACGCGTGACCGGACCGCTCGCCAAATCGATCCCGATCTGAGAAGCGACCGACGCGAGATGGAGCGCGTACGTTGGGGTGCAACACAACACCCCGCAACGATGGTCGGCGATCATCGTCAAACGTGCCTCGCTCGACATCCCGCCCCCCGGGATGACCATCGCCCCCCGACGCACCAAGGCGTCGTTCGCGGTCCAAAACCCGATGAACGGTCCGAACGAGAACGCCATCATCACCACGTCCGACGACCCAACCTCCGCCGCGTCCAAGACGTACTGCCAACACCCGATCCACCACTCCCAGTCCTCCGGGGTGTCGTACACCGGCATCGGAAATCCGCTCGTCCCGCTCGTCTGGTGAAACCGAGTGTACCGCTCCCGAGGCAACCCGAAGATTCGCCCAGGTTCCCCCGGCCTCGCCGCAACCAAATCGGTCTTCCAAATCAGCGGCAATCGCGACAAGTCATCTAGCGACTCCATCGGCAGAGGTACGCCCCGCAACCGGTCGCGATAGAACGGTTGTTCCCGCGCCGAATCGAGCACGCGATTCAACCGCTCGAGTTGCACCGCTCGCAACGCCGCGCGCGAAAGACGCTGCCGCTCCAACCGCTCCCAGGCATCGTCCGCCATCAACACGTTATCATGTCGCCATGCTCGAACCCGAACCTCGCACCGAACGATCGGACATCGCCCACCACCCAGGGAACGACCATCGAACACCCGATCCGATCAACCATCCGATCAACCATCCGATCAACCAAACGGGTGCCGACTTGGGACACCCCGATCACGCCGCGAACTTTCCCAGATCGGGCCGGATCGCCGCCATCGACTACGGAACCGTCCGCATCGGGATCGCCGTGTGTGACCCTGATCGAATCCTAGCGAGTCCGCTTGAGGTTCGCCACGTGGTGGGCGCAGAAGCCGATGACGTTTACTTCCGAGATCTCGCCAAAAGGGAACAGATCTCGGGGTTCGTCGTCGGGCTGCCGATCCATTGTGACGGCGGAGAAAGCCAGAAAAGCATCGAGAGCCGCCGCTTCGCGCGACGTATCGCCGCCGCTACCGGTCGCCCCGTCCGCCTCTTCGACGAGCGGTTCACCACCTCCGCCGCCAACGAACGCCTACGCCACGCTCAGCACACCCGGAAAGCGAAGAAGAAACGAGTCGACGCCATCGCCGCACTCGTGCTGCTCGAATCGTTCCTCGAAGCCGATCGGTACCTCGACCAACTCCCCGGACAACCGATCGACCACGACCCGTCAGGCGGACCCAGCATCGGGTGACCCCGGCATCGAGTGACCCCGGCATCGGGTAAACTAAGCCGCTTCCAACTCGACGCCCAGCGACGTCATCAAGTCGGCAAACCGTGACTCCGCCTCCCGGCGACGCCGGACCCGCTCGCTCAAACTCCACCCAGCCCGAATCTCCATCACCCGACGTGAAATCTCAAAATCTGAGACGGGAGTCTCATTATGAGACGATCGGGTTTCTTCCAACGTCGGTCGGTCGCTCGAGACAGTTAACATGACGAGATTCTCCTTCGAGACAGTTCCTTTCGTATCGCATCCGACGACCACCGGCACTCCGGCCCGAGTCGCCCGACGCTGCCAAGCGATCAGCTCGCCGCGTCAGTTCCACCCAGGTGCAATCATCGTGCCAAACGATAGAACCCCGTCAACCGCGCCCCCCTCACGTCTCGCCGAAGGTAACTTCTTCAAACGTTTGTAAATCGTTCCACGTGCCTTCCGGAATCCGCATCACCGCGGCCACCTCCGACAACCTCGGACAAATCGCCTCCAACACCCCCCGCCATCGCCCCAGCGAACAGCTTCCCTGGAGGTCGACGTAGCGAATTCGCCCCGCGGCGTCGTACACCATGCCGTCTAACTGCTCACCCAACGCCGGCCCTGACCAGACGAACGAACCGTCCGGCTCGAAGTAAAGCCGCTCGATCCCAACCAGCCGCGCCGCCGCCTCCTCGAAACTCGATCCGATCGGGCCCCCGCCGTCGCCGTATACATAGACGTGAAAATTGACGCGTTTCCCCAAAGCCCGCTCCCTTCCAACTTGAATCCTCCGCGACACGCCCCGTTCTACCTCCACGACCCGCCTCCACGACCCGCCTCGACGCGTCATTGCTGATACGCTCCCGCCGGCGGTCTTCGCGTCCGCTTCACCTCGTCCCGAAACGTCTCCAAACGATTCCCCAACCGCGCGACGATCTCGGGGTGCCGCGACGCGAGATTGCTCGATTCGCCTACGTCCGACGATAAGTTGTACAGCTCGTCCCCTTTCCCAGCTTGCCGAAGCAACTTCCACGGTCCGACTCGCACCCCCGCTAACAATCCGTGACGGACGAAATAAAAGAACTCGTCCTCCCCCCCGGTCGTTTTCGAATCACCTCGTAACACTTCGCTCAAATCCCGACCATCCCGAACCTGGTCGGTCGACCACTCGCCCCCCGCCATCGACACCAGCGTCGGGTACAGGTCCATCACGTTCGCGATCGTGTCGATCTCGCCCCCCGCTTCGATCCGTCCCGGAGCCCAAGCCACGCACGGAACCCGCACGCCCCCCTCATACGGCTCGTGCTTGAACCCACGTAACGGCCCCGCCGACCCATGCCCCTGCTTCGGTCCGTTGTCCGAGGTGAACACGACGACCGTCTGTTCCTCGATCCCCGCCTCGCGGATCGCCTCGACGATCCGCCCCGTGCTCCAGTCGATGCACTCGATCACGTCCCCATAACGCCCCCCCTCACTTCGGCCCGAGAACCGCTCCGAAACCCCCAACGGCTCGTGAGGCATCGGGTGCGAGACAAACAGAAAGAACGGCCGCTCGTGATGCTCGCGGATAAACTCGACCGCTCGCCCCGTGATCCGCTCGGTCAATTCGCCGTGCGGCGGAAACGGAATCGGGGTTTCCCCGTCAAGGAATAAGTCGGACGTGTCTCCGATCGCCCGCCCCACTGCAGGACGATCGAACAGATGCCCCAGCGGCGTTCCCCAATACTCGTCAAACCCGTGCCGCGTCGGGTAGTCCTCCGGTCGGTGTCCCAGGTGCCATTTCCCGACGCACCCGGTCCGATACCCTGTCTGCCGAAGCGCCTCCGCGATCGTCGTCTCGTCCGGGTGCAGCCCCACCTCGTCGTAAACGTGGATCGGCGTGGAAAGCCCGACCCGTTCGGCGTAGCAACCGGTCATCACCGCCGCCCGCGTCGGCGTACAGATCGGTGCCGCCGCATAAAACGACGTCAGTCGCGCCCCTTCCCGTGCCATCCGATCCAAATGAGGCGTCGCGATCGTCTCCGAACCGAAGCACCCCAAATCGCCGTAACCTTGGTCGTCCGTCAGGATCAACACAAAGTTCGGCTGTTCGGCAGCGCTCCCGCCCGCTCCCTCGCCGATAAACCCCGCGACCATCCCGGCAACCGAAGCGACAACGGCCACCCCAAACCGAACCTCGTACATTCGACTCTCCCTTATCGTCGCTGCGGTGCCAACTCGGCGAGGTCACTGTCTCACAAATCACCTCTCGGTGAATCACGGCGAGGCCGTTGTAGCACCCGTCGATATCGCTTAAGAATATAGCCGCTCCTCGCCACACGGTGACGGCGTTCGATGCGAGTTCGGCCGTGTTCACGTGCCGGTTAGTTTCACGTGCTGGTTATTTCTGTTGGGGCCGCCGAAGCGGCGATCGCGATCCGTTCATGCCTACCCACCGTTCGCCCCGCCTGCAAACCCGCGACCGATTCCCCATTGCCGGGACCGCGGCGTCAAGATTCGTAGTTATCGGGGCGATCGTCGTTTGGACGGCCGGATGCGGCGGACCGGCGAACGAATTCGCCCCACCGCCGCCGCCCGAGGTCACCGTGATGGAGGCCGTCGTCCAACCGATCACGGACTACATCGAAAAAAACGGTGAAACCGAGGCGGTCCAACGGGCGGAGGTTCGGGCCCGAGTCCGCGGATTCGTCGAAGCGATCGAGTTCGATCCCGGCCAAACGGTCGATCGAGAAACCACGTTGTACCGAATCGAGGACGACGAGTACCGCGTCGCGGTCCAGTCCGCCGAAGCCGAATTGGCATCCGCCGATGCGTCGATCGCTGTCGCCGAAGGGGACGTGAAAACGGCGGAAGCCGAAGCCAAACGCTCCGCCCGAGAACTCGAGCGGCAGAAGACGCTGCTCGCCCAGCAAGCGACCTCCCAGTCCGATTACGACCGCGCCGTCGCCGCGAATGAATCCGCCGAAGCGACGCTGGCCGCCGCCGGCTCGGCGGTCGAAGCGGCCAAAGCGCGACGCAAACAGGCCGCCGCCAAGCTCGCCCAAGCCGAGCTGGATCTCGGGTACACCGAAGTCAAAGCCCCCATCGCCGGCCGTGTCACCAAAACCGAGATCAGACTCGGCAACCTCGTCGATAACGGCACCGTCCTCGCCGCCGTCGTCGACAGCAGCCGCCTCTACGCGAAGTTCGCCATCAGCGACCGGGAAATGCTGGCGTTTCGCGAAGCGGCCGGCGATCCCCCCACAGGCTCCGCTGGCCCCGTAGACTCTGAAGGCCCCGCCGACGATCAGCGATGGCGGCGGGCGACGGTGTTGCTCCAACGTGAATCCGACGCCGGATTCCCATACGTCGGCCGCCTCGATTACGTCGACCAAGAAGGCGTCGATACCGCCACCGGAACACTCAGTCTCCGGGCCGTGTTCGAAAACGAAGAAGGTTCCTTGTTCCCCGGGTTGTTCGTTCGCCTTCGAGTCCCGGTCCGCACCCGGCCCTCCGCACTGCTGATCCCCGCGCGCGCCGTGCTCCGTGATCGCGTCGGCCCCCACCTGCTGCTGATCGGCGAACAAAACCGCGTCACCCGACGGGATATCCGGATCGGCCAACAAACCGAGGGTTGGGCCGTGATCGAGGAAGGACTGGAAGCAGGCGAAAAGTTCGTCGTCGATGGCCTCCAACGGGCCCGGCCGGGTGCCGCCGTCAACCCGGTCGATCGCCCCGCAACCTCCGCGGACCTCCCAGCCGCATACCGAAACCAGTCGGCGAACGAGGATACACGTCCTGACTCGGGCTCTGACGCGGACTCGAAAAAAACGCCCGACACCACGCCCGACACCACGCCCGACGACATGCCGAACGACGCGTCCGACGACGCGTCCGGCATCGAAGGCAAGCCGCCTTCCGCAACCGATCAACCGTCTCGCTGAGCAGTCCTTCGAAACCGTCCCAACCATACGACCCGCCGGCAAACGTTTTCGCCGCCCGGCTGGAGGGCCGATGTCCCGTTTCTTCATCCACCGACCGATCTTCGCGGCTGTGATCTCGATCGTCATCGTGATCGCGGGGGCGGTCTCGTTTACCACCTTGCCGGTTGCGAAGTTCCCGGAAATCGCGCCGCCGACGGTCAAAGTGACCGCCTACTACCCCGGCGCCAACGCGGCCACGATCGCGGAAACGGTCGCCGGCCCGATCGAACAAGAGATCAACGGCGTCGAAGGCATGCTCTACATGTCTTCCAACAGCGCCGAGGACGGAAGCTATTCCCTCACCGTCACGTTCGCCCTCGGGACCGATCTCGATATGGCGTCGGTGCTCGTGCAAAACCGCGTCGCGGTGGCGGAACCGAGGCTCCCGCAAAACGTTCGCGAGCAAGGGGTCACGACCCGAAAACAGTCGACCCAAATCCTGCAGTTCATCTCGCTGAGCTCCCCCGGCGGCTCGCTCGACGACCTCTTCCTCAGCAACTACGCGCTGACGCTCAAGGACCAACTCAGCCGACTCGACGGCGTCGGCGAGGTTCAGGTGTTCGGCGCCGGGGATTACGGCATGCGGGTCTGGCTCGACCCGCGACGGTTGGAAACCCTCGGGTTGACCGCCACCGACGTGATCCAGGCGATCCGGGAACAAAACGTCCAAGTCGCCGCGGGAAAAATCGGCGCGGCGCCCGCCCCGCCCGGAACCCCGTTCCAACTCTCGATCAACACCGAGGGCCGTTTAGTCAGCCCCGAACAGTTCGGCAATATCATTCTGCGGACCGGGACGGAGCGGCGAACACTCCGCGTCCGCGACGTCGCCCGTGTCGAACTGGGGGCCAAAGACTACAACTTTCGCTCGACTTTCAACGGGCAGCCGTCCGCTTCGATCGCGATCTACCAATTGCCCGGTGCCAACGCGATCGAAACCGCCGAGCTGGTTCAACAAAAGCTTCAGCAACTGGCCGCCGCCCGCGACTGGCCCGACGACCTCGAGTACGCGATCCCGTTCGACACGACGACGTTCGTGGTGGCGTCGATCGACGAGGTCTACTCCACGCTGCTGGTCGCGGTGATCTTGGTGGTCGCGGTGATCTTCGTGTTTCTCCAAGATTGGCGAGCGACCATCGTGCCGGTCGCCGCGATCCCCGTCTCGCTCATCGGCTCCTTCGCCTTCATGGCCGCGCTCGGGTTCTCGCTCAACATGCTCTCGCTGTTCGGCATCGTTTTGGCGATCGGGATCGTGGTCGACGACGCGATCGTCGTCGTCGAAAACGCCACCCGGCATCTCGCCCAAGGGGCGACCCCTAAGGCGGCCGCGGTTAAGGCGATGGACGAAATCACCGGCCCCGTCATCGCCACCACCCTCGTGCTATTGGCCGTCTTCGTCCCGACCGCCTTCATGCCCGGCATCACCGGCCAACTGTTCCAGCAATTCGCACTCACGATCTCCGCGGCCGTGGTGATCAGCACGATCAACGCGCTCACCCTCAGTCCCGCGCTGTGCGGGATCGTCCTCCGAAAACCCGAACCGTCGAGCTTCGTCGGCTTCCGTTGGTTCAACGCAACCTTCGAAAAAACCTCCGCCCTGTACGGCAACCTCGTCGGCCGCCTGGTGCGACAGGTGGCCGTGGTCTCGATCGCCTATCTCGCGCTGGTCGGGTTCACCGGATGGTCGCTCGGCCAGCTCCCGACCGGCTTCGTCCCGGACGAAGACCAGGGCTACTTGTTCGTCAACGTCCAACTCCCCGACGCCGCCTCGCTGCAGCGGACCGAACAGGTCATGAATCGCTTGGACGCGTTCTACCAGTCCGTCCCCGGGATCGCCGATTCGGTGACCATCTCCGGCTTCTCGCTGCTCGGCGGCTATGCCGGTTCCAACCTCGGAATGTCGGTGCTGGTCCTCGACCCTTGGGAACAACGCGATACCGAGGCCACCAGCCTCGACGGGATCCGGGAACAACTGAGGCCCGAGTTCGCGAAAATCCGTGAGGCCTCCGCGTTCGCGTTTACCCCGCCACCGATCGACGGGCTCGGAGCCGCCGGCGGGTTCCAGATGGAAGTCGTCGATCGTGGCGCGGCCGGCTACGAGAATCTGCAAACGATGGCGGAGACACTCGCCGAGGCCGGCACCAGCCAAAGCGGGCTGGCGGCAGTGAACAGCACGTTCCGGGCGAACGTCCCGCAACTGTTCGCCGACGTCGATCGCGAAAAAGTTAAGACGATGAGTCTCTCGCTCGGCGCCGTGTTCGACACCCTCAACGCCAACCTCGGCTCCGCCTACGTCAACGACTTCACCTACCAAAACCGTTCCTACCAAGTGCGGACCCAAGCGGAGGCGGAGTTTCGCGATGACGTCGAAGACATCCGCCGACTCAACGTTCGCGGCAGCGACGGCAGTATGGTCCCGCTCGCCGCGGTGGCCGACATCCGCGATACCGTCGGCCCGCCGGTCGTGCGACGTTACAACCTGTACCCGGCCGCCTCGTTGAACGGCGGCCCGGCGCCAGGGTTTAGCTCGGGGGAGGCGCTCAGCCTGATGGAACAAGCCGCCGAGACGCAACTCCTTCCGGGCTTTGGCTACGAGTGGACCGGCATGTCGTACCAGGAAAAAATCGCCGCCGGCGGCCAGGCGTTGATCCTGGCCCTGGCCGTGTTGTTCGTGTTTCTGGTCCTCGCCGCACAGTACGAAAGCTGGACCAGCCCCGCCGCGGTGATCGCCGTCGTCCCCCTCGCCGTGCTCGGCGTCGTCCTCGCCATCACGCTCCGCGGCGGCGACAACAACACCTACACCCAGATCGGGATCGTGCTCCTGATCGCGTTGGCCAGCAAGAACGCGATCCTGATCGTGGAATTCGCCAGCGAGCAGCGGCGTGCGGGCTTGAGTATCCTCGAATCCGCCGCTTCCGCCGCGACCCTCCGGTTCCGCGCGATCTTGATGACCGCGTTCTCGTCCATCCTCGGGTTCCTCCCGCTGCTGGTCGCCAGCGGCGCGGGGGCCGCCAGCCGCCAAGCCGTCGGTACCGCGGTCGTCGGTGGGATGGTCGCCGCCACCCTCTTCGCCCTGCTGTTCGTCCCCACCAGCTTCGTCGCCTTCCGCTCCCTCTCCGAACGAATCGCCAGCCGGTCCCCCACGCCCAAACCCCCAACCGACCCCAGCACCCCAGACGCCTAGCTCGACTCCGCCCTGGGTAACTCGCACCCAGCCTCAAGATATCTCATGAAATCCCCCGGGAGATTCGTAAGGAACGGATCGGGAGCGTCGCGTCCGATGGCGTCAGGACATCGGTCGGCCGACCGACCGATCCACCCCACTCCCGAGCCCACCCGATACCGATTGACGTCCCGCCCCGAATCCATCAAGATCCCGACACACCAGCGCCCGTGGCACAATTGGATAGCGCGTCGGCCTCCGGAGCCGAAGGTTACAGGTTCGAATCCTGTCGGGCGTACTCTGGCGACTCGCCAAAAATA
>JAWLFY010000299.1:0-2682 GCA_041685355.1 Pirellulaceae bacterium | reverse complement strand
GGTGGTCACCCAGAGGCTGACCGATGACGCGTTGGATCAATCCGGCCTTGCCGATGTCGACGTCATTCAGGCCATCGCGGTCTCGCCCTTGGGCGATCGCATCGCGACCGGCGGATTCCGCACCGTGCGGATCTGGGAACGGCAACCGGTCGAGGTTACCACCCCGCAAGCGGTCGCCGGTGCGTTCGGCTCGGGGGCGGTCAACCCGGAACGCACGGAGGTCGCGATGGCCAACCCGATCGGTGACGTTGCCGTTCGGGAGCCCGACGGTGACGAAACTCGCTTGTTGATCACCGGTTATGGCCCGGTCGCCGATATCAATTGGGAGCACGCCGAAACGATCGCCGTCGGACGCGAAAGCGGCGACGTTCAAGTCTTCTCGGCCAGCGACGGGTCGATCGCTGTGGAATTGAAACTCGACCATCCCATTGACCGCCTCGCCCGTAGCCGAGACGGTCGGTTCATGGCGGTGCTCGACGTGCGGGGCCGGGTTCGCCTGTTCGATCAACACACCCCCAAAACGCTGAAGGCAATTGATTCGATCACCGACGCCAGTGTCATCAGTTTCCTCTCCCCGATGACCCTCGTCGCCGGCACGGATTCCGGTCAAGTGATCCTGGTCGACCCCGTTTCGGATCGAGTGGTTCACCGGCTGGAACATCGCGCTCCGGTGACCTCGCTGGCGGCGAACCCGTCCGGCTCCGTCCTCGCGTCCGGGGGCCGAGACGGACAGGCGAAAGTTTGGAACACGGCGGATGCTTCGCTACTGCAAACACTGCGCGGCGACGCCCGGTCCCGGTTGCAGATCGCATCGCTCGAGATGGCTGTCCAAAGAGAGAAGTCATGGCTGGAGTCTCTCGAAAAGGAAACCGAGTCACTCCAAAAACGGCTCGAAAACGAAAAGGCCGCGTTGGCGAAATTGAACGAAGCACGCGAACAAGCCCTCGGCGAACTGAACCAGAAAACCGAGGAGCGTGATCAGATCGCCGCCCAGATCGAGCAGACCAAGAAACAGGTCGGAGCCGAACAACCCAACCTGAAAAAGCAGCAGGAACAACTCGCCGCCACCGAAACGGAAGTGCAAGCCAAGAAGACGGAACTGGACAAGCGAGACCAGGCGATCGCCACGGCAAAGGCCACGCGCGACCGCGCGGCCGCAGCCCTTCCGAAACATGACGACGACATCCGTGCCCGCAACAATCGATTGGCCCACTTAGAACAACGATCGAATCGTCTCGCCGTGGAAGTCGCTTCCTCCCCGGCGATCGCGGCGATGGCATTCGACGACGCGGAACAACGGCTGGTGATCGCCGATCAAAACGGCACGGTGCGAACGTTCGACATCGCAAGCGGAAAGCCGCTCGACCGGTTCGAAACGATTCGCTGGCCCGAGATCACGTCGCCCTCCTCCGCGGCATCGATCGCCGAGGGGCGAGTCATCATCAGCCATCGAAACGGGCCCGCGACCGTCATCCCGACGAAACAACGATGGACGCTGAAACGGACCATCGGCGGACCGCATTCCGATCGGATTGCCGACCGCGTGACGGCGCTCGACTTCGCCAGCGACGGGCAGACCCTGGCGATCGGCAGCGGCACACCGAGTCGCAACGGTCAGCTGTTGCTGGTCGCCCCCGGCAGCGGTGCCGTGATGAGACGGTTCGATGAAGTTCATAGCGACGCCGTGTTGTGCCTTCGATTCTCGCCGGACGATCGAACGATCTGTTCGGCATCCGCGGACAAGACGATCCGTCTGATCCATGTCGACAACGGAGAGGTCATGCGGACCCTCGACGGACACACCCACCACGTGCTCTCGGTCGCTTGGAAACGCGACGGACGAACGATCGCCAGCGGAAGCGCCGATGGCACCGTCAAAGCGTGGGACGTCGAATCCGGACAGCAAACCCGAACGATCGGCGGATTTCCCGACGAGGTAACGTCCGTCGAATTCTTGGGGGATTCGCCGCAACTGGTCAGCAGCTGCGCGGACGGACAAATCCGAATCCACGACACGGGCAACGGTCAACAGCTCCGCGCCGCCTCGGCTTCGGACGACTCCCTATTCACCGTCGGGGTCAGCCCCGACGGAAGCCATGTGTTTGCCGCCGGCCAACAGGGAACCCTGCACGCGTGGACGACGGCGGACCTGAAACCGGTCGCAAGCTGGTAGGCACCTCGACTCGTTCCGCGGAACTCGGGCGACAAATCGGTCGGCTTCATCGGCAAACGGAGCAGGCGCTTCCGCCATTTTGCTGGGCAGTGGGGTCAAGGTCTCCATGCTCGGAATTTTCGAAGGATCGCTCCGGTGTCCAAAGGCTTCCATCGAGACGACACGCCAAACGAGTCGTCGCCCGCCACGATCCGCTGCCAGGGGGACGAAAAGCAACCCTGGCGCCCCGACGACAAGATCTCGCCGGTGAGGTCGCGTCCCCGCGAAACCGGACTCCAGTTGTCCCGGTGTTTGCGGACCAATGGGACTCGGCGAGAAGATGAGCGGCCCTTTGGACACCGGAGCCATGCCTTAAAAACTCGGCTCTTCCGCGATTTTAGTGGCTTGCGGGCTGGCGTCGGCGAGGTTTTTTTTTTCAGGATCGCGGTAGGGACGGCCGTCACCGGCCGCCCCCCGCACAGATCCGTACGTGAGTGTTTACCTCATACGGCTCCTCCATTAGGTCGGAC
>JAWLFY010000159.1:0-11097 GCA_041685355.1 Pirellulaceae bacterium | reverse complement strand
GTCCGCGTTCGCTCGCATCCTCACTTCGGACATCGCAGCAATGCCTCCAAAACCTACGTTCTGGGCAGTTGCCACTAAAATCGCGGAACAACCCAAAAACCAAACTCCCTCTCCCCTCTTACCGAACCGGTTCGGAGGTGATCCCATCGAGCACACGGTACAGGCGTACCGAGGCGGCATGGATTTCCGCGCCATCTTCCGCCGAGGGGATCGAACGCTCGGCCACCGCGGTGATCAGGTCCGCCTGTCGCCGCAGCGATTGCCGCCGTCCGGGCTTCACCGTCTGGACGGCGACGACTTCTAGTGACTGGAGCATTCGAATCAGGACCGAGACGTTGCCTTCGGCGTTCTGCCGGATCTGATCGAAGGCTTCGGCCAACAGGCTCTCGAAGCACGGGCCTTGGGCGATCACATGCGAATCCTCCTCGTTCCCGCGGCGAGGGGGCGCAATCTCCCGAGCCGCGAGCCGGGCAAGGATCGCTCCCAAATAGTCCACGCACATTTCTGCCGTGGTGGTGTCGTTGATGCCGGGCGATAGCCCTTTCAAAGCGATGTCCACGATTTGCCGGATGCCGAAGCCGACATCCTGTTGCACCGTCCGTTGGCGACTGATGACGTAGACCGCGTTCAGTTCGGCCGCCTCCTCGTCGTCCGCCCCGTCCCCTCCGGCCATGGACGCCAGCGGCGTGCCCTCGACGACGAATTCGCCGATCCCGCGTTCCATCCGCACAACCCTCCGGTGCTTCTGCGCCAACGACCGAAGCGAATCTCCGTCGACGCTCACGATGTAACCGGTCTTCCGTGCCGCGACGACAGACCAGATCTGCTCCCTCGGAACCGCTGCCGCGTCCGCGTCCGCGCCCCCGTCGCCGTCCGTGTCCCCGTCGGCGTCGTCGGACACCGCCTTGGGAAACAACTGATCGACGGCGGCGATCGTTTCGTCTGCCGCCAAGGCGACGATGCTCGACGCCTGGATGGACATCGCGATGTAATGGATGAAGTAGATCAGAAAGGCGGTCCCGACGAACGCCAGGACCAACCCGCCGAGTACCGCCAATGACGGGACGAACGCCCCTTCGTCGCCACTTCGGATGGTCCGGAGCACTACCAGGCAGTACGCGAAGACGCCGAGGAACACGCCGAGCACGACCTGGTTCATGCGGTCGCGCATGAAGTTGCGGAGGACCCGCGACGTGTACTGACTCGAAGTCAGCGAGAGGGCAACAATGGTGATGGAAAAAACCACCCCGGCAACCGTGATCATCGAAGAAGCGACGGCGCTGAGCAGGCCGCGGGAACTGGCCGCGCCGGCGCCGAACAGCAGCGGCCACCTCTCATCGAGATGCACGCCGATGCCTGCCTCCAGCGCGATCAGACCGATGGCAAGCCCGACGGCGCCCAGAACGATCACCGCGGGAACGAACCAGAAGCTCGTCCGCGTCTCTTGCCACCAGTAATGCAGTTTGGAAATCACTTGGAGCCCCCGGCGAGGCGATCACGGCGAAATGAGGATCGAAAAGGCGAAGCGGATGAAGGCGATCAGACAAGCGAACACGCCGCTGAAGTGGCGCTGGGTGCCTCGCACGACAGGTCCAGACACAAGCGTCGCGGCCCAAAATCGTCGCAACCCAAAACTCATCCGAACAACTTCGAAAGGTCCCCGCTCAACTGCTGAGCTTGGTGGGCGAGCGCGGCGTTGAGCAATTCGATCGCGACGCGTGACTCAAGCGTCACCCCGGCGCGAACCCCGACGCACGGGTCGTGTCTTCCCTTCGCGAGTTCGAAATCGATCTCTTCTAAATTCTTCCGAACCGATTTTTGCGGAAGGTGGATCGTCGAGGTCGGCTTGAACCCGACACGAAACACCATCGGCATCCCGGTCGTGATCCCCCCCAGCAATCCGCCGTGCGAGTTGCGGACGTAACCGCCCGATCGGATCGGATCGTTGTTCTCACTCCCGTACCGCTCCACGACACCGGCCCCCGCCCCGACTTCGCACGACTGCACCGCGTTCAGCCCCCCGAGCGCTCCCATGATCCGCACCTTCAAACTTTGATAGAGGGGGTCGCCCAGCAGCGGCGGGACGTTGACGGCAACGACCTCGACCGCCGCTCCGAGCGAATCGCCACGCTTTCGGGTTTCTTTGATCAGATCGGCCGCTTCGGCGGCAAACGCCGCGTCGATCGAATGGATCTCCGCGGCCTCCATCGTCTCGCTCGCCGCCGCGATTTTCTCCGTTGCCACCGCCGGGCTGCCGTCGTCGCGGGTGATCGCCTCGAAATGTTCGGCCAACGTTCGCGATGCCCGCAGCGATCCGACCTGCGTGATCGACGAAAGGATCGCCGTGCCGAACCGTTGCTCCAAAAGCAACCTCGCGACCGAGCCGCCGATCACGTCGCTGATCGTCGACCGATAACTCGAACGCCCACCCCCACGCACGTCCACGAACCCCGCCGACTTGTGGAACTTGACCAGATCCGTGTGGCCCGGACGGACCTCGCCTGTGGGACCGGTAAATTGGGTGTAGTCGCCAGACTTCTTCGATGTGGAAGGGACGATCGCGGCGATCGGCTCACCGGTCGTGAATCCCGCTTCATAACCGGCGGCCGTGAACGACGCCCCGTCCGCCTCGACGGTCATACTCGCACCGCCCAGCAACCGCTCTTCGTCGTCTTGGTACAACCCCGACAAGAAAACCAGCTTATCCTTCTCGTTCCGGGGCGTCCCGTGCCGGTTCCCGCCGGGGCGACGTCGGTCCAAGAATCGTTGAACCCGGCCCCGTTCCAAATACAGCCCGGGGGGACAGCCGAACACGATCGTCGTGATCGCCGGACCGTGTGATTCCCCCGCCCCCGCCACGCCGAATAGCGGGCCACCCAAAATTTCCATCGACAACTCGCGATTCCGAACGACTCTGAACTTGGTGACGACGCGAAAACGTCGCCCCGCGGAATCTCATCGTCCCGTTTGCCCCCGCGGCTGTCGACCACCGATCCGCCGACAGCCCACGAGTACCGACCGATTTAGGGTTTCACCGAAAGCGTATCGAGCAGACGGCCGACGTAACCCGCCGCCCGAGCCGGTGGGGACTCCGACTCCCGTGGCAAGCTCAGGATCGCCTTGATCGACTCCGCGTCGATTCGCGGCCGGTGGATGTCGACGACGTTCAACGCCGCGATCGGGGCGTAGTGGCCGTACGTTTCCACGTTCGACAATTCGACGAGCCGTCTGGCCGAGCCCGAACGGCTGCCGCGGTCACCCGAGGCCAGCATCGCGTCGCACGCCGCCACGGCGACGCTAGGGGAATCGTCTCCCATCGCTTCACGAAGCGTTTCTGACGCCTCGCTCATCTCGGCCACCCCGTCGCGGACACGCAGGTCGATCCCGCGGATCGCCCAAAACCGCACGCCCGAATCGTCATCGGCCGCGAGCCGCTTCAGGTCTTCCAGGCCGAGGTCGCTCGCAGTATCGATCGCGTCGAACGCCAGCGGAGCCAATCGCTCGGCGTTCAGCTTCCCTTCGCGACCGTAAGTTCGCGGGGGAACGTCGCCGCATCGGCGGTGCATTTCGGCTTCGGGCAGCAACCCCATGTCCGCCGTTTCGATCATCCAATCCTGAAGCGTTTCACGCATCTTCGCGACCCGCTCGGCGTGTCCCGGGTTACCGGCCAGGTTATGAACCTCGTCCGGGTCTGACTCCAAGTCGAACAGTTCCTCGACCGGCTTGTCCTTCCAAAACTTTGACTGCGCCTCGTTCAGTTTTCCGGCGTCGAACAGTTCCTTCCAAACCCGCGTCGTCGGCGTCTGGAACATGTAGCCGACATGCTTCAGGTAAGGCCGGTCGGGGTAGAAATGACGCATGTAGACGTATCGCCCGTCGGTACACACTCGCACCATGTCGATCCGCTCGTCCATCCGCCCCCGATAGCCGAACAGGTAAGGCTTCGGGTCCGCCTGGTGCTCGCCAGCGAACGCGACGCCCTGCATCGTTTCCGGCGGCTCGACCCCTGCCAAGCTGAGCGCCGTCGGACCCAAATCGACGAACGCCGTCAACCGCTTGCTCAACCCGCCCGCTTCGTAATCCTTAGGCGCCAAATGGCGGAACTTCTCAGGAATGTGAACGACCAACGGCACACGAAGCCCCGAATCGAACGGCCACCGCTTGCTACGCGGCATCCCGCTTCCGTGGTCGCCGTAGTAGAAAACGATCGTCGAATCGGCGAGCCCGTCCTTCTCCAGTTCCGCCAACACCTTGCCGACCTGAGCGTCCATCTCGGTCACCTTGTCATAGTACTGCGCCCAGTCCCGGCGCACCTCCGGGGCGTCCGGATGATAGGCCGGAAGCGGTGCCTTCTCGGGGTCGTGTACCGGCGTGTGGGGTCGCTTCCGGATCTGGCTTTCGTGGCTCGTCGTAAAGTTGAAGATCGCGAAGAACGGCGTCTCATCATCCGGCCGGTTCCGCCAGTGCGCCTGGCGGTTGCTCTGGTGCCAGCCCGCGTCGGCCGAGGCGAAGTTGTAGTCGGTCTTCGAGTTATTCGTGCAGTAGTACCCCGCTTCCCGAAGTAGCTGCGGGTACAGCTTCATCCCATCCGGCAATCGGACGCCGCTCCGCATGTGATGACCACCCAGGCTCGTGGCGTACATCCCCGAGATGATCGTCGTCCGAGCCGGGGCGCAAACCGGCGCGTTCGACCAACACCGTTCGTATCGCAGCGAACGAGACGCCAGCGAATCGATGTTCGGTGTCACGGCGTAATCGTCCCCGTAACATCCAAGCTCCACGCCGTTGTCTTCGCTGGTGATCCACAAAATGTTCGGACGGTCCGCGGCATCGGCCGATCCGAGGCTGCCCCAGGCGACGACGGCGCATGCCACGACCCCGAGGACCTTGGGGAATTTGAGTTTTCGAATCATGAGAACCTTCGGGATCGATTGGGGACTGAAAGTGGCCCGCCCGACGTGACGCGGACGGCGTTGCTCGCAAGGGGAAACGGCGTTGCTCGCAAGGGGAAAGGGCGTTGCTCGCAAGGGGAAAGGGAGGACGCGAACCGACGCCTGACGCGTCCCGATCCGGCCGCCCGATCCGCCAACCGAGCGCACGCCAGTTTAATCGATCCACGTCTCCACGTTGCCGCATCACGTCGATCACCAAGAACCAAGAACCAAGAACCAAGAACCAAGAACGTCTTTTCCCGACCCCGGATGGGAATCCCACGCGACGCGGCCGAAGAGATCGGCTAAACTACGTTTCCCACCCGACTCCCTTCCACCAGCCATGCCCGCCTATGAATGGCTCCGACCCTCGGCTGATCGCCTTGCTCGCCTTGATTTCGATGGCGTTCGTCTCTCGGACAGCGGCCGAACCCGTGTCGCGTCAACAGCCCGACGCGGATCGATCTCGTGTCTCGTTCCAGCTCGACGTACAGCCGGTCCTGACCGCTTACGGATGCAACTCCGGGCCCTGTCACGGCAAGCAACGGGGCCAGAACGGATTCCAACTTTCTCTGCTCGGGTTCGACTCGGACTTCGATCACGCCGCAGTCACCCGCGAGGCACGGGGCCGTCGGATTTTTCCGGCCGCAGCGGAGCAAAGCCTGCTGCTCCGCAAAGCGACCGCGGACCTGCCCCACGGTGGCGGCAAACGGTTCGAAGTCGGTTCCGATGCGTATCAGACCTTGGTCACGTGGATCGAACAGGGGGCTAGCCGCCGCGTCGACGGGGAACCGGAACTCCAGCGGGTGGAGCTCGCCGGAGAACGTTTCGCCTTGGCCCCAGGCGAATCGGCTCAGTTGCAGCTCACCGCCCACTACTCCGACGGCTCGGTTCGCGACGTCACCACGCTAACCGGTTACCTTTCGAACGACGACGCGGTCGCCACGGTCGACGACGCCGGCGCGATCACCGCCGGTGAACTTCCCGGCGAAACCGCCGTGATGGCGCGGTACATGAATCACATTCGCGTCGCCGAAGTGCTGATCCCGCGGCAAGATCAAATCCCCGCCGACGTTTTCGACTCGCTCCCGCGCGAGAACTTCGTCGACGATCTGATCTACGCCAAGCTGCGAGAACAGTCGATCCGCCCCTCCCCCGCCGCCCCCGATCACGTGTTCCTCCGCCGGGTCTATACCGACATCATCGGCCGGCTGCCCACGCCCGATGAAGCCCGCTCCTATCTCGACTCGGACGATCCCGAAAAACGTTCGCGGCTGATCGACACGCTGCTCGATCGACCGGAGTACGCCGATCACTGGGCGAATCAGTGGGCCGACCTGCTGCGTCCGAATCCCTACCGCGTCGGGATCAAGGCGGTGCTCAACTACGACAATTGGATCCGTGACCAGTTCCGACGCAACGTCCCGCACGACGAGTTCGTCGCCGCGCTGGTGACGGCGAAAGGGAGCACCTGGCAGAACGGCGCGGCAACGCTGTACCGCGATCGCCGCAGCCCTGACGAGATGACGACGCTGGTCAGCCAACTGTTCCTCGGCATCCGCCTGGAATGCGCGAAGTGTCACCACCATCCGTTCGAACGCTGGAGTCAGAGCGACTTTTACGCGTTCGCCGCCCACTTCGCCCGCGTCGATCACAAGGGAACCGGCTTGTCGCCACCGATCTCCGGCAGCGAGGAAGTCGTCTACGTCTCCGACCGGGGCGAGGTCAAACACCCGATCACCGGCGAGACGATGGACCCCAGCCCTCTCTTCCCGTTCGACGACGGGGTGTCCGATCGCGGCGAGCCTTCGGATCAAAGCGAGCCTTCGAATCAGAGTCAGTCTCCGGATGCCATCAAGTCGTCGGATGACCGCGGCGCTTCGCGCGATCCGAGGCGGGCGTTGGCGGCGTGGATGACTTCGAAAGAAAACGATTATTTCGCACAGGTTCAAGTCAACCGCGTGTGGGCCGCGATGATGGGACGCGGGCTCGTCGAGCCGATCGACGATCTGCGTAGCACCAACCCGCCGACGTCCCCGCAGCTGCTGAGAGCACTCGCCGATTCGTTCCGAGATAGCGGTTACGACAACAAACAGCTGATCAAGACGATCGCGATGTCGAACGCCTATTCGCTCTCGTCCGAGCCGAACGAGACGAACGTCGCGGACCAGACGAATTACTCGCGGCACTACCGGCACCGGATGCGTGCCGAGGTGCTGCTCGACGCCGTTTCCGACGTGACCGAAACGCCGACGTCGTTTGCCGCGATGCCCGACGGCTCGCGGGCGAGCCAGGTGTGGACGCACCGCATCGGGTCGATGTTCCTCGATACCTTCGGACGGCCGAACGAAAATCAGGACCCGCCCTGCGAGCGGACGCCGGACTCGTCGGTGACCCAGTCGCTGCACCTGATGAATTCACGCGAAATCGATGAGCGGATCCGCAGCGATGACGGTCGTGCGGCACGGCTCGCGGCGAGCGACCGGAGTGCCGCGGAGATCGCCGAGGAACTCTATCTGGCGACCTTCTCCCGATATCCCGACCCCGAAGAAGCCGCCTACGCGGCGGAACTGATCGACGCCGCGGAACAGCGCCGCGGCGTGATCGAAGACCTGACGTGGGCGTTGCTCAACGCGCCCGAGTTTGCGATCCAAAACTGAACAGGAGCGAAACATGGCGACGAGCAACCGCAACACGGTAACTTCCGGCCGTCGACGGAACTGCGAAGGGATCACCCGCCGTGACGGTTTACGTCTCGGCCTCGGAAGCCTGCTCGCGGGGGGGTTCACCGGAGCCTTGCGGGCTTCGGCAAGCCAAACCGGGGCCGATCCGAAGCGGCAAGCCGACGCCTGCATCCTGATCTGGATGGACGGCGGGCCGAGCCACTACGAGACGTTCGACCCGAAACCGAACGCGCCCGCGGAAATCCGCGGCCAATTCGGGACGATCCCGACGCAAACCCCCGGTGTCCACTTTTCCGAGCCGATGAAACGCTTGGCGTCGATCTCCGACTCGCTCGCGATCGTCCGCTCGATCCGCCACGACCAAGGGAACCACGGCGCCGGCAACCATTACATGATGACCGGCGCGCCGCCCCGGATCCCGGTCGGGTGTGGAGCGTTCGTCAGCTTCCACCCCAGCTTAGGAAGTGTCGTCGCGAAAGAGTGTGGGGCCCCGTATGGAATCCCCCCCTACTTCTCGATCCCCAATATGTCCCGCTCGGGTGGACCAAACTTCTTGGGGTCGAAGTACGCCCCGTTCGTCGTCCCCGATGACCCGAACCGTGACAGCTTCCGCGTCCGCGATGTTACGATCCCTTCCGGACTCACCGACACGCGGTATGACGACCGTCAAGAGATCCGGCGGAACGTCGATCGCATGCTCCGCATCCGCGACGAAGCCGCCGGCGATCCGACGCTCGCGGCGGACGAGTTCTACCAGCAAGGGATGCAACTCGTGACCAGCCCCGAGGCACAGGCCGCGTTCGATATCCATCGCGAACCGGACGAGGTCCGCGACGCCTTCGGCCGGCACCCGTTCGGCCAACGCGCGCTGTTGGCTCGTCGACTCGTCGATGCCGGCGTCCCCTTCGTGACCCTCTATCACGGCGGCTGGGACCACCACCGCGACATCTTTAAATCGTTCGACTCCAAAATGCCCCCGTTCGAAGCGACCGTCGCCGCGCTTGTCGAAGACTTGAAACGGAGCGGCCGTCTCGAACGGACGCTCGTGATCGCGCTCGGCGAGTTCGGCCGTACCCCGAAGGTCAACAGCCGCGGGGGACGCGACCACTGGTCGAACGCGATGTCGGTCATGTTCGCCGGTGGCGGGACCCCCGGCGGGACGGTCGTCGGTGCCACCGACCGCGACGGCTACGCCGCGGTCGAACGGGTTTTGGCCCCCGAAAACTTCGTCTCCACCGTCTATCGTAAGCTGGGAATCGACCCCGGGAAGGTGCTTTACACGCCCCAAGGCCGACCGGCGCACCTGGTCAGCGACGAGACGCCCATTGCCGAGTTGATGGGCTGAACCCGTGCAAAATCCCATCGGCCTCGCCGTTCAATCCGCGGGACGGTTCGCCACGGTGACTTCCGCAACCTTTGTCGCCAACGCAAGCTTTGTCGCCATTTTGACGGCCCAGATTGCGACGGCCCAGATTGCGACGGCCCAGATCACCGTCGACCGGTTCGATCCCCCGGCGGTTTCGATCGGCGATACCGCCACGATCCGCGCCGAAGGAAAACTGCCCGAATGGCCGGTCGAGCTTTGGTGCGACCGCGGCGACGTTACCGTCACCGCCGGCGAAGAAGAGGGAGCGCTGAACGTCCAAGTCGCCGACGACGCCCCCCCGGGAGTCGCCTGGATTCGGCTAGCCGGATCGAAGTCCGCATCGACCCTGCGGCCGATCCTGCTCGAACCGGCCTCGGTGGTCGTCGAGACCGAACCGAATGACGACCCGCGGAAGCCTCAACCGGTCTCGCACCCGGCCGTCGTCACCGGGCGGCTCCAAAAACGGGGCGATGTCGATGCGTACGCCGTGTCGCTCGCCGCCGGCGACACGTTGATCGCCTCGCTCGTCGCCAACCAAGTCCTTAAATCACCGATGGACGGCGTACTGCAAATCGCCGATTCGAAGGGGAATGTGCTCGCCCAAGCCGACGACGATCGGGGGCTCGATCCCCAACTGGTCTACCACACCGAGATCGATCGGGAAGTCACCGTTCGCTTATTCGCGTTCCCCGAAACTGCCACCAGTTCGATCGGGTTTGCTGGCGACGCCACCTTCGTCTACGCGCTTCGGCTGACAACGGGAATGTTCTTAGATCACGTCGAGCCGATCGTTACCGGAACCGAGCCGGATGAAGTCCGACCGATCGGTTGGAACCTACCCGAGAAGTTCGAGTGGAACCGTCCGGCGACCGACGGGCTCTCGGTCCCGACGTGGTCGATCGCTGCCGCCCTTGGCGTCGGCCCCCTCCCATCGCTCGACCCCGACGCGATCAACGTCCGCTCGTCCGACGCCGAATCGACCGTCGTTGCCGACTCGCTCCCCTTCGTTTTTACAGGGCGAGCGATGACCGATGGCCAAATCGATCGTGTCGCCTTCGACGCGGCGGGCGGAGAAAAGTACCGCGTCCGTTCGGTCGCCCGCGGACTCGGGTATCTATACGATTCGGTCATTCGTGTCCTCGATTCCGACGGAAAGAAAATCGCCGAAAAGGACGACCTCTCACGGACCGACTTCGACGCCAGCCTCGATTTCTCCGTGAAGGAGGACACCCGTGTCGAACTCCAGATACTCGACGCGGTCGATGGCTCCGGACCGCGACACGCGTTCGGCGTCCACGTCCACGCGGTGAAACCGTCGGTGACGTTGAATGTCGCCGCCAATCAGTTCTCCCTTTCCGCCGGCGAATCACTCGAGATCCCCATCTCGATCGATCGGCAAGACGGGTTCTCGGGGCGGCTTGCGATCCGAGCCGAAGGACTCCCAGACGGCGTGGAGGCCGACGAATCGATTTCCGAGGCGAAAGGAGACACCGCCAAGTCGGTCAAGCTGAAGCTCCGGGCGGTCAAAGACGCCAGCCACCGCGGCCCGTTCCGAATCGTCGCCAGCGTCGCGGAAGAAACGGCAGATTCCGGAGCCGACGGACCCGATGACACCGGTGCCGAGCAAGTGCCTGTCGCTTCGGAAGAGTTCATCGCGACGTATCCGATCGCAGGCGAGATCACCGTCGAGGACCTTTGGCTCACCGTCGCCCCAAAGTGACCCCTCGCCGCCCGTGGCGGGATTGACCCAACAGTCGCCGGATCGGAGTTTTGTTCCCGCACGGTGGCGGAACGGCGCGAGCCCAACACCACGCCCTCGGAGGTGTTCCAGGATGTCTTCGGCAGCGGAGCGGCGCAAGCCGCCCGGTATGACGGAGCTGAACGGTCCATGGGGCGCCGTTGATGCCGGGCTGGCCGCCGACGGACTTCCAGACAATGACCAAGTGAGTGCCATTGGAGGCGAGACGCCAGCGTGAACCGATCTTCCCCATCGTCGCGTCATCGGCTACCCTATGCCGCGGATCGGTAAACTCCGTCATCGGGGCGTAGCTCAGCCTGGCAGAGCGTCTGGTTTGGGACCAGAAGGTCGCATGTTCAAATCATGTCGCCCCGACTG
>JAWLFY010000158.1:0-11108 GCA_041685355.1 Pirellulaceae bacterium | reverse complement strand
ACAACGGCAAATCGCATTTGATTTGACGTTCCGAGGCTAAGCGGCACGAAACCTGTGATCCCAATCCATACAGCCAAGCTCGCGAGCTGAAACTTTATAAAGGCGTTCATGCTCCAGCGTCAGCTCCGAGTTCGACCAGTTGCTGATACGCATTTCGGTAATGTTCGGTGGCAGTTTCAGGGTTCGACTGGCTTTCAATCAGCATTCGTAGTTCACGGAAGAAATTAGCCTGTTTTTCGTGAGCAAATATCGCAGCTGCTAGGTCGTACATCCGGAACTGGAGTCTGTCGCTGTAGTCGGGTTCAGAATGGGCAATCTGAGTCGACACCGGATCCGTAAGTATGTTGCTCCGGAATCCAGACGAAACAAGATCGCGAGCCAAGTAGAACACGTCCATGTATTCTCCAAAATTCAAGGCAAAGCGAACTAGAAACGGCCATTCAGCTTGACCGGTAATTAAACTTGCGGTCACGCCGAAGATACCGAGCTGTGTATCGACTAAATTGAACACCTGTTCGATTGCGAAGCGAGACGGACTGCCAACCGAAAGGCTATCAGCAAGATCGTCAACTCTATCAGCGACTACACGAGACTCAGCAAGACGCGAGTCAAATTCCGAAGCAGTTTCGCCCCCCGTCATCGAGATGGAGCGGAGGGCATTAGTCAATCCTCTCATTTCGGGGACTACTGTCCGGTCGAAGCCTAATCGGAACCCAGCTTGTAAGCCGACCAAGCCGGAACCAAGGATAAAACGCTTGGCGAAAACCGCGCCTCGCATTCTTTGGGCGAAATGTGCCGTTGGGACTAATTGCTTTCCGAAGGAGCCAAAGTGCGAGCGGAAGAATGCTGACGCGCCCCGTGCAGACGAGGCTGCCATCCGCACGCCAGTGCCCATAGCGATCTTGACGCTTCCGAGGGAGATTTCACCACTTGGATCAGTGTTCGATATCGGATCCCCATGCACGTACGCGTACTTGTGCAGGCTTTGGGGGTCCTGCATGTTGCCGGCGAAGGGATCGAGGCGGTTGAAACGGCCGCTTGCCGGGTCGTACCAGCGGGCTCGGAGGTATTGCTGCTGGGCGCGGGCGTCGAAGTGTTCGCCGGAGTAGCCGAGGCTGGTGAGGCGGGCCGTACTGGGTACGGCGACGGCGTCGGGGCCGTGTACGGCGAGGAGTTCACCGTAGGCGGCGAAGGTAAAGGCTTGGGCGATGTGCTCGACCGTTCCTGCTAAGTCGTAGAGGACGCGGACGCTTCCGTGCCCGTCGTGGCCGAAGACGTGGGTTTCGTCGATCGGCTGACCGGCCTCGTCCGTGCCGTGGACCCGCTGGGCGATCTCGACGAAGGTGTAGTCGATCGTTTGGGTGCTTTCGTCGGCGGTACCGAGAATGCCTTCATCGCCGAGGCCGAGGGTGCGGGTGGCTTGCATCCCGCGATCGGTGAAGGTGAACCGGGTTTCGTGGCCCAGCGGGTCGCGGATGAATGTTTGATTGCCTTGCTCATCGTAGCCGAATCGCGACACGTTGTTGTCGGCGTCGGTGCGATCGCGAGCACCATCTGGCGGATGGCGAATCTGTGTCCGCAGTGCAGCGGGGCGTTTTGGCGGCCAGGGAATGTGGAGGCGATGCTCCGGATTTGCGCCCCTGCGGTGACCGATCGATCGGACGACCCGATGGCGGAGGTGCCACGTCCCGTCGTCATGCTGTCCGTGCGGATAGGCGGGAGCCCCGCCGATGAGCTGCGATTCCGGCGAGAGCGACTGAACCGCCACATCACCGCGAAGAACGCGGGATTCTGGGCGCATCCGCTTGAGATCGCCTCGCCGTCGCATGTCGACGGGGCCAGCGTGTCGACTGGATCAGCAACTTACCTGGACGCGCATTTCGACGGGGCTGGCCTTCCGAGGGGGCTGGCATGTCGAGCAGGGACGCATTTCGCGAGGGGCCGAGTGGCGGAGGCGGATCGGGGGCGGTGGGTGGGTTGTGGGCCGGGACGTTTGAGAAGACGATATCGACCCCGATAGGTCACCCGCACGGCTTCGAGACGTCGACGGATCACTACTGATGAGCCTCGCCCTGATCGTGTTGCTCCCTTTCCTCGGGGCGATCTTGCCGGCGCTGATGATCCGTTCGAGCCGGGGCGCGTGCGCGATCGCCGCGGGCTCGGTGAACACGTTGGCGTTGGCGTTGTTGCTGACGAACGTGCCGGCGGTGATGCGTGGCGAGGTGGTCCGGGCGGATTGGCCGTGGCTCTCGGCGGTCGGGCTGGACGTGCAGTTCTTCGTCGACGGGCTGGGGCTGTTGTTCGCCGGGATGATTCTGGGGATCGGGCTGCTGGTCGTGATCTACGCCCGATTTTATTTGGCGGCCGGCGACGCGATGGGGAATTTCTATACGTACTTGTTGTTGTTCCAGGCGGCGATGGTCGGGGTCGTGCTGTCGAACAACCTCTTGTTGTTGCTGATTTTTTGGGAGCTGACGAGTCTGTCGTCGTTCCTGTTGATCGGATTTTGGGGTCACACGGCGGCGGGCCGTCAGGGCGCGCGGATGGCCTTGGCGGTGACCGGCGGCGGGGGGCTGGCGTTGATCGGGGGGGTGATGTTGCTCGGCGAGGTCGCCGGGACGTACGAGTTGTTGGGGTCTGCCGGATCGGGGCTGCTGGGATCGGGGGACGCGGTCCGGGAATCGGCGATGTACCCGTGGATCGTGGGGCTGGTGTTGTTGGGTTGTTTCACCAAGAGCGCGCAGTTCCCGTTTCATTTTTGGTTGCCGCGGGCGATGGCGGCCCCGACGCCGGTGTCGGCGTATCTGCATTCGGCGACGATGGTCAAGGCGGGGGTGTTCTTGATGGCGCGGCTGTGGCCGGTGTTGTCGGGGACTGACGTGTGGTTTTATTCGGTGGCCACGGTCGGGGCGGTGACGATGGCGATCGGGGCGGTGATCGCGTTGTTCCAGGACGACTTGAAGGGGTTGCTCGCGTACTCGACGGTCAGCCATTTGGGGCTGATGACGATGTTGCTGGGGTTTTCGACGCCGGCCGCGGTGGTGGCCTGCATGGTGCACGTGATCAGTCACGCGGCGTTCAAGGCGGCGTTATTCTTGAACGCGGGGATCATCGACCACGAGACGGGGACGCGGGACCTGCGTCGCCTCGGCGGTTTGGCGGGGCTGATGCCGGTGACGGCGACGATGGGGATCGTGGCGGCGGCGTCGATGGCCGGCTTTCCGCCGCTGGGCGGGTTCCTCTCGAAAGAGATGATGTTGGAGGAGGTCTCGCACACGTCGTGGGGCGGTTCCGACCAGGTGCTCGGGTGGTGGGTGACGATCGCGTCGCTGTTTTCGGTGGCGTATTCGGTCCGTTATGCGGCTCACGTTTTTGGAGGCCGTCGCCGAGACGATTATCCGCGTCATCCTCACGACCCTGGCGCGGGGTTGTGGCTGCCGCCGACGGTGTTGGTCGTATTGGTGATCGTGTCGGGGCTGTTTCCCGAGACGTTTGTCGGGGGGATCGTGCGTGCGGCTTCGGGGGCGGTGTTGCAGGTGGCACCGCCGGAGTTTCATCTTTCGTTGTGGCACGGCTGGACGCCGGCGGTGACGATGTCGACGATCGCGATCGCCGCCGGGGTCGCGGCGGTGCTCATCCACCGTTGGCTCGGGGTCGCGTGGGAGGCGACGCCGGTGCCCGACGCGAAGGTGTTATTCGACGGCACGGTGGGCGCCGCGACGCGTGGGGCGCGGTGGTTGACGGTGGGGCTGCACAACGGGTCGCTGCGGCGGTATCTGTTCCTCTTGATCGGGGCGGCGTTGGTCGTCGCGGCGTTCGGTTTTTGGGGCCAGCGTTACGAGTCGGGGAATCGTCCGCTGCTATCGGTCGGTCCGGTGTTGTTGGTCGGTTGGGGGCTGTTGTTGGCGTCGTGTGTGATCGTCGTATTGAAGCATCGCGAACGGTTGGTGGCGTTGATCGTCGTCAACGTGATCGGGCTGATCTGTTCGTTGGCATTCATTTTCTTGTCGGCCCCTGACTTGGCTTTGACACAAATCTCGGTCGAGGTCGTGACGCTAATCCTGATGTTGTTGGCGTTGTACTTTTTGCCCAAGACGTCGGTGGCGGATCGGGGACCGGTCTCACGTGGGCTGCACGGCGTGTTGGCGACGGCCGCGGGGTTGGCGGCGGGGGGGGTGACGTGGGCGACGATGACCCGCGACTTCGAATCGCTTTCGGAGTACTACTGGCGGGAGGCTTATGCGGGGAGCGGCGGGACGAACGTGGTGAACGTGATCCTGGTCGATTTCCGCGGGTTCGACACGTTTGGTGAGATCATGGTTTTGGGGATCGCGGCGTTGGTGATTTTCGCGTTGCTCGACGCGATGTCGCGAGGGCCTTTGGCGGCGCGGTTGGCGGCTTGGTCTCCCGAGGGTGGGATGTCGCCGGGTCGGCACCCGTTGGTGATGGTCGTCGTGACTCGCGTGATGTTGCCGTTGGCGTTGATGGTCAGCGCGTTCATTTTTCTGCGGGGGCACAACCTGCCCGGGGGCGGTTTCATCGCGGCGTTGATCGTGGCGATCGCGTTGATCATGCAGTACATGGCGAGCGGTTTCGGATGGGCGGAGCGTCAGGTCCGCTTCGACTACCACGCGTTGATCGGCGGTGGGGCGTTGATCGCGGCCGCGACGGGGGTCTCGGCGATGGTGTTGGGGATGCCGTTTTTGACCAGCGGCTATCACCATTTTCACTGGCCGGTGGTGGGGGACTTTGAGCTTTCCAGCACGATCGCGTTCGACTTGGGGGTGTTTTTGACGGTGGTCGGCGGGGTGATGTTGGCGCTCGCTCAGCTGTCGCGGGTGGGACAGCAGACGAACCGGGAATTGGTGAACGTCGAACCGATGGACGTCGACCCGTCGGCCGACGGGTCGGGTGACGGGAAGGACATGGGGCAAGCGTCGGTCGCGGGGGCGGGTCCGAACGGGGAGGGACACTAGAGATGGAAATTTTGATCGCCAGTGCGGTCGCGGTGATCACGGCGGCGGGGGTTTACCTGACGCTCAGCACGCGGACGTTCACGGTCGTGATCGGGCTGACGTTGTTGACGTACGCGACGAACCTGTTCCTGTTCACGACGGGGCGTTTGGAGACCAACCGGGCTGACATCGTGCTCGACCCGAGCGCTCAGGACGTCCCGCACGCGGACCCGATCCCGCAAGCGTTGGTGTTGACGGCGATCGTGATTTCGTTCGGGATGACGGCGTTGATTTTGGTGATGTCGGTGAGGGGTTATTTCGAGAGTGAGGGGGATCACGTCGACCTGTTGGGTCCGGAAGAGTCGGTGGCGAGGGATCGGGAATGAACCACTGGATGATCTTGCCGATCTTGTTGCCGGCGATCGTGGCGCCGTTGTTGGCGTTGGCGGTGCGTCACGACATCGTGCTGGCGAGGGTATTCTCGGTCGGTTCGGCGGTGTCGTTGGTGTTGGTCGGGTTATTGCAGCTCGGGATGGCGGCGGACGGGGAGACGCGGATCTACTCGCTCGGCGATTGGCCGCCCCCGTTCGGGATCGTGTTGGTGTTGGACCGGCTGTCGGCGTTGATGTTGGTGCTGACGGCGGTGCTGGGGTTGGCCGTTTTGTTGTACGCGATCAACGGCTGCGACCGCCGCGGGGCGCATTTTCATCCGTTGTTCCAGTTCCAATTGATGGGGCTCAACGGGGCGTTTTTGACGGGGGACCTGTTTAACCTGTTCGTGTTTTTTGAGGTGTTGTTGATCGCGTCGTACGGGTTGATGGTGCACGGGGGAGGTGCGGCGCGGCTCCGGGCGGGGATCCAGTACGTGGTGGTGAACCTGGTCGGTTCGACGCTGTTCTTGTTCGCGTTGGGGCTGATTTACGGGGTGACGGGAACGCTCAACATGGCGGACTTGGCGGTCAAGGTTCCGGAGGTTTCGCCGGGGGACCGGCCGCTGTTGTACGCCGGCGGGTCACTGTTACTGGTGGTGTTCGGGATCAAGTCGGCGGCGGTGCCGTTGCAGTTTTGGTTGCCGGGGACTTACGCGAACGCGTCGGGTCCGGTCGCGGCGTTGTTTTCGGTGATGACGAAGGTCGGCGCGTACGCGATTCTGAGGGTGTTCGTGCTGGCGTTCGGCGAGACCGCGGGGGAGGACGCGTGGTTCGCCGCACGGTGGCTGGTTCCGGCCGCGTTCGCGACGCTCGGGGTCGGGATGGTCGGGGTGTTGGCGTCGCGGAGTTTGGGGCAACAGGCGAGTTTCGCCGCGCTCGGGTCGATGGGGACGTTGTTGATCGCCGTGGCGGGGTTCACGCCGGAGAGCGGGTCGGCGGCGTTGTATTACTTGGTGCATTCGACGTTAGCGATCGCGGCGTTGTTCTTGATCGTCGACGCGGTGATCATTCGCCGCCCGGGGTTCGGGGACGCGTTGACGGCGTCGCCTCGGTTCGCGCACGACGGGCTGATCGGGGCGATGTATTTCGTCACCGCGATCGCGGTGATCGGGATGCCGCCCTTGTCGGGGTTCGTCGGCAAACTGTTGATCCTGGACGCGTTGCGTGGCACCACGGGTTGGGGCTGGGGGTGGGCGGCGATCTTGGGGACGTCGATGTTGGCGCTGATCGGATTCGCCGCGGCCGGGAGCGTGTTGTTTTGGAAAGGGGGCGCGGTGGAGGGTCGGTTGGAGACGTCGTCACGACATCCGATCGTGTTGCCGATGGTGGCGACCGGGGCGTTGTTGGTGATGTTGGTCGGTGTGACAGGTTTTGGCGGGCCGATGACGCGTTATTTTGACGCCACCGCGGCGCAGCTGTTCGAGCCGTCGGGATACGTCGAAGCGGTGTTGGGCGATGAGGCGGGGCCGGGTGACGGGGCGGGGCCGGGTGACGGGTCAGCGTTGGGCGACGACGAGGGGGAGAGGAAATGATTGGGGCAGACGCCGGTCACGGTGGACAGGAAAACGAGGGGTTTTTGCGACGCTGGCTGCCGCACCCGTTTTTGACGTTGGTGCTTGTCGGATTATGGATGGCGTTGTTGAACAGCTTTGGGCCGGGTGGGCTTTTGGTCGGGATCGTTCTGGGGGTTTGGATCCCGATCTACACGGCCCATTTTTGGCCACAGCGGCCGAAGATCCGGCGTCCTTGGCGGGTGCTAATTTTTTTGGCCGTATTGTTGATCGACATCGTGATCGCGAACCTGCAGGTCGCGTACTGGATCGTGTTTCGCCGCGCGAGCGAATTGCGGAGTCGATGGGTGGCGGTCCCGTTGGACGTGGTGAGCCCGGAGGCGATCACGGTGTTGGCGGCGACGATCACGTTGACGCCGGGGACGGTCGCGAGCGACTTGTCGGCCGACGGGCGAACGTTGCTGGTGCACTGTTTGGACGTCGCGGACGAGCAGGCGATGGTGCGTCGGATCAAGACCCGTTACGAACGCAGGATCGGGCTGTTTCTACCATGATCGAGGTCGTGTGATGATCGACTACGCGTTGGCGTTCGGCTTTACGGCCGTGTCACTCGCCTTGCTGATGAATTTGTGTCGATTGGTGATCGGCCCGACGGTGGTCGACCGGGTGCTCGCGGTCGACACGATGGTCGTGAACACGATCGCGTTGATCATTTTGTATGGGATCCGATCGGACACGACGTTGTATTTCGAATCGGCGTTGCTGATGGCGATGTTCAGCTTCATTTCGACGGTGGCCTATTGTCGATTTTTGCTGCGCGGCGACGTGATCGAATAGGGAGAGCGGGATGAGCGGTTTCGTAGAGATGTTGATCGCGTTCCACCTGGTGGTCGGGGGGATTTTCGTGCTCGTCGGTTCGTTCGGGTTGTTGAAGTTGCCGACCCTGATGAGCCGGCTTCACGGGCCGTCGAAGGCGACGACGTTGGGTGTCGGCGGTTATCTGGTCGCGTCGATGTTATATTTCGGGGTCCCCGAGGGTCGGTTGTCGATACAGGAGTTGTTGATCACGTTCTTTTTGTTTATCACGGCGCCGGTCACGGCGCACTTTGTCGCGAAGGCGCATCTTCATGTGAGCGATGGGTCGGAGTCGGACTTGCCGCCCGCGGGCGACTCGGCGGGTTGGGGGACGTTTCACCCGCCGACCGCCGCGGCGACCGAGCGTTTGGGGACGGCGACGGGCACCCCGAAGCGTTCTGGTGAGGGCGAGGGGGCGTGAAGCCTTTGGGGGACGCTGGGTAGTTGTCATCATCGGAAGCGATCCGTCGGAAACCACGGACGTCGCCGCCAAACACCCGGAGAGGGTGTCGGCGATGAAGGCGAGGCTGGACGAGTTGGCGGAAGAGCGGCCCCCGTTGGGTGAGCTTCCCGAGTTGATGGAACCGGCGTTGCCTTACATTTACGGCCGTGACGAAAACGCCAACGTCCCCCAATGGATCAAGGACCACGTCGAGGCGATCCGGGCGA
Source organism: Pirellulaceae bacterium (assembly GCA_041685355.1). GTDB lineage: Bacteria > Planctomycetota > Planctomycetia > Pirellulales > Pirellulaceae > JAWLFY01. Next base: position 2,687 of record JAWLFY010000158.1, on the reverse strand, counting down.
CGCAACCGCAATCGTGGCCGCCCGGCGAGACGCCATGGCCTCAGACGCCCAAAGACGGAAAGATCCTCTACACCGGCGACGGACGATAACGGGCTGTCCGAAAAGGGGGCAGTCCCTCTCTTCGAACGAGCCGAACAGATCGTTTCCGCTTCGGGAGTGTTTCCTGGTCGTCTCCGCTTCGCCAGTGTCTCCCGGTCACGTTGGACGACGGAGCCGGACGAGACTCACGGATTTCGCGTGATTCCGACTGCGGTCGGGAACGCTGCTTGTAGCGACTCCTGCGGCGGACCTGCCGAAGTAATGGCCCGGCCCGGTCGGCATCTTGAAGAGCAAGGGAAACGTCTTGGACTGTTCAACAGGACTACACATCGGGAAGTCTTCACGATGCTCCGGAAAGACGACTTGCGTTACGAAAGGTTCCTGCTCCGCGACGATTGTTCAGCACCTCGATTGCACTCCTTCCGCGGAACAGCTGGAGCGGGGCGTCACGTGGACGCTCGCGTCGTCGGGTCGGGCGAACTTTGACGGTCGTTTCGGTCGTGGCAGGGGCGGGGATCGGATTCGAGGGATCCTCCGGATGGACCGATTCTAAGGAGAGTACGCCCGGATCCCGCTCACAGGGTCGCACATGCCCGCCGGAACGAAACGATTCACGATCCCGCCGCTACGCCGGTGGGACGCGTCTTCGCCGGATCGTGTCGTCAACGTGCGTTGGGGCCGGGGACGGTCAGCCGGCGGGACGTGGCTCGTCCCGATGGTGCTTGTCGGGTTTGCCGTAGTGGTGGGATGCGGCACGTCACGTCTTACCCACACGGCTCGCAGCGCGTCCGAGGAAATGCTTTTGTCGCACTCGATCGATCGATCGGTGGGTCGGCTGGGGCTTCAGGTGTTAGCGGGTCAGCGGGTGTTTTTGGACACGTCGAACCTTGGGGACGTCACCTATAACGGCTATCTCACCGGCGCGCTGCGGCAGCACCTGTTGGCGAGCGGTGTCCGGTTGGTCAATGAGGCCGATTTGGCGGACGTCGTGGTGGAGGCCCGCGCCGGGGCGGTGGCGACGGCGCAGCACGAAACGTTAATCGGGATCCCGCAAACGACGGTTCCCGCGATGTTGCTCGGGGCCCCCGCGACGTTGCCGGAGATCGCGATCGTCAAGAAGATCATCCACATCGGCGTCGCGAAGGTCGGCGTGTTCGCCTATCGCGTCGACACCGGCGGCGGGGTGTGGCAGTCGGGGATCGAGGAGAACCAGAGTGTCAGCGAGAGCAACTGGTACCTCGGCGTGGGACCGTTCCAGTCGGGTGACGTGGTGGTGGATGGTGGCCAAATGAGACCGCTCGGGCCGTCTCGCACGACCGATCGAGGCGTGCTGGAATGTCCGCTGTGGATCGGCGAACTTCCTCTGCCCCGCGACCCGAACGAGCCGTTGAGCGAGCCGATCCCCGAGGGCGGACCGGGCGGGGGCGATCCGCGCGATCCAGGCGGCCCCGATCCGAGTCAGCCGGACCCCGGTCAGCCGGACCCGGGGCAGCCGGAATCGGGTCAGCCGGAATCGGGCGACTCGGAATCGGGCGAGCCCGAGTCGAAGCGGCCCGATCCCGATTCGCCGGAGACGTTGCCGTCGCCGAATGAACGGTGGCAGTGGGTCAGCCCGGTCGTGATCTCGAACGAGGAGGCCGGGTCGGAGTAGCGACGGGGTCGGAGTTGGTGCCCGGAAACGGGCGGGGGGTCTTCGTGGGCGACCGTCGTATCACGTTTCGTCGCGTGGCGAGGCGAGCTTCACTTCGAGAAATGCAACCGGCCCGCGGCGGTCGCCCGCAATCGATACATTTCGTTCCCGTGACGGATCCAGACTTCACGTCGCCCCTCAAGCAGCGATTCCGATTCGAGAATCCTGACTCCTTCTCGTTCGGGGCCCAAGGACGCGGGAGACGCTTGGTGTTGATCCGACGGATCCGGCTCCTTGTCGTCGTCCGGTGGGTCCGCATCGGCGGGAGTGGTCATCAAATCGCACTCGGTGACTTCGGTGGCACGGCGAATCGACATCTCCGGCGCGAATGAATCGCCGTCGTCGGGCTGACGACTCGTCACCGAAGCAATTGTCGGGCCGCTTGGTCCGATCGGAAAGGCGAGCGAGAAAATAACGCCGACGCCTCGGCAAGGACACGTTCGATCGGCGTATCACGGCAGGCGTGGGATCATGAACGCGTCGCCGCGGGCCATGAAGTGGCGATCAATTCGACACGCGATGTCGAATTTCTCGCCAGATAACTGATCGGAATGTACCAGGAGCCGCGACGTCGGGCGGTCGTCACGTCCGCCATGCAAGAACCCTCGAAGCACGGGGGGCGGCTTGCGCCGCTCCGCTAACAAAGAGGTTGTTCCGCGATTTTAGTGGCAACTGCCCAGAACGTAGGTTTTGGAGGCATTGCTGCGATGTCCGAAGTGAGGATGCGAGCGAACGCGGACAAGCTCGAGAGAGTCCTCCGCCGGCAAACACCGACGGAGGACGCGAAGCACCTTCGGCGCATCGCAGACCAGGCTATTCCTCGACGGGTTGCTCCTCAGCAGAGCCCGCCTCCGCTTCACCTAGCATCGATCAGCATACTTCATTCAACATTCGGACATCGCAGCGATGGAGTGCCGGGATAAACCGGTTTGGAATAGAGAATGAGAGTTTCTTACGA